>JANPJV010000261.1:0-4525 GCA_031425695.1 Rhodanobacteraceae bacterium | reverse complement strand
TGAGTTGGAGCAAGTGGGTTCGGACCTTGTCCGAGCGCTTTTTCTTCGCCCGGATGGAAAAGCGTCCGGACCAGGTCCGGACCCAGGACAGCGCGGATTTACGCGGCGAGCTTCAGCGCGTGGTCGCGACTGCCGAGGTTGGCATCGCAGCTCGGGCAATGGATCTGAACAGTGGCGCCGATCATGATGTGATCGAAGTCCTCGAGATCCGCACTCCAGTCACAAGCCGGGCACTGGATGATCGTTTCCCGCTTCAGTTCCGGCTCTAGCACGTTCGCTCTCCGTCGAGGTTGTGCTGCAATTTGTAACTCAGGCGTGAGCATCGCGCGATCGCGAACCGCGCGGACGGCATGGATCGGTGGTCGAACGGCAAATACTGTGAACTGGTGGTCAATTGTGCGTGAGCAACGTGAACTGAACTGGGATCTGCTCTTTTGTAGGAGCCAAAGTAGCCAACCGCGACGCAGCCATGGCTGCTCCCACCAGAAACCAAGCCAGGCAAAGCATCGCAGGCATGGACGCTCCCACCAAATCCCCCGAAAGCCATGCCGAAAGCGCCGCGCCGGGTGTCAGAATCGGGCGCAAGAGACTCCATTGGACTGCCGCCCGACGTGATGCTCGCCACGCTCAGGAGCCTCATCCTGCTCACGCTGTTTGCCGCCGCCGCGGGGGCGCATGCGCAGGATCTCGGCGCGCCCTATTTCGAGAGCGTCGGCGACGCCGAGACGATCCCCGACAACAACGTCACCGCACTTACCGAGGACACCCAGGGCTTCCTGTGGATCGGCACGCCGAATGGCTTGATCCGCTATGACGGCTATCGCTTCCAGCGCTTTGTTCGCGATGCTGCGGATCCGCATTCGCTCGGCGGCGTCTTCATCCGCACGCTGCACCTCGCCCGCGATGGCCGGCTGTGGATCGGGACCGATGCCGACGGCGTTTCCATCTTCGACCCAGGGATGGCGCGCTTCACGCGCTTGCGTGCCGATCCTGGCGGCGCGAGCAATCTCGTCAACGACAATGTACGCGCCTTTGCCGAAGACTCCAGCGGCGGGATCTACATCGGCACGCGCGCCGGTATCGACTACTGGAATGCCGCCAAGGGCCAGTTGGAGCATCTGCCAGCTCGCCTCGGCGCCGCGACCAGCGTGCTCGACAACCGCATCATGGCGCTGCTGATCGACCGCCGCGGCGACCTTTGGGCCGGCAGCTGGAATGGCCTCAGCCGCAAGCGTGCCGGCAGCGACCACTTCGAGCGCGTGCAGTCACTGGCCGGGGAGCCGCTGGCTGGCCAGCTGGTGCTGACCCTCTTCGAGCTTGCCGACGGCCGCATCGCCCTCAGCACCACCCAACTCGGCGGCTTCCTCGTCGACCCGCAAACGCAGGGGTTGCAGCCGATCGCGGTCGGCCTCGACGCCGGGACCACCGCTGCCGATTCGACCGTATTGGCCATGCTGCAGCCACGGCCCGATGAGCTCTGGCTCGGCGGCTTCGGCGGCATTGTCGTGGTCGATCCAACCAGCACCCGAGTGGTCCGCCAACTACGCACCGATCCGGCGGTGAGCACGAGCCTCGCCCACACCCAGGTGCGCACATTCCTGCGCGATCGCTCGGGCCAGATCTGGATCGGCGGCTACAGCGGCGGCTTGCAGAAGCACGACCCCGGCAATGCGGCTGTGCGTGTGCTGCATCACAGCCCGCTACGCCGAGGCACGTTGAGCCACCCGAGCGTAAGCAGCCTGCTGGAAGTCGACAGCGGCGAGATCTGGATCGGCACGCGCTCCAATGGCATCGACATCCTCGATCGCCAACGCGGCGTCATCGATGGCATCCGGCCGCAGCCCGACAACCCGCAAGGCTTGGGTAACGGCATCGTGCTCGCGCTCGCACAGACAGCAGATCGCTCGATCTGGGCCGGCACGCTCGCGGGCCTGTACCGGTTCGACCCGCTGACCCGGGAGGCGCGGTTCTTCGGCCCTGATCACGGCCTCGTCGGCACCACGGTGCGCCGGCTGCTCAGCGGCCGCAGCGAGGTCCTGTGGATCGGCAGCAATGCCGGCCTGTCGCGCTGGACGCCTCAGGCGCCGGAATTGATTGAAGCCATGCTCACGGTCGGAGGAACCAGCATCCCGGCCGAGATCAATGCAATTGCCGAGCAGGCCGACGGCCGTCTCTGGGTGGGCAGCACGATCGGTTTGTACACGCTCGCGCCCGGCACCGACCGGCTCCAGGCGGTGCGCACGCTCGATGGTCCTGGCGCCCCGGCGGTGCTCAGCATCGTTGGCCTGCTGGTGGACTCGAAAGATCGCCTCTGGGTCGACAGCGCCGAAGGCCTGCAGCGCCTCCTCGAATTGAATGGCCGGGCGGCGCGCTTCGAGGCGATCAGCGAGCAGCTCGGTATCGGCGGCCAACCTTTCGGCGCCAACCTCCTCGAGGATGCGCAAGGGCGAATCTGGAGCCAGCGCTACCTCTACGATCCGGCTGAGGACAGTGTCTATGAGCTCAGTCGCGCCGATGGCATCGATATCGGCACTGCCTGGTTTCGCTCCTACGTCGAGACGCGCGACGGCAAGCTGTTGTTCGGCGGCAGCAAGGGCCTGCTGATCATCGATCCGGGACAGTTCCGCCGTTGGAGCTACGACCCGCCAGTGGTGGCGACCGCGCTCAAGATCGATGGCCAGGCGCTCGAACCCAGCCAATACCAGCAAGGCTTCTCGCTGGCGCCGGGGAGACGCACTTTCAGCCTCGAATTCGCCGCGCTCGACCTGTCGGCGCCCGAGCGCAATCGCTACGCCTACCAGCTGGAAGGCTACGACGCCGAGTTCATCGAGACCGACGCCAGCCACCGGGTCGCCAGCTACTCGAACCTGCGCCCCGGCAACTACACGCTCACGGTGCGCGGCAGCGGGCGCACGGGTGACTGGTCGCCGCACGAGCTGCACCTGCCGCTGAAGGTCCTGCCGCAGTATTGGCAGACCGGCTGGTTCCGCGCCTTGATGGTGGCGTTAAGTGGCGCGCTCATCGTGATCGCGCTGCGCACGCACAGCGCACGCGTCCGTCGCCATGAGCGCGAGCTCACCAAGATGGTCGAGCAGCGGACCCACGAGCTCAGCCAGGCCAAGGAGAAGGCGGAAACCGCACTGGTGCAGCTGCAGGGTGCGCAGAAGCAGCTGGTCGTGGCCGAGAAGATGGCCTCGCTCGGCCAGCTCGTGGCCGGCGTTGCGCACGAAATCAACACCCCGCTCGGGATCGCGCTGACCGCATCTTCGATGCTCAGCGACGAAGCCGGCGCCCTGCGCCGCCGACAGCAGATGGGCCAACTGAGCCAAGCCGACATGGCCACCTATCTCGAGCTCGCCGAGCGCGCCAGCAGTCTCGTCGACAACAACCTCGCCCGCGCCGCGAACCTGGTGCGCAGCTTCAAGCAGGTCTCGGTCGACCGCAGCCTGGACGAGCGCCGGCGCTTCGATCTCGGCGAATACCTGCGTGATCTTTCCGACAGCCTCGAGCTCACCTGGCGCAATCGCGGCGTGCGCATGCAGGTCAGCTGCGTCCCGGGGCTGCTGCTCGACAGCTATCCCGGAACGCTGGGACAGATCGTCGGCATCCTTACCCAGAACGCGCTGCTGCACGCGTTCGCCGACAACCGTCCCGGGCTGATGACGCTCGACGCCGAAGCCGCCGGCACCACCGAGATTCGCTTGTGCTTCGCCGACGATGGCTCCGGCATTGCCAAGGGCGACCTGCCACGCATCTTCGAACCCTTCTTCACCACCCGCCGCGCCCAAGGCAGCACCGGCCTTGGCCTCCATATCGTCTTCAACCTCGTCAGCGCGCGCCTCGGCGGCCAGATCGAGGTCTTCAGCGACGACCACGGGGGGACGCGCTTTGAGCTCAAGTTCCCGCGGGTGGCGCCGGCGTAAGCCCAAACTCGGCAATGGAATCAACGCGTCGGTGCGCCATTACGTAAGGGTAGGAGCTTGACTTCGTTTACCCATCGGTGCGCTTTCGCACCTAACCTGCACACGGGCAGCGCTAGTGTCGACGTTCATCGCAGGAGCGCACCGAATGGACAGCAGCTACCTTTCGCGCGACAAGTACGGGATGTATTCGGATGACAACGGCCACGGGCCGGGGCCGAAGCTCATGGGCGCGGAGACGTTGCTCGGAAATGCGGTGTTCAACCCCGAAGGCGAGAATCTCGGGGTGATTCGCGAGTTCATGATCGACATGGACAGCGGCGAGATCGAATATGCGGTGCTCTCTTTCGGGGGCTTCCTGGGCTTGGCGAACAAGCTGTTTGCAGTGCCCTGGGGTGCGCTCAAGCTCGACACCGAGCACCATCGGTTCACCCTGAAGATCGCCAGCGCCGTGCTCAAGGACGCGCCGGGATTCGACAAGAACCAGTGGCCGTCGATGGCCGACGAGCTGTGGGCGCGCGACGTGCACCACTTTTACAGCACACCGTATCGGCCGGGTGGGTGAGATCCGCTTGGGTCTGGTTGGCTCTACGTGGGTCCGGACC
>JANPJV010000260.1:0-8201 GCA_031425695.1 Rhodanobacteraceae bacterium | reverse complement strand
AAGTACCCCGCTAGCGCGGGCAACATGACCTACGTCATTACCCGCGCCGCCTTAATCCCCGCACGGTCGCCCTGCGCTAGTCTTCGCCGATGCCCCTCCCCAAGATCATTCCCCATCAGCTGATCGAAGATCAGCCACGGGCGCCCAAGGTGCGGGCTTCGAAGACGGGCAAGTGGCGGGCGCTGGTGCTGATCCTGGTGCACGTGATCATCGGCCTGCACATCGCGCACTGGCTGATCGCGGGTGAGACGGTGACGCCGGTGGAGCCGTCAGAGGCGATGGCTTTCAGCCAGTCATCGATCATCAATGCTGGCTTGATCTTCTTCGCGATCACGATCTTGTCGACCGCGATCTTTGGCCGCTTCTTTTGCGGCTGGGGTTGCCACGTGCTGGCACTGCAGGATTCCTGCCGGTGGCTGATGTTGAAGGTCGGGATCACGCCGCGACCGCTCAAGACGCGCACCCTGGTATGGGTGCCGACCCTCGCGTTTCTCTACATGTTCGTGTGGCCGGCGGTGTATCGGCTGTGGATCGGCGATTCGCTGGCGGTGCGCGGGACCGAGCTGGTCACCTCGGAATTCTGGGCAACTTTTCCGGGGGCGGTCGTCGGTGGACTGACCTTCCTGGTCTGCGGTTTTGCCTGCGTCTACTTTCTCGGCTCGAAAGGTTTCTGCACCTACGGCTGTCCCTATGGCGCGATCTTCGCGGCGGCCGATCGCGTTTCGCCGCTGCGCATCCGGGTCACCGATGCCTGCGAGCAATGCGGTCACTGCACGGCCGTGTGCAGCTCGAATGTGCGCGTTCACGAGGAAGTACGCGACTGGGGCATGGTGGTTTCGCCCGGTTGCATGAAATGCATGGACTGCGTCAGCGTCTGCCCGAAGGACGCACTCTACTACGGCGCCGGAACCCTGCCCTTCCTGGCCAAGCCGCGCGTCGCCGAGACCGCCGCACAGCGCGAGGCGCGCCAGCCGCCCGCGCGCAGCAAGCTCGATTGGCGCGAAGAGCTGCTGCTCGTCACGGTGTTCGTTTTCTGCTTTCTCAGCGTGCGCGGACTGTACGGCGTGATGCCCTTCCTGATGTCACTGGGCCTGGCTGCGGTCGTCGCGTTTCTGGGCCTGACCAGCTGGAAGCTGCTGCGCGAACCGAATGTCGAACGCTCGGGCCTGCGCCTCAAGCGCGCCGGTAAATTGTTGCCGCAAGGGCGGGTATTTGCAGGTTGCATGCTGCTGCTGAGTGCACTGCTGGTACACAGCGCGGTGGTGCGCATGCAGACCTGGTCGGGCGATCGCATCTTTGCCGATACGGCGCTCATGCGTGAGGCGTTCCTGGCGACGCCCGGCCTGGCAGCGCCGCTGGATCCGATCGCAATTGACCGGCTGCAGGCGGGAATCTCCCAGCTCGAAAAGGTCGACGCCTGGGGCCTGGTACCGACACTCGGCACGGCCGCGAAGAAGGCGTGGTTGCAGGCACTCGCTGGCGACTGGGCTGCCAGCCAGGTCCACGCCCAACGTGCCCTCGAACGCCACGAGCTGCCGGGTGAGATGCATCAGCTGCTGGCGCGCGCGGCGCTTGCCGATGGCAACCGGGACGGCGCAGTGCGCGCATGGCGTTCGGCCATCGCAGCGCGCCCGGATCAAGCGTCGGCCTACCTCGCGCTCGGCCTGTTCCTCGCCCAGGGCGGCGAGCTGACTTCGGCCCGCGAAGTTTTCGATGCGGGCTGGGCCGCGATCCCGGACTCGGCCGAGCTCGTGTACAACGCCGGCCTGGCGCGTGCGCTCGCCGGCGAAACGGATGCAGCGCTTGGATTCTTCCAGCGTGCGCTGGCGTTGCGTCCGGACTATGTTCAGGCCCGCGAGAATCTTGCCGGGCTGCTGGCTAGCCTCGGCCGCTTCGAGGAGAGCGTCGTCGAGTTCCGGCGCGCCGTGCAGCAATCACCCGGCGACGCCAATACGCGCGTGCTGCTCGCGCGCGCATTGCTCGGCCAGGGGGACAACGAATCGGCGCGAATCGAACTCGAGAAGGCGCTCGAAATCGATGTCAACAATGCGGACGCGCGTGACTTGCTTCACGCTCTGATTGGACCCGAGCTGCCACAATAGCTATTGTCCGCGCGCCCCCTTTCCACACTTCGCTGGAGCAATCAAGATGCTAGTTCAGAGCCGCCTACGCAGGCTGAGGCTATTCGTCGTCCCGCTCCTGCTGGGTGTTGCAGCGATTTTTTCCGGCCCCGTCCTGGCGGGCCCCGACGTGACCGTCTTCAATCTCTCCGATATCGGCCACTACGGCGCCACCGGTGGAGTTCGTGGCTACTCGGTGGGAACGACGTCATGCAACATCGGCGACAAGCCACTCAACTGGTGCAACAGCGCGACCGGTTGTCCGCCACTGGCGACGCCCGCTGACCACCCGGTCATCTCGCAGAACATGTATCGCCTCAAGAACGGCCGCCTCGACCAGATCGGTGCGAGCTGGCTCAAGCATGGCTTCGTGTCGCTCAATAACACCGCTTCGGGCTGTGGCAACGGTACCTGTGTGTCGCCGCCGTTCGGTGGCAAGCAGCTCGGCATTGGCTGCACCGACCCGTACGGGTCGAGCCTCAACGGCAGCCGCCCACTGGGTCGCAAAAGCGAAGTGAACTCCAGTACCGGGGCGTTCCCGTTCCCGCCAGGGGGCGGTGGCGCAAGCTCTACCACCTGGAATCAGCGCCTGGCCGTCGCCGAAACGGACCTGTCGGCTGCCAGCAATCCGGGCGCCCGCTATTTCGTCGAAGGCCAGTACATTGCTCCTGACGATGCGGTCGCCGGCAATGGGCTGAACAATGCGTCTTATCGTGAAGTCACGGTCAATGCCAGCTTCACCTTGAGCATGTCGGGTGCGACAGTCCGCGAGCGCTCGGCCATCGAGGTCTGGCCGTTGATCGATCCCACGGTCACCCTCATGAACGTTGATATTGCCGGTGCGCCGGTTGAACGCTTCCATGTGGCGCGCAAGGTCACCAGCAGCGGCGGCGTCTGGCATTACGAGTACGCGGTGCACAACTTGAATTCAAATCGCGCTGCGGATGAGTTTCGCGTCGAATTTGCCAATCCAGCGACGATTACGGGCGTCGGCTTCCACGACGTCGACGCCCATTCCAACGAACCTTACGACACGGCTGACTGGGTGAGCTCGGTCTCGGCTACCGGTGTGCAGTGGGCTGCCCCGCCATTCCCGACATCGCCGCAGAACGCCAACGCCCTCCGTTGGTCGACGACCTATAATTTCTGGTTCGATTCCACCTTGCCACCGGCCCAGATCAGTTCACACGTCCTGGGACTGTTCGTTGATGGCGCACCAGCACAAGTCGATTTCGCGCTGTCGACGGGCGACCTGTTCCAGAACGGGTACGAATAAGGCAACAGAGTCTCGGCGCACCTGCGCTCGAACTTGCTCAACTCAAAAAGGGCCGCGCACTGCGCGGCCTTTTTTGTTGGCGGGCTGCACTTGTCTTCATTTTTGGTGGAAGTGGCGATGGCACGCCTGTTTTGGGTCGCGTCTAAAGCAAAACCAGAGCTCGCGGCCATGGCCGCTGCCACGAAAGCGAGACAGGTCTTGCAGCGTTAATCTTCACAGATCATTGGCGCCGGAGGATGTAATCGGGCGCGATTTGACGTTACCCTGTGCGCTTTACGAGATCCTGGGGTTTTTGGGGGAATGGATCGAGTCCTTCTGATCGAGGCGTCAGCGACGCGACGGCGCGCACTGTCAAGCATGCTGGCGCAGAAAGGCTTCGACGTGACGGTCATTCCGACCTATGCGGAAGGCCTTTCCGTGCTCTCGAGCACCGAACGCGACAAGTTTTCTGCGCTGCTGGTGAGCTGGCCGGAATATTCCGATCACCGCGCAGACGACGTCTTCGCCTTGCTCCGCGCGCGTGACTTGATTGCGCTGCCGGTGCTGGTGATGGCCGATTCCACCGATGCCGGCGCAGTCAACTGGCTGATGAAGCGCGCCGCCACTGCGTTGCTGTTGTGGTCGGATTATTCCGACACGCCGGAAGCCTTGAACAAGCTGATCCGCCCGAGCGTGCGTGCCACCGCGCCGGAGCCGCGCGCGGCCGGTGAGCAATTGCGGGTGTTGTTCGTCGATGATTCGCCGACCGTGCGCATCGCGTTCAAGCGCCTGCTTTCCGCAGAAGGCTTTCTCGTCGAGACTGCGATTAATACCGAGGAAGGGCTGGCCAAGGCACTGGCGGGCAGCTTCGACATTGCCATCGTCGATTACTTCATGCCGGGCGACAATGGTTCAGTGCTGGTGCGCCAGATGCGCGACCATCCGCACACGGCCGGCGTGCTCTCCGCGATCATCACCGGGACTTATTCCGATCGCGTGATCACCGAGTCCCTGGGCGCGGGTGCGGTCGAGTGCATGTTCAAGTCCGAGGCGCGCGAGCTGTTCCTGGCGCGCATGCGTTCGCTTTCGCGCACGGTGGTCGACCGCAACGCGATCGACAACGAACGCCGGCGTCTGCAGGGCATCCTGATGTCGGTCGGCGAAGGCGTCTACGGGGTCGACTCGCACGGCCGCCTGCAGTTCATCAATCCGGCTGCGCTCGATATCCTGGGCTATCCGCACGAGGCCGAGCTGACCCACAAGTCCGCCGCGGACCTTTTCCACTACGCCTTCGAAGACCGCACGCGCATTCCGCGCGCCGCCTGCTATCTCTCGCAGTGCTATGAGCGCGGTGACCAGGTACACGGCTGGCAAACGGTTTTCTGGCACGAATCTGGGCGTCCGGTGCCGGTTGAATGTACCGTCTACCCGCTCGACATCGATGGCAAGCGCGAGGGCGCGGTCGTCGCCTTCCGCGACGTCTCGCAACGCCGCCTGCTTGAGGAAGAGTTGCGCTGGCAGGCAAGCCACGATGCGTTGACCAAGCTGCACAACCGCGCATTCTTCGAGCTGCAACTGCAGCAGGAAGTTGGGCGCCTCAAGCGCTCGGACCAGACCAGCCTGCTGCTGTTCGTCGACGTCGACCGCTTCAAGTACATCAACGATACGCTCGGCCACGCGGCCGGCGACCAGTTGCTCATCGAGGCCAGTCATCGCCTCCGCAGCCGTCTGCGCGTCAACGACACGCTGTCGCGCATGGGTGGTGACGAATACGCGCTGATCTTGCGCAATGCGCAGGCCAGCAATCCTACGCAGGTTGCCGAAGACTTCCGCAAGGCGCTCTCCGGCCAGCTGTTTTCGTATGGCGACAAGCACTACCGGATCACCGCGAGCATCGGTGTCGCGATCCTGGACCGGCACTGCGCTTCGCCATCCGAAGCCATGGCGAATGCCGACATTGCCTGCCACATCGCCAAGAACACCGGGCGCAACCAGGTCCATGTGTATTCCTACGATACCGACCAGCGTGCCTCGATGGACGTCGAACTCAACTGGTCGGCGCGCCTGGAGGAAGCGCTGCGCGAGAATCTGTTCGTGCTCTGCTTCCAGCCGATCCTGCCGCTCGCGAGCGTCGATCTCGACGCCTTGCCGACGGTCGACGGACAGCTCTGGCTGCGCCATCTCAACCTGCAGCGCCCGCGCCGGATCTACTATGAAGTGTTGCTGCGCATGGTCGGCAGCGGCGGCGAATACGTGGCGCCGGATGCCTTCCTGCCGACCGCCGAGCGCTACAACATGATGCTCGACGTCGACAAGTGGGTGATTCACAACGCGCTCAAGGCGCTGCGCGAGAACCTGCTCAGCGATCCCGAGCACCTGATCGGATTGTCGATCAATCTTTCCGCGCAGTCGCTGGGCGCCAACGGCATCGGCCGCTACGTCATGGACAAGCTGGTCGAGTTCGACGTCGAACCGAGCCTGGTCACCTTCGAGATCACCGAGACCAAGGCGGTGACCAACCTCGATGCCGCGCGCGAGCTGATCACCCAGCTACGCAGTCTCGGCTGCCGCTTCGCGCTCGATGACTTCGGTTGCGGCTTTTCGTCCTTCACCCACCTCAAGCACCTCGATGTCGATTTCCTGAAGATCGATGGCTCCTTCATCCAGGGCCTGCTCGACGATCCCGTCGACCGCGCGGTGATCACCGCCATCAACGACATTGCCCACTCAGTCGGCAAGCGCACCGTGGCCGAGTGCGTCGACCGCCCGGACGTGATGGCCGCGCTCCGCAACTGCGGCGTCGACTTCGTCCAGGGCTATTACGTCGGCCGCCCCACCGCCAACCTGAGCGCCTCCTTCGCCCAGGCGCAGATGATCGAGGCGCGCACGCCCTTTCCGCCGCTGGCGGCCGTGGGGTGAGGAGCAGTTTCGGTTTAGGTTGTCGGTTTCGGAAATCTGGCGCATCCCTGCATCAAATGCGACCCTCTGCATTCACGAGATCGCATCAGTCGGCGCCTTGAACTCCGAAACCGAAAACCGAAACCGAAGCCAGCTCCCGGCCAACGGCCCGAGTTTCCTCTGGCACGACTACGAGACCTTCGGGGCCGATGCGCGCAGTGACCGGCCGGCGGAATTCGCCAGTTGGCGTACGGATACCGAGCTCGAGCCGATCGAGGATCCGCAGGTGTTCCGCTGCCGGCCGCCCCTCGACTACCTGCCGGAGCCGGTGGCGTGCCAGATCACGCGCATCGGTCCGGAATCGGCATACGCGGAGGGCCTGTCCGAATCGGAGTTCGCAGCGCGCATCCACGAGATCCTGAGTGAACCGGGCAGTTGTGGCGTCGGCTACAACACCCTGCGCTTCGACGACGAGCTGACGCGTTACCTGTTCTGGCGCAACTTCATCGATCCGTATGAGCGCGAGTGGGCGAACGGCAATTGCCGCTTCGACCTGATCGATCTCGCGCGCGCCTGCTACGCGCTGCGCCCGGACGGCGTCGAATGGCCGATGCACGCGCCCGGCAAGCCGAGCTTCAAGCTGACCGACATGACCGCGGCCAATCATCTCAGCCACACCCAGGCGCACTCGGCGCTGTCGGATGTCGAGGCGACCATCGCCCTGGCGCGTCTGCTGCGGTACCAGCAACCGCGCTTGTTCAAACATGCGCTCGAGCTGCGCAACAAGGCGCGCGCGATGGCCATGCTCGACTGGCAGACACGCAAGCCGTTGCTGCACGTTTCGCAGCGATTTCCGGCCGAGCGCGGCTGCATCGCGCTGGTGGTGCCGCTCGCGCCGCATCCAACCCAGGCCAACAAGGTAATCGTCGCCGACGCCTTCCCGGATCCCGACGCCCTGCTCGGCTGGGATGCCGAACAAGTCGCCGCGGCCGTGCTGACGCCGGTCAGCGATCCCGGGCGCATCCCGGTGGGCCTGAAGGTCGTGCACGCCAATCGCTTCCCGTTCCTGGCGCCGCTCTCGGCACTCGGCGGAGTGGACCTGAAGCGCATCGGTTTCGACGCGGAACGCCTGCGTGCGAATGCACGCCGGCTGCGGGACGCGGCGGAGCTCGACCAGAAAGTACAGCAGGTATTCGCGCTGCTCGAGCAGGGTGCGCCGAAGACGCAGGACCCGGAGCTCGCGCTGTACGCAGGTTTCGTCGGTGACCAGGATCGCGCGCGCATGCGTCGCTTCCGCCAGGCCGCACCGGAAGCGCTCGCAGCGCTCGGTGCCGAGTTCAAGGACGCGCGCCTGCGCACGCTCGCCATGCGCTTCCGCGCCCGCCACCACCCGGAGCACCTGAGCCCACCCGAGCGCGTGCGCTGGCTCGCGCATTGCCGCCAGCGCCTCACCGACAGCCCGCGCAACCTGGACAGCGTCCGCCGCGCCGCACGCGAAATGCCTCCGGGCGACAATGCGCTGGCGGCGGAGATCGAAGCGTGGTGCGCGCGCGTCGCGGTGCACGCGGGGGTGGGCTGACTGGTTTGTGGGGTATCGCTTTCCGTGGGTTCGGACCTTGTCCGAACGCTTTTGGGTGGAATTTGGTAGAAGCGCTTTTGGGTGGAACTGAGCGAAAGCGTCCGGACCAGGTCCGGACCCACCAGAGCATTCCGGTCTGCTTTATGTGGGTTCGGACCTTGTCCGAACGCTTTTCGATGGAATTTGGTAGAAGCGATTGTGGGTGGAACTGAGCGAAAGCGTCCGGACAAGGTCCGGACCTACCAGGGCATTCGGTCTGCTTTATGTGGGTTCGCACCTTGTCCGAACTCTTTTGGGTGGAACTGAGCGAAAGCGTCCGGACCAGGTCCGGACCCACCAGGGCATTCGG
>JANPJV010000259.1:0-2226 GCA_031425695.1 Rhodanobacteraceae bacterium | reverse complement strand
GTTTTAAAGGCCCGGGGCCTGACCAAGCGATTTTCCGAAGGCGGCCTCGACGTCGAAGTGCTGCGTGGCATCGACATGGAAGTGCATGCGGGCGAGACGGTCGCGATCGTCGGTGCGTCCGGCTCCGGCAAGAGCACCTTGCTGCACCTGTTGGGCGGCCTCGATGCGCCGACGAGTGGAACGGTGGAGTTGAAGGGACAGGCGTTCTCCCAGCTCGACCAGGCGGCGCAAGGCAAGCTGCGCAACCAGCACCTGGGTTTCGTCTACCAGTTCCACCACCTGTTGCCGGAATTCAGCGCTCTCGACAACGTCGGGATGCCGCTACGGATCCGGCGCGAGTCGCAGGAGCGTTGCCACGAGATCGCAGCGAAGGCGCTCGCTTCCGTTGGTTTGTCGCAGCGCGTGAAGCACCGCCCCGCGGAGTTGTCGGGGGGCGAGCGGCAGCGCGTCGCGATCGCGCGCGCGCTGGTGACGAACCCGGCGTGCGTGATGGCCGACGAGCCCACTGGCAACCTCGATCGCAGCACGGCGGATGGCGTGTTCGAGATGATGTTGGAGCTCGCGCGCGAGCAGGGGACGGCGTTCATCCTGGTCACGCACGATGAGACGCTCGCAGCGCGGTGCGGGCGGCAGTTGCATCTGGTGCGGGGGTTGCTGGCTTGAATCTGTCATCCCGGGCCTGACCCGGGATCGTTGGCCTGCGATCGCCAGCGATGCCGGATCAAGTCCGGCATGACAACTTTACAGAATCCTGTTGAACCAGAGCAGCGAGAGCCCTGCCGACAGCAACGTCAGCACCGCCGCCACCATCGCCATCAACGCGGAAACTTCGGTCTCTTTCTTCTCCACGGTGAGCCGCGAGCTGAGCGTCTCGTAGACCTTTTTCAGGTCCTGCGCGGAGCCGGCGTAGTAGTACTCGGCAGCGGTCTTGTTCGCGATTGCCTTCAACGTCTCTTCGTCGAGGCGCACGCGCATCGACCAGCCCTCGAAGCCGATCGTTTCGCCGTCCACTGTGCCGATGCCCACCGTGTACACGCGGACGCCGCGTTCGGAGGCGATCTTGGCGGCTTCCATCGGGTCCACGCCCGTGGTGCGCTGGCCGTCGGTCAGCATGATGATCGCGGCGGACGAGTAGGAGCCGGGCGGCACGGGCGTGTGCTCTTTCTTCTCTTTCTTCTCGGCATCGATTGCGAAGCCGCGCTGGCGGTCGCGTCCGCCCTGCATCGAAGCGAGGTCGATGCCAGCGTCGGGGAACAGCGTGGCCAGCGAGATCACGATCGCGTTGCCAGTGGCCGTGGCGCGCTGCAGCTGGAAACGGTCGATCGCGGTGACGAGGTCTTCACGGTTCACCGTCGGCAGTTGCGCCACCTGGGCGGAGCCTGCGAAGGCAACGATGCCGACCTTCACATGTCGAGGCAACTCGCTGATGAAAGCCTTCGCGGCGTTCTGTGCGGCCACGAGGCGGTTGGGCTGCACGTCTGTGGCGCGCATGCTGCCCGAGACGTCCATCGCCAGGATGATGGTCTGCTGGTTCGATGGCAGCGTGACCACCGCGACCGGTCGCGCTGCCGCCAGCAGCATCGCCGCCATCGCGAGCAGGAAGAGTGCGGGCGGGATATGGCGCTTGATGCTCTGGCGCGCGCCCATCGCTTCCTTCACGATCGAGAGCGACGCATAGCGCAGGGCGGCCTTTTTCTTGCGCCGCATGATCCAGATGTAGGTGAGCACGAGCAGCGGGAGCGCCGCGAGGAGCCAGAGGTTCTGGGGCCAGAGGAATGTCATGTCGATGTCCTAAGCGGCCTTCAGGTGTGCCGGCAGGCCACCGGCGGCAAGGCGCGACCGGCGCTTGCGCATTTCCGCGAACCGGACCACGGCATCGACCAGGTCGCCGTCGGTCGACAGCTCCAGCGCATCGACACCAGCCTTGACCAGCGATTCCCGCAGTTCCGCCTCCCGCTGCGCGGCGATGCGCGTGAAGCGCTTGCGAAAGCTCGCGTCATGCGTGTCGACCAGCAGCTGCTCGCCGGTTTCCGCGTCGCGGATCGTGAGCAGGCCGAGGTCGGGAATGTTGAGCTCGAGCGGGTCGAGCACGCGCACGGCCACGACCTCGTGGCGCTGCGCGAGCATCGCCAGCGGCTTCTCCCATCCGGGTTCACTGATGAAATCGGAAACGACGAAGATGGTCGAGCGGCGCTTGATCAGGCCCGCGGCGGATTCGAGCAGGTC
>JANPJV010000258.1:0-3759 GCA_031425695.1 Rhodanobacteraceae bacterium | reverse complement strand
GGGCCGCGCAGGATGTCGTAGACGACCTTGGCTTCGGGGTTGTGCAGCTGGCCTTCGATGCGGTCGGCGTCGGCGATGACTTTTTCCGTCGCCTTGACCACGGCTTCGGAGCCTGCTTTTTTCGCCAGGCGCTCGCTGAGGTCCTTGGCCTGCACGCGCACTGCGCGCAACAGTTCGATGCCACGGCGCGCGCGTTCGAGCGCCGCACGCATTTCCAGCGCGAAGCTGACGTTCTCGCCGATGGCCGCAGTGTCGGCAGGCGAGCGCGGATCGGCGCGCACCTCGATCTGCGAGGTCAGTTTTTCCGAACCGAGATCCAGCTCGAGCGCATAGCGGCCCGGCGCGGCCAGCGGGCCGGTGGTGGGATCGCCCATGTCGATCTTGGCGTCCATGAGCGGCTCGGCGCCGTCGTGGCGCAGATCCCAGCTCACTGAATTCCAACCCTTCTTCTTGGTGAGCTCCGGCTCCGGACCTTCCGACGGACCATCTGGATCACCTGCCGGACCGGATGCCGGCTTGGCCTTGCTGGACAGCGTACGGATGGCAAGTCCCTGCGCATCCTTGATCGTCAGCCGCAGCTCCTGGTCCTCGGCTGGCTCATTCGGGAGGAAATAGCTCAGGGTTGCGCCATAGGGTGGATTTTTGCTGCCGTCACCATTGTCCCAACGATATTCGGCGCGCCAGCGGATGCCCTCGCGCGGCGCCGCCAGGTAGGCCTCGCGGCTATCGGGGCGGGCGAGCTGGTGCTTGAGCGGGGCCAGGTCGTGCATCACCCAGAGCCCGCGGCCGCGTGTGCCGACGATCAGGTCGCCCTGCGCCGTTTCGAGATCAACCACCGCGACGTGCGGAAGGTTGAGCTGGATCGAGCCCCACTTGCGACCGTTGTCGAGCGAGGCGAACAACGCACTCTCGCCGCCGAGATAGAGCGTGCCCGGATCGCGTTCGTCCTCGATGATGCTGTAGAGCGGCATCACCGCAGGCAGGGACGCGCTCAGCGAGCGCCAGCTGCGACCGTAGTCGTCGGTCAGGTAGACATAGGGTTTGTCGTCACCCAGGCGGTAGCGATGCGCGACTGCATACGCACGCCCGGCCTGGTGACGCGAGGCGCGCAGGGATTCGATGGTGGCGTCGACGGCCAAGCCCTTCGGCGTGATTTCGGTCCAACTGGCGGCGCCATCGCGGCTGATGTGGATGCGGCCGTCGTCGCTGCCGACCCAGATCTCGTCCTTCGTCAGCGGCGACTCGTCGATCGAAAAAATTGTTCCGTAGATCTCGACGCCGGTGTTGTCACCGGTGATCGGTCCACCCGACCATTCCTGCTTGCGCTTGTCGTTGCGCGTCAGGTCGGGGCTGACTGCGGTCCAGGTCTCGCCGCGATCGCGGCTGCGATAGAGCTTGTTGGCGCCGTGGTAGATCGTCGCCGGGTCATGCGGGGAGAGTTCGACCGGCGAGCTCCACTGGAAGCGCTGCGCCATGTCCTTCGGTGCAACACCGGAGGGGTTCGCGGGCACCGAGGAGATGTTGCGGTACTGGCCGCTGCCTTCGACGTAGCGGGTGAGATAGCCGCCGTATTCGCTCGCATAGATCATGCCCTGCTCGGCGAGGTCGAAGCGGAAGTCACCGGCCTCGCCACCGCCCACATAACGCCAGTCGGCAAGCGCGCCGGTGTTTCCGGTGAGGCTGAGCGATGGACCGCTCACCGTGCCCATGTCCTGCAGCGTGCCGCCGACGTGGTAGGGCAGGCGCGCATCGACATCGATGTTGTAGAACTGGCCGAGGGGCAGGTCGGGCGAATGCCAGTCACTGCCGCCGTTGTTGCTGACATCGACGCCACCGTCGTGGCCGGCGATCAGGCGTGTGCTGTCGCTCGGGTCGATCCACAGGTCGTGGTGATCGCCGTGCGCGAAGCCATCCACCGCCGCCAGAGTCTTGCCGCCATCGGCGCTGCGGAGCATGCGCACCTGTGGGAACCAGACGACGTCCGCATCGTTGGGATCGGGCTCGACCGTCATGTAGTACCAGGCGCGCTGCCGCAGCACCCAGTGATCATTTATGAGCGAAAAGCTCTCCCCACCGTCGTCCGAGCGATACAGCCCGCCCTCGTTGGCCTCGATCAGCGCGTAGATGCGCTGGCCATCAGCCGGGGACACGGCCACGCCGACCTTGCCCCATTCGCCCTTGGGCAGGCCGTTCTCGCCGGCCAGTCGGCGCTCCCAGGTCCCGCCGCCATCGCTTGAATGCCACAGGCCGGAGCCCGTGCCGCCGCTGGTCAGGCCCCAGGGCGTACGCCGCGCGGTCCAGGTGCCGGCCCACATCTGGCGAGGGTTGTTGACATCGATGCTGACATCGCTCGCGCCGGTATCGTCATCCACGAAGAGCACGCGAGTCCAGGTCTTGCCGGTGTCGCGCGCACGATAGATGCCGCGCTCCGGGTTGGCCTTGAAGGGCGAACCCAGCACCGCTGCGAACGCAATGTTCGAGCGCCTGGGATGCACGACGATCTGCCCGACCGCGCCGCGCAGCTCGAGCGTCCGCTGCCAGCTCTTGCCGGCATCGGTCGAGACGAAGAGGCCCGTACCGACCTGCACATTGCCGCGGATATTGGCCTCGCCGCCACCGACGTAGATGACGTTCGCGTCCGAGGGCGCGACCGCGATCGCACCGATCGACTGGGTGTCCATGTCATCGAAGATCGGCGCAAAGCTCGATCCGCCGTCGACGCTTTTCCACACCCCGCCCTGCGCCGCGCCGAGATACCACGTGGCGGGATCGCCGACGACGCCCGAAACGCGCGAGATGCGTCCACCGACATTGGGCCCGATCAACCGGTATTCGAGCCCGATCTCTTCCTTGTCCGGGGCCTTTGCCGATACCGAAGTTGCGAGGGCGAGGGCAACGGCCAGCGGTAGCGATCGCAACATGGGCGAAATGGTCCAGGCAGAAGGGAGGCGGGTGGAAAACCCGCGCCGACGCTAGCCCCCACGCGCGGGGAAAGGCAAGGGCCAGATCGAGACTTGAGCTTTTGTGGGTCTGCGCTATGTGCGGACGCTGTACGAGTCAGCCGGAGCGTCCGCGCACAGCGCAGACCCACCAAAGGCAGCGCACTCCAAAGCTGATGTTGATCTGCCTTTGCACAACCCTCGCCCAAGCCTCTCTGCGATTGCATACTTGTCGCCTCGGGCGAACTCTGGAGCGTTGAACATGCGTGGAGCGGGTGGAACGCCGGGTGGCCTGGGCGAGTTCTTGCTGGGCTTAGGGCTCGTGGTGGTCGGTGGATACCTTTTCATGCAGCAGGTGATCGTGACCAGTGGCGGCTGGACCGTCTACGGATACGACGCCTTTGGCTTGTCGCTGGTGCCGTTCCTGCTCGGCCTCGGCATCGTCTTCTACAACGGCAAGTCGATCCTTGGCTGGTTCCTGACCTCCGCCGGAATCCTGATCATGATCGCCGGCATCATCGCCAACCTGCGCGTCCACTTCGCCTCGACCAGCCTCTACAACACCTTGATAATGCTGGGAATGATCGCCATCGGCGTGGGCCTGGTCGCCCGTTCAGTGCGCGACCATGGCGGGGCGGAAGAGCCGGAGAGGAAAACGTAGGCCGCTGTGCGCGCGGCTTTATCGCGCGCTCTGCGGCGCCTTCGGAACCTCCCGCAAGGACTGCCGTAGGCCGCTGTGCGCGCGGCTTTATCGCGCGCTCAGCGGCGCTTTCGGAACCACCCGCAAGGCCAGCCGCAGAGCGCGCATGAAGCCGCGCGC
>JANPJV010000257.1:0-43138 GCA_031425695.1 Rhodanobacteraceae bacterium | reverse complement strand
GGACGTTCTTTGGGTCGGGCGTGGGGGATTTTGGGGGTTGTGCGCTTGGCGCGCCCGCAGGCCCCCCCAAAATAAACTGCGCCCGCGCGCAGCGCACCCCCACCAAAAGCTCGGGGCCTACTGCCACGCCAGTGCCGGCGCCTCACTCACCGGCACCACGCGCTTTTCCAGTGCCAGTGCGGAGCGCAGGCCGCGGTCGAGCAAGCGGGCGTGTGCCTGCGCCATCGACCCTGCGGCGGCAGGATCGAAATCGGCGTGCTCGACCAGCCAGCCCAGCAGCGCGGCAGTCTCCGCCGGTGGGCTTGACGTCGCCGGTGCCGCGCTCGCCAGCACCCGGTGCTGGGTCGAAAACTCGATGTCCACCAAGCCGCCACGGCCCTGCTTGAGGTCGAAGCTGTCCGCATCGCTGCGGTCTAGCGCCGCGCGCCAGCGTTCGCGCATCTGCGCGACCTCGCGTGCAACCGTTTCCGGGTCGCGCGCCCGGAGCAAGACCTGCTGCCGCAGTGCGCCAAAGTCGGCACCGATCTTCGGGTCTCCCGCAACGCAGCGCGCACGCACGAGTGCCTGGTGTTCCCAGAGCCAGGCTTCGCGTTGCTGATAGGACGCGAAGGCCGATAGCGGCGTCACCAGCATGCCCTTGCTGCCGTTGGGACGCAGCCGCGCATCGATTTCATAGAGCGGCCCAAAGGCCGTCTGCACGGTTAACAAGTGGAGCAGGCGCTGGACCACGCGCGCCACATAGCGCTGCCCGTCGAGCGGGCGTTCGCCGTCACTTTCGAGCGCTTGCAGGCCTTCCTCGTAGAGAAAGACCAGATCGAGGTCCGAGCTGAAATTGAGCTCGCGCCCACCGAGGCTGCCGTAGCCAATGATGGCGAGTCCCTGCTTGACGCCGAAGCCCGGCAGGGATCCGTGGGCGCGTGCGAGGTCGCGCAGCGCGAACGCGAACAGGCGCCCGAGCACCAGGTCGGCAACGTCGGCAAGACCGGATGCCGTGCGCGCTGCATCCGCGCGGCCGTCGAGAAAGGCCAGCGCGAGCTCGAGGCGTGCGCTCTGCTGGAACTGGCGCACGCGCTCGAGCTCGTGTTCGGTGTCGCCGGCATCGACCGCGCTCAGCTCCAGGGTCAGCCGCGCCGCCAGCTCATCGCAGGACGGCGCGTGCACCGCGAGCCGCGCGTCGAGCAGGTCGTCCAGCAGGATCGGCGATTGTGATAGCGCACGCGCCAGCCACGCGCTCGCCTGCAGAAGCTCATGCACGCGCTCGATCAGGGCGGGCCGCTCGGCCAGCAGGGCCAGATAGCTGGTGCGACCGGCGATCGCGGCGAGCAGGGCGACCCAGCGCGCCAGCGTCAGGTCAGCCGACGTGCCGCGACCACACGCACCCAGCACCAGCGGCATGATCCGATCGAGGCGCGCCCGACCGCGTGCGCTCATCGCCCGCACGGCCGGGGTATCGGCCAGCCGCTTGAGCAGCGGCGCCCACGGATGGGCGGGCAAACTGGACGCGGTGGTGCCCTGTTCGGTCAGCGGTGCCACCGCCTGCCACAGCGCCGCGTCGGCAGCCAATGCGGAGCTCTGCGGCGTCTTGGCGGCATTCGCCAGCGGCAGGCAACGCTCGAAAGCGGCTGAAACGTGAGCACGATGGGCATCGAGCGCCGACGCGAGCGTCGCGTAATCGGGATAACCCAGACCGAGGGCGTAGCGCATGCGTGCAACCGGTCCGTCGGGCAGCACATGGGTCTGCTCGTCGCGATGCATCTGAACGCGATTCTCCAGACGGCGCAGGAAGCGGTAAGCGGCAGCCAGCTGCATCGACTCTTCGCTGTCGAGCACGTTGCGCTCGGCCAGCAATTCCAGCAGCCGCAGCGTGTTGCCCTCGCGCAGCACCGGCTCGCGGCCGCCACGGATGATCGATTCCAGCTGCACGCGGAACTCGATCTCGCGGATGCCACCGGGACCGAGCTTGAGGTCGTGCTCGCGGTCGCGCCGGCGCACCTCCTGGTCGACCAGCGCCTTGAGCTCACGCAGGCCTTCGAGCGCCGCGTAGTCGAAGTAGCGCCGCCAGACGAAAGGACGCAGGCGCTCGAGCAGCGCGCGCCCCGCGCCGAGATCACCACCGACCGGCCGCGCGCGCAGCAGTGCAAAGCGTTCCCAGTCGCGACCCTCGCGCTGGTAATAGTCCTCCATCGCGTCAAAGCTCAAGCACAGGCGCCCGGCGCTGCCGAACGGTCGCAGGCGCCAGTCGACGCGGTAGCAGAAGCCTTCCTCGGTGGTCTCGCCGAGCAGTGCACTTGCGCGCTGTACCAGTCGTGCGAAGAAATCCTCGTTGTCGAGGCTGCGCCGGCCGTCGGTCTCGCCGGCGTGCGGAAAACTGGCGATGAGGTCGATGTCGCTCGAGAAATTCAGCTCACGCGAGCCGAGCTTGCCCAGGCCCAGGACGACGATCGGCTGCACCGCGCCGCTTTCGTCGCGCGGTTCGCCATGGCGGGCGACGAGCTCGGCGCGCGCGGCATCGAACGCGCGCTCGATACAGGTCTCAGCCAGCACCGTGGTGCGCTCGAGCGTCACCTCGACCGCATCGCGCCCGAGTACATCGTCGATGAGGATGCTCAGTGAACCAGCACGTCGAAAGCGACGCAGCGCGCCGGCAAGATCCGGATCAGTCGCCGCAGGTGGGCCGGTCGACGCGCCGCTTTTTCCTTTCGCGGTCGCGGTCGGCTTGCGCGTCTTTGCCGGCCTGCTGGCGAGCAGTCCGGCCAACGTGGGCCGCCGCTTGAGCTCATCGAAGGCGAAATCGCTGGCGAGCAGCACCCGGTCGAGATCCGCATTGGCAGCCGGTCGTGCGAGCGCTTCCCGGCGCTCGCGCAGCCAGTCTTCGAGGCTGGATGGGTCTTCGAGATCCGGCATCGGTGGCAGTCAAAAGGTGCGCAAATAATGGCAGTTACTTATGCCGCACCGCACTAGCCCTCGGCAAACTGTACGCGTCGGGTGACGCCGCAGACGAGCTCGTAGCCGATGGTGCCGGCGGCCTGGGCAATGCGCTCGACTGGCAACTCGGCGCCCCACAGCAGCACCTCGCTGCCAATCACCGCGGCCGGGGCGGCGGACAGATCAATGGCGAGCAGGTCCATCGACACCCGGCCGATCACGCTGGCTGACTGGCCAGCCGCTTTCACCGGGGTGCCGGCCGGGGCGTGACGCGGATAGCCGTCGCCGTAGCCGATCGCGGCGATGCCGACGCGCATCGCATGCGGGCATTCGTAGCCGCCACCGTAGCCGATGCGCTCGCCCGCAGCGCGCTCATGGATCGCAATCAGCCGGGTCGACAGGCTCATCGCCGGCTTCAAGCCGAGATCCGAGCCCATGCGACGGGCGAAAGTCGACAACCCATACAACATCCCGCCTGGGCGCACCCAGTCGCCATGGCTCGCCGGGAAGGCCTGCAGCGCAGCGGAGTTGGCCAGCGAACGCTCGCCGGGCAGGCCGCCGATGGCAGTGGTGAAAGCACCCATCTGCGCCTCGCTGATCTCGCGGTCATTTTCGTCGGCACAGGCGAAATGGGTCATCCAACGGATTTCACCGATCTGCGGCAACGCGCGCAGGCGCGCATGCACCGATTGCGCCTGTTCGGGCAGGAAACCGAGCCGGTGCATGCCGGTGTCGAGCTTGATCCAGACATCGAGCGGCGCGCCGAGCGGCGTGTGCTCGAGCACGCCCAACTGGTGCTCGTGATGAATGACGCTGTCGACTCGCAGGCGCAGCAGCAGCGGCAGGTCGATCGCCTCGTCAAAGCCCGACAGCAGCACCACCCGATGCGCAAACCCGGTCCCGCGCAGGCGCTCCGCATCGGCGAGCGTGGCTACGCCGAACGCATCAGCATCCGCCAGCGCGCGCGCCACCCGCTCGAGCCCATGCCCGTAGCCATCGGCCTTGACCACCGCCATCACCTTCGACCGCGGCGCGAGCGCCCGCACCCGCTTCAGGTTGTGCCGCAGGGCATCCAGGTGGATCGTCGCAGTCGTCGCGCGCATGGGGAAAGTCGTGTCGGCAATGTCCGAAGCCTCCCCGACTACCACCGAGCACGCAAGGACAGGGGCGGGCAAACTGCGGGCGAGTCGCTGACTCGGGACGAAAGCAACGCAAGATCAAACGATCAACGCAGAGACGCAGAGACGCAGAGACGCAGAGGAAGCAAGAGAGAGGAAAGCAAAAAGCGAATGAAGGATGCGATCCAGCAGCGTTCACGGCGTAAGCTCATGATGGATTTCTCTGCCTCTCTGCTCTTCTCGCTCTTGCTTCCTCTGCGTCTTTGCGTCTCTGCGTTGAACTTTTGACTTTGCTTCAATCGATCAGGCGAACAGCTCGGCATACCGCCGCGCATTCCCCGCGATGTCCCCGCCCGCGTAAAGGCCGCTGGCGACGGCGATGGCGTTGGCGCCGGTCGCAATCAGCTCGGGGGCGTTTTCGGGGGTGATGCCGCCGATGGCGACGAGGGGCAGCTTGAGCACGCGCGCCTTGCGCAGCAAGACCGGCGAGGCTTGGCGCGCATCGGGTTTGGTGGGCGAGGAAAAAAAGGCGCCGAAGGCAAGGTAGCTGGCGCCGGCGTCGGCGGCGCGCTGGGCGTTGACGACGCTGTCGTAGCAGGAGGCGCCGATGATCGCGGTCGGCCCGAGGCGTGCGCGTGCGGCGGCGATGGTCGCGTCCATGGCGCCGAGGTGGACGCCATGCGCCATCAACTCCCAGGCGAGCTCGACGTCGTCATTGACGATGAAGACGGTGCCGCGATTGCGGCAGAGCGCGAACAGCGCCCGCCCGCGCTCGGCTTGCTCGGTCGGGCTGGCATTCTTGTCGCGGTACTGAATGAGCCGCGCGCCGCCGTCGATCACCGCCTGTGCGGCGTCCAGCAGGCGCTCGGGCGCCAGCCACGTCGTATCAATCAGCGCATACAGCCCGCTTATGAGTGTGGGGTTCATGGCCAGGGATAGACAGGAGAAGCAGCCAGCTTATGCCAGAATCGCCGCACCCCGCGCAGCCAATCCGCGTTGGATGAATCAAGGACGATAAGATGAGCGTGACTGCACCCCCTGATGGCCGTGGCGCCTGGCGCACCTTCGTGTGCGTGGTCTGCGGCTTCATTTATGAAGAAGCGGTGGGCCTGCCGCTGGAAGGCATCGCCGCTGGAACACGTTGGGAAGACGTCCCCGATTGGTGGACCTGTCCCGATTGCGGCGTGGGCAAAGCGGATTTTGACCTGATCCAGATGTAGTCGATCACAGTGAATTTGCTGCCGCTGCTGCTGGTGGGTGTGTTCGGGCTCGAGCCCCATTGCCCCGACTGCGCGCGGCAGGACTCGACCGCGCTGCCGCCAGTGATCGTCGAGGAAAGCGCAGCCGAGACGCGCCAGCGCGGTCCGGAAGCGCCCACGCGCATCAATGTGCTCGAGCTGCGCCGCTACAAGCCACAACTCGAATTTGCCGAGCTGCTGGCCGAAGTGCCAGGAATCTTTGCGCGCGAGCGCTACAACTACGCGCAGGACACGCAGATCAGCGTGCGCGGCTTCGGCGCGCGCAGTGCCTTCGGGGTGCGCGGCGTGCGCATCGAGTACGACGGCATCCCGGCCACGGCCGCCGACGGCCAGAGCCAGATCGGCCATATCGACGTGGCTGCGGCCGGCCGGGTCGAAGTCATTCGCGGGCCGTTCGCGGCGCTGTACGGCAACGGGGGCGCGTTCATCCGCATCGACGGCAGCGGGCCGCGCCAGCGGATCTCGGATCGCGCGTCGATCGGGGCGGGCAGCAATGGGCAGACGCGCGTCGCGGTCGCGCTCGATGGCGGCGAGCGGCTGCGCTGGGATATCTCGGCGAACCATTTTCGGACCGACGGCGAGCGCGCCAACAGTGCTGCTCGCCGAACCCTGTTGAGCGCGCGCGCTGAAGTCGATGTCGGCGAATCCGGCCTGTTGTCACTCAGCGCGAACAGCCAGGACCAACCCGATTCAGAAGACCCCCAGGGCCTGACGCGCGCGGAATTCATCAACAACCCGGGGGCCGCGAATCCCGCCGCGCAGCTGTTCGGGACGATCAAGTCGGTCAACCAGGAGCAGGTCGGCGCACGCTACCGGCATGACTTCGGGGACAGCCAGGTGCAGGTTTCTGCCTATGCCGGCCAGCGCCAGATCGATCAGGTGTTGAGCGTGCCGCGCTCCGCACAGATCAGCCCGACCAACGGTGGTGGCATTGTCGATCTCGGGCGCGACTACAACGGGGCGGCGCTGCGTTTCAGTCATCCCACCGATTGGGGCTTCGCGCAGGCGGAGCTCAGCGGTGAGTTGCGCGTGGAACGCCTGACCGAAGACCGCCGCGGCTACGAGAATTTCCGGGGGCCGATGCTCGGCGTGCGCGGCGCGTTGCGCCGTGACGAGCGCAATGACGCGCAGGTCCGCGACGGCATGCTTCGGCTGGATCTCGATCCCAGCGAGGATTGGCGCTTGAGCGCCGGCGTGCGCCGCAACCGCACCCGCTATCGCAGCGACGACTACTATGTGGCGCCCGGCAATCCCGACGACAGCGGGCGCTACCAGGCTGCAGCCTGGCTGCCGGTGATCGGGGCGCGCTACTCGGCGACCGAGCGCATCAGCTTGCATGCCGCGGCTGGCCGCACCCACGAGGTGCCCACGCTCGGCGAGCTGGCGTACCGCGCAGATGGCGAGGGCGGTTTCAACAGCGCTCTGCGCCCGGCGCGCGCGAAGCAATGGGAGCTCTCCGCGCGCTATGCCGATGAGCGCCTGCACCTCGATGCCAGCGTGTTTCGCGTCGACGGCGAGAGCGAGATCGTGGTGGACACCTCCGAAGGCGGCCGCACCAGTTTCCAGAACGCCGCGGCGACAAGGCGTTCCGGGGTCGAGCTCGCGGGCGATTATCGACTGAGCGAGGCCTGGCGCCTGCGCGCGGTCGTAAGCTTCATCGAGGCGCGCTACACGCAGAGCTACGCCACCTGCACGCGCCAACCCTGTCCCAGCCCCGACTTCGTCATCGAAGCCGGCCGTCGCCTGCCCGGCGTGGCGCCACGGCAGGCCCTGCTGGAGCTGCTCTGGCGCGGCGCCGCCGGCTGGAACGGCGCACTCGACTGGCGCGCCCTCGACGCCACCGCCGCCAGCGACCGCAACGACGACCAAGTCCCCGGCTACGCCACCTTGAACCTGCGCCTCAACCGCCAGTTCGACGTCAGCGAGGTCTTGCAGCTAAGCGCGCAGCTACGCATCGACAACCTCACCGACCACCAATACAGCGCCTCCCTCATCGTCAACGAAGGCGCCCGCAGGTACTACGAACCGGCGCCGGGTCGGAATTACTTCGCTGGGGTGGAGCTGAGGTGGTGAAAGCGGGTGTCGGTTTCGGTTTTCGGTTTCGGTAAGAGCAGAGCGCGGCTCCAATCCGACACCGACCACTGACACCGACACCGCTCCATGATGGTGGTGAGGAGCGGTTTCGGTTTCGGTTTTCGGTTTCGGTAAAGCGGAGCGGGAGCGTTTTCGGATTGGGGTTCCGATGATGCGAAGCAGGAGTGCCTTTCCGAAACCCACAACCGAAACCGAATCCCGCCTCTTCAGTACTTGATCAGCGGCCCCACGGGACAGCCTGCCGCGCGTTTGCGGGCGGAGTCGGAGGTGGTGGTGTCGCCTTGGGCGGCGCGGCTTTCGGCGATGACGAGCCAGTTGCGGGTGCACCAGCGGCCGATGTGCTGGCCGGTTTCGTAGCTCTTCATGGCCATTTTTTCGGCGTCGAGGTATTTCTCGGCGCGCAGCAGGGCTTCGGCTTTGAGCTGCATGAGCTGGGGGTTGCCAGGCTCGATGCCGAGCGCTTGATCGATCTTCTGCGCGGCGGCGGGGAACTTGCCTTGCGTTTCGAGGCGCGTGGCTTGCGCGCGCAGGTATTCGACCGCGGGGTTCTGCAGGGGGATGAGCTCGACGGATTCGGTCGAGGCCTCGGCGCCGTTGCGCACGATCGCGACGCGATCGACCTTTGGCGCCGGCGGCGGTGGCGGTGGCTCGGGCGGGGCGCCGGCACAGCCGGCAAGAACCAGGGCCGCGAAAATGGTTGCCGCGCGCATGGCAGGACCGACGCGAATTGCAATGAAAGAAGTCATGGCTGGGATACCTCCTCCCCGATGTTCGGGAGGGTTGGGGAGGGGTCAGGCAGGCTCGCGCTCCACGGGCATGGCGCGTGCTGATTAATTCCATGCTTGCGAGCGGCGCCGCGCGCCATGATCGTTCGGGTCATCGTTCTTCGTGTATCCAGATGCGGTCGGCAATGGCGGCAAGCTCGACGCGGCCGCGCAGGCGCCAGCCGCGGAACGGGGTGTTCTTGCCACGGCTCAGCATGTTCCCGGCGGAAAGGCTGCGTTCGAAATCGGGGTCGACCAGGACAAAATCCGGGATCGCCCCGGATTCCAGGCTGGGGGCTTCCAGCCCGAGGATGCGCCGCGGCGCGAGTGCAGCGCGCTCCAGCCAGCCGGCGACCGAGAGCACGCCGTCGTCGACGAGCTTCAAACCGAGGCCAAGGAAAGAATCGAGACCGGACGCGCCCGGCTCGGTCGATGCGAATGGCTTGAGCTTGGCGTCTGCGTCGTGCGGCTGGTGGTCGCTGCAGACCGCGTCGATCACGCCGGCGCTGAGGCCGGCGCGCAGTCCATCGCGGTCCGCGCTCGTTCGCAGCGGCGGGATGAGATGCGCTTCGCTGCGGAAGGGCAGCAGGTCGTGTTCGTTGAGCATGAGCTGCGGCATCGCGACGTCGGCACTCACCGCGAGCCCGCGCGCCTTCGCGTGGGCAATCATGGTGACACTCCGTGCGCACGAGAGCCGCGCGAAATGGGCGCGCACGCCGGCTTCTTCGACCAGCATGAGATCACGCGCGAGGCTGAGCGTTTCCGCCGTCTCGGGAATTCCCGCAAGCCCCTGCAGCGCGGCGACGCGGCCATCGTGGGCGACCCCGCCGGCACCGATCCAGGGATCGATGCACTGCAGGTGCACCGGCAGCTCCAGCGAGGCCGCGTATTGCAGCGCGCGCCGGAGCAGGTTCGAGTTGCTCACGGGTCGGCCGATATTGCCGACCGCGATGCACCCGGCGCCGCGCAGGCCGCCAAGCTGGGCCAGCGTCTCGTCGCCGAGGCCGCAGGTGAGCGCCCCGATCAGGTGGACGGTGGCCCCACGCGCTTCGCGGGCGCGGCGCAGGATTAGCTCGACCACCGCAGTCGAGTCGACCACGGGTTGTGTATCCGGCGGGACCACCAGCTGAGTGATGCCATTGCGCAGCGCGGCCTGCGCTTCCGAGCGGATATCCGCCTTGTGCGTGGCGCCGGGCTCGCGCAGGCGCGCCGCGAGGTCGGTCAAGCCCGGGATCAGCCAGCGACCATGGGCCTCGATCACATGTGCGTCGCGGCATTGATTCGGCTCGGGATCGAGTGCAAGCACGCGGCCGGGCTCGAACAGCACATCCGCCACGCGCTCGATGCCGGCATGGCCGAAATGCAGATAGGCACCGCGGATCAAGACCGTGCTCATGCGAACTCCGCCTGCGGGACGCGCGCGCCGAGGATGTGTGACATCACCGCCATGCGCATGGCCAGGCCGTTCGAAACCTGTTCCAGGATCACCGATTGCGACCCATCGGCGACTTCCGACGCAATCTCGATGCCGCGATTCATCGGCCCGGGGTGCATCACGATGCAATCGGGCTTGGCCAGCGCGACGCGCTCGGCGGTAAGCCCGTAATGGCGGTAGTACTCACTCTCGGACGGGACGAAGGCGCCGCGCATGCGCTCGCGCTGCAGGCGCAGGGCGATCACCACGTCGGCGTCGGCTATGCCGGTGTCGAGATCGGTGTAGACGCGTGCGCCGAGCTCCTCGATGGCGGCCGGGATCAGGGTACGTGGACCGATCACGCGCAACTCGTTGACACCGAGCGTGCCGAAAGCGCGCAGCTGCGAACGCGCGACGCGCGAATGCAGGACGTCGCCGACGATGGCAATGGTCAGCTCGGAAAAGTTCGGCTTGTGGCGATGCACCGTGTACGCATCGAGCAGGGCCTGGGTCGGGTGCGCGTGGCGGCCATCTCCGGCATTGAGCACGGCCACGCCTTCGGAAGCGTGCTCGGCAATGAAATGCGCCGCGCCGGATTCTGGATGGCGCACGACGAACATGTCGCAGTGCATCGCCTCGAGCGTGGCCAGCGTGTCGAGCAGGCTCTCGCCCTTGGACGTCGAGGAGGCGGCCACGTCAAGATTGACCACATCGGCCGACAACCGCGCCGCTGCCAGCTCGAAGGTCGTGCGCGTGCGCGTCGAGGCCTCGAAGAACAGGTTGACGATGGTGCGCCCGCGCAGCAGGGGCAGCTTCTTGTTGCCGCGTAGCGCCACCGAGCGCAGCGACTCGGCCGCGGTGATCAGCCCCATCAGCAACTCTCGCGGGATGCCGTCGATTGTCAGCAGATGACGCAGGCGCCCGTCGGGCGTGACCTGCAGGCTCATGCGCTGCGACCCGCGCGCTCGACCAACTCGAGGCGCAGCGGCTTGGGCCCGCGCAGCTTGATTTGCTGGTCGAGTGGCAGGTCGATGTGGGCGCCACATGCGCCCGCCTCGATCGGCAGCTCGCGGCCGTTGCGGCTGATCAGTGCAACCAGCAGCACGCTCGCCGGGCGCCCGTAGTCGAACAGTTCGTTGAGCGCGGCGCGCACTGTGCGCCCGGTAAACAGCACATCGTCGACCAGCACCAGATGGCGCCCTTCGAGATCCCAGGGGATTTGCGACGGACGTACGGTCGGATGCATGCCGACGCGGGTGAAATCGTCGCGATAGAAGCTGATGTCGAGCGTGCCGATCGGATCCGGCCAGGCGAGGGCTTCGCGCAGGTGCTCGGCCAGCCAGGCACCGCCGCTGTGGATGCCGACCAGGCGTGCCTGGGTGATGTTGCGCTCAGCCAGGCGCATGCGCGTCGCCTTGGTGAGCTCGGCCAGCAGGCTGTCAATGTCCGGCAGTTGCAAGGTAGTCCTCCAGAATGACTGCGGCCGCGAGGGCGTCGATGCTGCCGACTTGTTTGCGCCGGGCACTTCCATTGGCGCGCGAAGCCGCGAACTGGCGCCGCGCTACCTGGGTCGAGCCGCGCTCGTCCTGCAGCGCGACCGGTTTGCAAAAGCGCGTTCCGAGCTCCTCTGCGAATGCGCGCGCCCGGATCGACATTGGTTGCTCGCCGCCGTCGTGACTGAGCGGCAGCCCGACCACGAAACCGCTCGGCGCCCACTCGCGGACCAACTGCGCGAGCGCTTCCCAGCGTTGCTCGCCAGGCTCCATCGCCAGCACCTTCAACGGCTGGGCGCGCCCGGTGATCTCGTTGCCGACGGCGACACCGAGGTCGCGCGAGCCGACGTCGAGGCCGAGCCACACCACACTAAGCATGGCCCGCGTAATCAGTGAGCATTCTTACATCGACGCCGGCGAGCCGCGCCGCGGCTTCCCAGCGCGAGCCGAGCGGCGTATCGAACAGGATCTCCGAGCTCGCCGGCACGCTCAGCCAGGCGTTTTCCTTGAGCTCGCTCTCAAGTTGTCCGGCACCCCAGCCGGCATAGCCGAGCGCCAGCAAGGCACGCTTGGGGCCACGGCCTTCGGCCATCGCCACCAGCACATCGCGCGACGTGGTCACGCACACTTGGTCGGAGACGCGAAACGTCGATTCCCACTCGCCGAAGGGCTCGTGCAACACGAAACCGCGATCGGTCTGGACCGGTCCGCCTGAATAAACCGGCGCGCGTGCCATTGCCTCGATCTCGGTTTCGATGCTCATCTGCCCGAAGACATCGCCAAGCTTGAGCTCGCTCAGACGGTTGACGATGATCCCGAGCGCGCCATCATCGGTGTGCTGGCACAGCAGGGTGACCCCGCGGGAGAAATTGGGATCGGCCAAAGCCGGCATCGCGATCAGCAGGTGGTTGGCGAAGTAGGTCGGCGTCAGCATGGCTCGATTCTAGCCTGCGCGAACTCGCACGTGGGTTCGACGCTTGGTGGGCTTGCTCCAACGTGTTTTTGGGCTCAAAGCGTCCGGACCAGGTCCGCACCCACGAAAGCTGTCACCTTTGTCAACGATTTCCGACCGGCGGCGTTAACTACAGGCGGTGTGGATACCGCGTGTCGGCCGTCACGGTTGAGAATGCGTCTTCACGAGATAATGACGTCGCCAAAATCGGTGGGGGTTCTTATGAATATGTGCAGATCGTCGTATTTCGCCCGCTTCATGCTGGCTACGGTCGCCGGAATGATGCTGTGCGGATCGGTAGTTGCGCAGAGCACCGACACCCTGTTTCGCAACAACCTCGAGGACGTCACCGACGCGCCGGCAAGCGATGCCGAGGCGGCGCGCTTCCTCACCCAGGCGACATTTGGTCCCACGCGGGCCGAGATCGCTCGCCTGCGCGCGATCGGCTACGGGCTTTGGCTGGACCAGCAGTTGTCGATGCCGGCCAACCTGACGCGGCCGTGGCTGACCCAGCTCGAGGCCAATCCGGCGTTCTCGCTCAACAGCAACCACCGCGTCGATCGCTGGCATGTGCAGGCAGTCTTCGGACCGGACCAATTGCGCCAGCGCATGGCCTTCGCGCTGAGCCAGATCCTGGTGACCTCCGACTCGGGCGGCATCGACACGCGCCTGGTCGCCGAATACGCGGACCTGCTCACCCGCAATGCCTTCAGCAACTACCGCACGCTGCTCGGCCAGGTCAGCTTCAGCCCGACCATGGCGCAGTGGCTGACCTATGTGCGCAACCGGGCGGCCTACACCTCCGGCAACCCGCCGACTCAGGTTTCGCCCGACGAGAATTACGCGCGCGAAGTCATGCAGCTGTTCTCCTTCGGGCTGATCAAGCGCAACCTGGATTTCTCGCCGGCGCTGGTTGGCGGGCAGCAGCAACCGACCTATGACAACACTACGATTGCGACGCTCGCTCGGGTGTTCACGGGTCTTACCTACGATCGAACCAGCTACATCGATATCGGCAATGGCACGCCGAGTTTCGGCGACAACGACAACGCCGACTTCTTCATCCCGATGTTCTGCTTTCCGATGATGGCGAACAACACCAATTATCTCGCCGGTGGGCGCACGTATCACGACAACACCAGCAAGACCATTTTCGACGGCGTCGTGCTGCCAGCCGTCGCCAACACCACGGCTGGGTGCCACCAGGACATCAACGCCGCGCTCGATGCCATCGCCGCGCACGCGACCGTGGCGCCCTTCATCTCGCGTCAATTGATCCAGCGCTTCGTCAGCAGCAACCCGTCGCCGGCCTACATCACCCGCGTCGCCACCGTGTTCAACAACAACGGGCAGGGAGTGCGTGGCGACCTGGCCGCGGTCCTGCGTGCGGTGCTGATGGATACTGAAGCGCGCGGCGCTCCGACCATCAACAGCGGCAAGCTGCGCGAGCCGCTCCTTCGCATCACCGCACTCAGGCGCGGGCTCGACGTCATTGCTGGCTTGCCCGAGACCGGGACCAGCGTGGGCAACATTGCGATGGGCCTCGGCTTCGACACCACTCTCAGTCAGCGTCCCTACAACTCGCCGACGGTGTTCAACTTCTTTGAGCCGGACTATCAGAATCCGGGGGCCCTGCAGACCGCTAACCTCTATTCGCCGGAGTTCCAGATCCTCAACGAGTCTTCGATCACGCGGATGAACGATACGCTGCAAAATTTGGTAGCGAATTGGTATGTCGGCGCTACCACCTGTACCAATAACCCTACCTTTGCCTGCATCTCGCTGGCACCTTTCGTGAGCATGCTGCAGACCGCAAACGCGACTACTTATGGCGAGCTCATCGACGAGCTCAACATCCGTCTAATGTACGGCTCGATGTCGGCAGGCATGCGCACGGTGTTGATCGGCATGCTCACCGCGCAGACGGCGCCTACTACCGATGCCAACCGCATTGACCGCATCCGCCAGGTCCTGCGCGTGATCATCGTATCCCCCGAATTTGCCGTGCAGCGCTAGCAGCCTGCCGGGCTTTCATCCTGAGTGCGCCGGAAGTCCTTTTGGCTCTCGCTTCGATTAACTGGAGATGCATCGTGAATGTCTCGGTTCGATTTAGTGGTCCTGATCGCCAAAAGGCCTTCCGGTCCTTCGGATTGCGTGTCTGGACGGCGTCTGCTGCGTTGCGGTGCTTGCCAATGGAAGAGCCATTGGCTGCGCACCGCGCCTTGCATCCGTTCGCCCAGCCACACAACGCATCTCACGCTGAAAGCCCGACAGGCTGCTAGGAGAATCGCAATGACGCGCATCAAGACCGAAGCCCGCCGCGATTTTCTGAAGAACGTGTGCGCTGCTGTCGCGGGTGGCTCCGCAATGTCGATGTTCCCGCAGCTACGGCTGATGGAGTCGGCGCTCGCCGCGCCCTCTGGGAGCGGCTATCGCGCCCTGGTGTGCGTGTTCCTAGGTGGCGGCAACGATGCCTTCAACTGGCTGGTGCCGACCGACGCCACGCGCTTCGCGCAATACCAGGCTGCGCGCGGCACCGCCGCCGATGGCCTGGCATTGCCCCTGGCCAGCCTGCTGCCAGTAACCTTGACCGGACCTGGGGGCGTACCCCTTCCCGGTGGCCAGACTTACGGACTCCACGCAGCCTGCGCTGATTGGACCAGCCTCGATGACACCGGCGCGCAGACCACCATGCCCGGCCTGCAGACCCTGACCAACGCCGGGCGCATTGCGTGGTTGCCCAACATCGGCAGCCTGGTGGTGCCGTTGACCAAGGCCACCTACAGCAATCCGTCGCTGCCCAAGCCGCCGCAGTTGTACTCGCACAACGACCAGACCAACCAGTGGTTCCAGGGCCGCGAGACGCCCAACTACCGCTATGGCTGGGGCGGCCAGATTGCCGACCTGCTGTTCACGCAGAACTCGCCGATCGGCGGCACGCTGCCGCCGTTGACCATGCCGATGAATCTATCCTTCGCTGGCGCGAACCGCTTTCAGGTCGGCCAACAGGTAGTGCCGTACCAGCTGTCGAGTTGCGGCGATCCAAATGCGACCTCGAATCCTAATAACAATCCAACGTTTCCAGGAAGCATTGTCGCCACCAGCTTCGCCAATTGCTCGGGCAGCAATACGCTCGACAACTTCCGCTCGTGCACGGCTACCGGTCAGTCGCAACAGGAACTGGCGCTATGCAATCTGCTCAGCAGTGCCGCGCTCCCGGGCAACAGCCCGTTCCAGGCCGAACACGCCAGCACCATGCGCCGCGCCATGGACTTGGCCGGGCAAGTCGGAACGATCCTCACGGGCACGCCCAATAACTCGCTGCTGACCACGCCCTTCCGCGCACTGGCCGATGGCGCCGCCGTGGCCGGCTACAACCTGGCCTCCGACGCCGGCAACTCCTTGGCCGAACAGCTGGCGATGGTCGCGCGCATCATCAAGATGCGCACCCAGCTTGGGCAGACCCGCAACGTCTTCTACGTCTCGCTCGGCGGGTTCGATACGCACGCAGGGCAGATGCCGGACAACGGCCAGCCACGTCTGCTGCGCCGCGTCTCGCGTGCCCTCGGCGCGTTCTATCAATCCCTGGTCGAGATGGGCGTGCAAAACGACGTCACCACCTTCACCATGAGCGAGTTCGCGCGCACGCTCAGCACCAATGGCGACGGCTCCGACCACGGCTGGGGCGGTATCCAGATGGTCATGGGCGGCGACGTCGTCGGCGGCCGCCTGTACGGCACCTTCCCGACCTTGAGTCTGAACGGCCCGGATTCCTTCAACAGCGGCCAGATGATCCCGACCACCTCGCTCGACCAGATGGCCGCCACCATGGCTAGCTGGATGGGCCTCAGCGCAGGCCAGGTCGACACCATCTTCCCGAACGTCAGCAACTTCCCAACGGCGAACCTGGGCTTCATGGCGTAGGCGTCGGGGAAATTGCGAACGCAGGTCATGTGGCCCGCGAAGCGGGCTACTTGACGCTTCTCTCCATCACGAAAGGCGTCAAGTAGCCCGCTTCGCGGGCAACATGACCTACGAAGGCATCGTCGGCGCCCTGCGTTCGGGCGAGAAGGCGGTGGCGCGGCGAAGACCGCGTCTTCGCCCCGCCGACGGGCTTCGAAACCGGACGAAAGTCGCAGACTTTCGTCCGAAACCGTTAGCGCATGCGCATTTCCCCCGCACCGAACTGCCAGGTGCGGGTGATGTGCAGGACGTCGATTTCCTCGCCCATCTTTGGCAGCGGGGTGAATGGGGCGGCGAGCTCGACGGCGCGTTTGCAGGCGTCATCGAAGAGGGCGTTGCCGGAGGCCTTGATGACGTCGATGCGCTCGAGGCTGCCGTCCTTGCGGATCGCGACAGTGAGCACCAGGCTGGCTTCGATGTTGCGCCGCCGGATCTCGTCCATGTTGAGATTGCCAACCCGCTCGACGCGCGCGACCCAGCTCGACATGTAGCTCGCGTACGCATATTCCTTGGTGTTGGCCGAGATGTAGACGCGCTTCGGGCGCTTTGCGTACGCCTGTGCCTGGCGGTCGATCTCGGTAGCCAGGCGCGCCATCTGCATGCTGCGCTCGACCAGTGTGTCGTCCTTGGGCAGCGGACGCTTGCGCGACTCCTCGTCCGGCTCGCTGCGCCGCACCTGCACCGCGGAAGCGTCCTGGGTGAGTACCGGCACCGACGTGCGGATGCTCGGCTGTGGCGTCGGCGCGCTGGCGCGGACCGGCATCGGGGCCACGCCTTCGTCCGGCTTTGGAATCGGCGAGGTGAACACCTGGGTCGGGCGCTTCGCCTCGTCGATGGTGCCGCCGCCGGCCTGGGTCGCGTTCGCCAGGAAGTCGGCTTTCTCCGGCTTGTCCTGGGTCGCGGCCTGCACCAGGATCACGTCCAGCGCCGGCAGCGCCGACTCCGGCGGGTATTCGGTGACGAAGGTGATGCCGAAGATCGCGACGGCATGCAGCACGCCCGCGAACAGCAGCGTCAACGAGAGGCGATCGCCGCTGCCAATGGTGACCGTATCGCTCAACGCATGACCCTCGTGTTTTTATTCTGGATCACGCGCGCATGGCCTCGAGGCGGTCGAACAAGCTACCCGCGATGTTCAGGCCGAACTGGGCGTCGAGCTCGCGGATGCAGGTTGGGGAAGTCACGTTGACCTCGGTGAGATAGTTGCCGATCACGTCGAGCCCGACGAAGATCAGGCCGCGGCGTTTGAGCTCAGGCGCAACTTCGGCGCAGATCCAGCGGTCATGGTCGGTCAAGGGCTGGCCGCGTCCGCTGCCACCGCGCGCAAGATTGCCACGGAACTCGCCCTCGCGCGGAATGCGGGCGAGCGCAAACGGCACCGGTTCGCCATCGATCAGCAGGATGCGCTTGTCGCCGTGAACGATGTCCGGCACATATTGCTGGATCAAGCCTGAGCGGCGGCCTTCGAGCGTGATCGTTTCCAGGATCACGTTGAGGTTGGGGTCCTGCGGACGGACGCGGAAGATCGAGGCGCCACCCATGGCGTCGAGCACCTTGATCACGCACTCGCCGTACTCGTGCGCAAACGCGCGCAGGTCATCCGCAGTCCGCCCGACCAGCGTCGGCGGGCAGCATTGCGGGAACAGCGCGGTGAACAATTTCTCGTTGGCATCGCGCAGCGCCTGCGGGCGATTGACCACCAGCACGCCGGCGGCCTCGGCGCGCTCGAGGATCTGCGTGTCGTAGAGGTACTCGGCGTCGAACGGCGGATCCTTGCGCAGCAGGATGCAATCGAAGGCGTCGGCAAACTCGCGTTCCGGCTGGTCCTGCTCGAACCAGCCGTTCGCGTCGTCGCGCACCCGCGTGCGCCGGCTGCGGACCCACGCGCGACCATTCTCGAGCCCGAGATCCGCCTGCTCGACGACGTGCACCTCGATGCCGCGCCGCTGCGCTTCGAGCAACATCGCAAAGGTCGAGTCTTTGTAAATTTTGAGTTTTTGAATCGGGTCCATCAGGACCGCGAGGCGGCGTAACATGGCGGGCGACTCCGTGAAATTCAGGCACAAGCATATGCAGCGCCCGTCGAGTGCGGAAAACTACCGATCTCACGGCGATTGCGCACTGCGCACGACCGCACGAAGGGGGTTTTTTCCGCAGCTCCGGGACGGCGCCGGTGGCACTCCGCGAGCCGCCCGGAAGACCCGGCAAAGGGCGGTTCCGGGAGAGGCTCGTGTATTATGCCTCCCGGGGGACGCATCCTCTCAACGCCCAACTGGCAAGCTTTCGGGCGTTCGGGGATTCGAGCCGGTACAATCACTTGCAAAACAATCTTGACATTCTCTTGAGGCTTGGCTAAAGAGCCTGAAGAGTCTTCGCGATCCTCCGCCCAAGCGGTCGATCGCCGGTAAAGTGTCAGACCCGCCGGCAGTGCCGGCACCGCGCGACACGAAGCGTCGCGATAGTTCGAATGACAGGCGGAGGTTTGTGTGGACGAGACGCAGAACAAGGGAAGCCTCGCCGGATTGCGCGTCATGGTCATCGACGACAGCAAGACCATTCGCCGCACCGCGGAAACCCTGCTGAAAAAAGAAGGCTGCGACGTGGTGACCGCGACCGACGGTTTCGAGGCGCTCGCGAAGATCTCCGATCACCAGCCGCACATCATCTTCGTCGACATCATGATGCCGCGCCTGGATGGCTACCAGACCTGCGCGCTGATCAAGAACAACCAGGTGTTCAAGGGGACGCCGGTGATCATGCTGTCGAGCAAGGACGGCCTCTTCGACAAGGCGCGCGGGCGCATCGTCGGCTCCGAGCAATACCTGACCAAGCCATTCACGCGCGAGGAGTTGCTCGGCGCGATCCGGCGTTACGTGGATACCAAGGCACAAGCGACACCCTGAAGAATGATGCGCAGGCCGGGGGGCTCTGAATGGCGCGAATCCTGATCGTCGACGACTCGCCAACCGACGTGCGCGTGCTGAGCGTGATGCTCGAGCGCGCGGGCTTCCAGACCTTGACGGCGGGCACTGCCGAAGAGGGTGTGGCGCGCGCTCGCAGTGATCGTCCGGACCTCATCCTGATGGACGTGATCATGCCCGGCACCAATGGCTTCCAGGCCACGCGCATCTTGAGTCGCGACCCCGATACCTCGTCCATACCGGTGATCATCGTGACCACCAAGAGCATGGAAACCGATCGCATCTGGGGCATGCGGCAGGGCGCGAAGGATTTCCTCACCAAGCCACCGAATGAGCGCGATCTCGTGCAACGGATTCAGAACCTGCTCAAGCCTGCCTGATTGGGATATCGATGGACGACCTGCCCGAAAACGCTCCGCTGAACCCGATCGAGATCCTGCTCGACTACGAGCGGCGAAGCCTGGCGCACGTCGCCGGCCTGCCGGATCAGCTGGACGCACCGGGGCTGTGGCGCGGCATCGCCTACCGGCTCGGTCCGGTATACCTGGCGAGCGATATCTCCGAGATCAATGAACTGCTGATGTTCCCGCAGATCACGCCGGTTCCCGGAACCAAGGCGTGGATGCTCGGCATCGCCAACGTGCGCGGCAACCTGGTCACCATCGTGCACCTGCGGGGCTTTCTTGAAGGCGAGCCGTTCCGTCCTACCGAGCGCACGCGCGTGCTGGTGGTACGCCTCTCCAGTGGCAGTATCGGGCTGATCGTCGACGAGGTGATCGGCCAGCGCAGCTTCGTCGACGAGAACCTGCGCGCGGTCGAGCTTTACGCAGATTCGCCGGTCAGCCGTTTCCTCGAATGCGAGTACCGTCTCGGTCAGTCGACCTGGGGTGTTTTCAGTTTGACCGCGCTGATGAAGGCGCCGGATTTCATGCAGGCGTCGGCTTGATTTGACGCAGTTGGGTTGGTTGAGTACACGAGTGCAGGGGATTTTTGTTCATTTGCTCCGAGGCAAGGCGAGAGGCTGAGAGGGGTCACGCTGCGCGGCATGCCGCGCGACCACTCGATCAACGACGCAGTCGGGGCAAAGGCGCAGAAATCCAACTAGGTCTGGGCGGGATGACATGGGGGTCTTAGAGCAATGAGTGCGGCGGCCGGTGGAAGTCAACAACGCGAAAGCTCGACGATGCTCGCCATCCTGGTGGTGGTGTTGCTGGTCGGCCTTGTCGGATTGATCGCGAACTTTTTCTTCGCGAACCAGTACAACAACGAGGACCGTGCAGCGACCGGTCTCTCCACCGATATTCGCGTGCTGTCTCAGCAGCTCGCGAAGTTCGGCGCCGAGGCGGCCGGCGGTCGGGCCGAGGCCTTCGATGAGTTGTCTGAAGTCAAGAGCACCATCCAGGCGCATATACGCAAGCTCGAAGACGGTGACCCGCAGGAGGGCATTCCTTCGATCCGAAAGAATCCCGAGGTGCAGGTGGCGCTCGACCAGGTCAAGAAGACCTGGGCGCCGATCCAGGCAGCTGCCGAGGTCATCCTCGCCCGCCGCGAGGTCGTCGAGCAGCTCAATGAAACTGCGCTGGAATTCCAGAACAAGATCCCGCTGCTGCAGGCACGCTCCGACGAGGTCGCGAACCTGCTCGCTAGCCGCGGCGCCGCCCAGGACCAGATCTACATTGCCGGCCGCCAGGTCACCTTCGCCGATCGCATGTTGCGTCGGTTGAATGAAATCCTGCAGGGTGGCCCGACCGCATCCACCGCGGCCGACGGCTTCAACCGTGACGCCGCACTGTTCGGCCAGGCCCTCGACGGCCTCCAGAACGGTGACGCCGCGCTCGGCATCAAGGCCATCGACGTGCCCCAGGCGCGCACCGTGCTCACCGATATCTACACGATCTTCCAGGAGCTCGGGCAGTACGTCGAAAGCATCACCACCGGCGCCGTCGACATCATCGACGTGCGCGAAGCAGCCAACACCGTGTCGCTCGAATCCGAGCAATTGCTGCAGGACGCCGAACAGCTGTCGGTCGAGTACGGCGAGCAGGCCGGTCGCCGCAAGTTCCCGAGTTTGACCGCCGCGCTCGCGTCCGGTCTGCTCGCTGCGCTCGCCCTGATCCTGTTGGCCATCTTGATCTACCGCGACCAGGCACGCCGCTACAAGATCACCGCCGATCTCAACCAACGTAACCAAGAGGCCATTTTGCGCCTCCTGGACGAGATGGGATCGCTGGCAGAAGGCGACCTGACGGTAAAGGCAACGGTGACCGAAGACATCACCGGCGCAATCGCCGACTCCATCAACTTCGCGGTGGAAGCACTGCGCTCACTGGTGACCACCATCAACGAGACCGCGGTGCAGGTCGCCGCGGCCGCCCAGGAAACGCAGGCGACCGCGATGCATCTCGCCGAAGCCGCCGAGCACCAGGCGCAGCAGATCACCTCGGCATCCGCGGCGATCAACGAAATCGCCGTCTCGATCGATGAGGTCTCGCGCAACTCGGCCGAGAGCGCGGACGTTGCGCAGCGCTCAGTCGCGATCGCCGGCAAGGGGGCCGCGATCGTGCGCCAGACGATCCAGGGCATGGACAACATCCGTGACCAGATCCAGGAAACTGCAAAACGTATCAAGCGCCTCGGTGAGTCTTCGCAGGAAATCGGATCCATCGTCGAACTGATCAACGACATCGCCGAACAGACCAACATCCTGGCGCTGAACGCCGCCATTCAAGCCGCCTCCGCCGGTGAGGCCGGTCGTGGATTCGCGGTCGTCGCCGACGAAGTGCAGCGCCTCGCAGAGCGCGCTTCGAACGCGACCAAACGAATTGAAACACTGGTGCAGACGATTCAATCCGACACCAACGAAGCGGTCTCCTCGATGGAACAGACGACTGCCGAAGTGGTCGCCGGTGCCCGCCTCGCGGAAGACGCAGGTCTCGCCCTGGGTGAAATTGAAAAGGTCTCGAACGACCTCGCCGACCTCATTCAGAACATCTCCCAGGCAGCACGTCAGCAGTCGGCCGCCGCCACCAACATCTCGGCGACCATGAACGTGATTCAGGAGATCACCACGCAGACCTCGGTCGGTGCGAGCCAAACCGCGGAATCGATTGGAAATCTGGCACAGCTGGCAGCGGATCTGCGGCGCTCGGTCGCCGACTTCAAGCTGCCCAACTGATGTCAATGACCTGCAAGTTAACCAGGGCGGGGGGCAACCCCCGACGTCGCAGTGGTTCGATCGAGCGCACGCGAGTCGCGCGGCGAAACTGGGATAAAGGAGTCCGCGGATGAGGCTTCAAGACGACATCGACTTCACCACGCTGACCTGGGTCAAGCAAGAGCTGGATGACACGCTCAAGCAGGCCCAACAGGCGCTGGAAGCCTACGTCGAAGACACCACCGACAAGAGCCAGATGCGCTTTTGCGCGAGCTACCTGCACCAGGTGCAGGGCACTTTGCGCATGGTCGAGCTCTACGGCGGCGCCATGGTGGTCGAGGAGATGGAACGCCTCGCACTGGGCTTGCTCGACGGCAAGGTCAAACAAGCAGACGATGCCTACACCGTGCTCATGCGCGGCCTGGTGCAGTTGCCGGATTACCTCGAGCGCCTGCAGAGCGGGCATCGCGATATTCCGATCGTATTGTTGCCGCTGCTCAATGACCTGCGCGCCTGTCGCGGCGAGAAGTTGCTCAGCGAGACTTCGCTGTTCTCGCCTGATCTCGGCGCCGGCCTGCCGGCCTCCGCGGCTGGGGCCAAGGCACCGACGCCACAGCCACTGCTCGCGACCAATGGCGGGCGCCTGCGCCTGGCTTTCCAGTTCGGCCTGCTCAAGTTCTTCAAGGGCGAGGATGTCGACGGCAACCTGACCAAGATGATCGCGGTGGTCGACCGGATCCGGTCGATGTGCGTGCAGCTCGACGCGCGCCGACTGTTCTGGGTTGCCGGTGGCGCGCTCGAGGCAGTGCTGGTCAAGGGTGTCGACCCGTCGGTGGCGCTCAAGCTGCTGATCGGTCGAGTCGATCGTGAGATCAAGCGCCTGATCGACGGCGGCGAAGCGGGCTTTGCGGCCACTCCGCCATCGGAGCTGACCAAGGGCCTGCTCTATTACGTCGCGCACTCCACCGCGAGCCCGCAGCGGGTCGCAGAGCTGCGCCAGGTCTACCGCCTCGACAAACTGGTGCCTTCGCAAGCCGAGCTCGAGCACGCCCGCGGCGCGCTCACCGGGCACAATCGCGCACTGCTGGAAACCGTCGGCACTGCGATCAAGGAAGACCTCCTGCGCGTCAAGGACGCACTCGATCTGTTCCTGCGCACCAGCAGCGGCAACACCGAAGACCTGTTTCCGCAGGTTGATGCGCTGCACCGGGTTGCTGATACCCTCGGCATGCTCGGCCTCGGCGTACCGCGCCGCGTGGTCCTCGACCAGCAGGATGTGGTCGCGCGCATCGTCGCCGGCAAGCAGCCTGCCGAAGAGAGCACGCTGCTCGATATCGCCGGCTCGCTGCTCTACGTCGAATCCTCGCTCGATGACCATATCGAGCGCCTCGGCGCCGATCCGCGCAAGGAAGTCGCGCCGGTCACCGGTTTCGAACTGCCGCAGGCAGAGGTGCGGCGCATCCTCGATGCGACCACCAAGGAGGCCTCGGCCAATATCCAGCAGGCGAAGCAGGACATCGTCGCCTTCATCGAGTCGCCGTGGGACCACAGCAAGATCGAACAGCTCCCGCGCCTGCTCGATGAGATCAGCGGTGCGCTGCGCATGCTCAACCTGCCCGAGCCCGCAGCCCTGCTCGGCGGCGTCGTGCGCTTTGCCGAAGTGGAGCTGCTCAAGCATCGGCGCGTGCCGTCGGGCGACCAGCTCGACCTGATGGCGGACGCGATCGCGTCGATCGAGTTCTTCCTCGAGGCCGTCAAGGAAGGCCGACGCAATCGCGACAAGATCCTCGACGTCACCCGGCGCAGTCTCGAGGCACTCGGCTATTGGCCGATCCCGGTCGAAGGCGAAGAGCCGGCGGCGCTTGACGCGGCCGCCGAGGCGGCGCCAGACAGCACGCCCAGCGCTGCGGATTTCCCGAGCTTCGGCGACGGCTTCACGACCGAGCGTACCCAGCCCCCGGTGGCGGATACCGACCTCGCCGCGCTGGCGGCAGCGCACGCGCAGACGGAGGCGGCAGCACCGCTTTCCGATGCCGGGCGAATGGATGAGCTGATCGCGAGCTATACCGATACCCGCGTCACGCCGACCCACACCGAAACCTCCGACAGCATCGGCAGCGCCGTCGAGATCGCACCCGGCGACAGCCTGGAAGCGTTGATCATCGGTCACACCGCGCCGGAACCGGTGGTGCCCTCGCTACATGACCTGGCCGGGCTGCAGATCACCAGCGCCGACTTCGAGGCGCCGCGCGATACCTCCGTGAGCGCCGATGGCGCTACGGCACACGGCGAATTTTCGCCGCAGCTTCAAACCGATAACCTGGCCTCGCTGGATGCGCTGACGTGGGATGCGGACACCGATTCGATCATGGTCGCCGACGAGCGCACGCTCGCCGCCGATCCGGAGCCGGTCGCCAATCTCACCGACAGCCGAGCGCACGAAGCCGAGGTGCTGGAGTTCCAGGCCAGCGAAGCTTTCGAATCAGCCAGCGCGCCCGAAGCGGCGGCTGTGGATGATATCCGGCCATCGTCGGACGATCTCGATCGGTCCGAACAAGCAGAAGAGCGCAACGATTTCGAACCGGCGCCCGCCGCAGCGGACACGCTGGGACTGAGCGAGGTGTTGCTGGTCGAGGTCACCCCCGCAGCGACGACTGTCGTCGAGATCAGCGCGATACCGACGGAGGCGCCGGTGTTCGAGGAACCGGTGCTCGCAGCGCCGGTGCTCGAAGAGCCGGTGATCGAGGAGCCGGCGTTCGAGGCCCCGGTTTTCGAAGAGCCGGTTATCGAAGAGCCGGTTATGGAAGAGCCGGTCATCGGAGAGCCGGTCGTTGCCGCACCCGTCGAAGTAGCGCCGACGCCCGTCGCTGAGGCGCCGCCTCCGCCGAAGCCGGCCCCGCTCCCCGAACCCGTCCAGCCGCAACAAACCATCCAGCTGCCGAGCGTCGGCTTTCATTCGGTACCGTCCGATGAGATTGACGACGAGATCCGCGAGGTCTTCGTCGAGGAGGTGCAGGACGAACTCGACAATCTCAACCGCCAGTACCCGGCGTGGAAGCGGGACCTCAATGACCTGGAGAAGCTCAAGCCGGTCAGACGCTCATTCCACACCTTGAAAGGCAGCGGTCGGCTGGTCGGGGCGCTCGCCATTGGCGAGTTCGCCTGGCGCATCGAAAACATGCTGAATCGCCTGCTCGACAAGTCCATCGCGCCGACCCCGGCAGTACTCGATCTGCTCGATCACGGCATCGCCGCGCTGCCGGGCATGCTCGCCGCGCTCAAGGGCGAAGGGCAGCCGGATGCAAATGTCGGTTCGATCATGTGGGTGGCAGACCAACTGACCGCGGGTCAGGAGGTTTGGCTCCCAAAACACTCGCCCGCCCCGGTTGATACGGCTGAGTCAGAGCCGGCTTCCGCGGCGGGCAGCGATCAAGCCTCAGATGCAAGCGAAGCAACCACTCTCAGCGCCACGGGCGACGTCAGTGATGAGCCCACAGTCGACGCCGTGGAAGGATCAGAGGATCCTGCCGGCGCCGAGTTGGAGAGTGACTCGGCAATGCCGGAAGTCGACGAGGAGCTGTCAGCGCTCAGCGACGCCCTCGCTGCCGAAGAAGCGCGCGCGGGCACCGACGACGGTGCGCAGGAAATCGCCGCCGAGCACGCCGAGATTGCGCGCGAATGGGATGAGTCCGAGGCCGGTGGCGAGCTGGTCGAGTCGGCGCTTGCCGACGCCGACGTCAGTGCCGCGCTGGAAGCCCCGGCGGCGGCGATTGCCGCGGATATCGCTGAAGGCCAGGCCGAGCCCGTGAGCGAAGCTGAGCTGTCGCCGTTGGAAGTCGACCCGATGCTCATGGAAATCCTGAGCAGCGAAGTCAGCGCCCACCTGTCGATCATTGCCGACTATCTCCGGCGCGGCAGTGCCGGTCAGGCACCGCCGGTGACCGAGGAGTTGCTGCGCGCGGTACACACCTTGAATGGCGCCTTGTCGATGGTCGACCTTCCGGTGCTCACCCGCGTGGTGGCACCCCTCGAGGGCTACCTCAAGCGCCTGCGTGCACGCCAGCAAAGCCCTTCCGATGCGGGAATCGCCGCGATCGCTGATTCAGCCGCCTGCATCTCGCAGGTCATGAGCGCGATCGAAGCGCGTGCGGAGCTGCCGGATACCGAGATCCTGGCAGAGCGTGTGCTCGCGCTGCGCGACGACTTGCCGGCACCCGATCATCCGTATCACGGGTTCGAGCTGCACGATCACGACGAACACAAGGACGAGGCTGCTTCCGGTCAATCCGTTCCGGTCCCCGAGGCCAATGCCCGGCCTTGGTACGAGGCCGAGGACGACAGTCTGGCCGCGGTCGAGATGACCAGTATCTTCGATGCCAGCGAAGAAAGCGCCGAAGCCTCGAGCGCGATCTTCGCCGCGGACGTCGCTGCGACGGACGCCATCCAGAGCGACGCGGCAACCGACTGGGCCGACGATGTTGCGGATGCGAACGTTGGTGTCCAGGCGCGCGCGAACGATGCCGATACCGGGGTCGATGTCCTGGTGGCCGAGTACGTTGAAGCGGATTCCTCCGCCGTCGACGAGATCACGAACCTCACGGGTTCGATGACCGAAGACCCGGCTGAGGAGGCCGTGGCGCAGATCGATGAAGTCGCGCTCGATGAGCTCGGTTTCGAGAGTGCGGAGTCTGCGCTCGCTACCGAAACGCAGATCGCCGTCCCTAGCGAAGACGAGACCGCAGCCGACGACGATACGTTGACCGGGCCCGAAGCTGCGGCGGATGACGCGGCAGCGTTCGAGCAACTCACTCGGATCGACGACGAGCTGCTCGAATCCCTGCCGGCTGAAGAGTCGAGCTGGATCGCACCCGTGCCCGCCAACGATCCTGAGGAAGCCGAGCTCGACGACCACAGCAGCGTGCTCGACGGATTGTCCGACGACGCGCCAGTTGAAACGGTTGCGGTTGGAGAAGATGAGGAAGCACGCGCGCTTGCAGCCGACGGTCATGACTTGGCCTCGATCGAAAGCCTGTTCGCCGATTCGCCGGAGATCCTCGAATTTTCCTCGGCGAGCGACACCGACACGCAGGTCGCGAACGCTTCCAGCGAGGAGTCGGATCTCGAGCTCCTGCTGCAGGCGCACGCGGACCTTGACACCGCGAATGCGGGCGAGATTGACGCCAGCGAACGCGATTCAGACGAGTTTGAAGTCTTTGCAGCGCCAGATGCACCACTCGTGGTCGATGGCGAGCATCTCGAAGGGTTTTCTGTTGCTGACCTCGAAGAATGGTCGAGCGAGAACATCGCCCCGCCAGTCGAGAACGTCGCTGCCGATAGGAGCGACGCCGACAGCATCGACGCCTACAGCATCGACCTCGCCAGCAACGACCTCGCCAGCAACGACGTCGACAGCACCGACCTCGCCAGCAACGACGCCGACCTCGGCATGGTGACGATCTCGGGCGACGTGCTGACCGTGTTCGAAATCAGTGCCGACGAAGCGCATTGGCAGAATGCCAATGTCGACGATGGCGCCGATGCGGCGCGCGGCGGGCAGCTCAGCATGCAGACGACGGATTACGATGCCGAGCCGGCTCTGGAGGCGATGGACGACGATGAGCTGACCATCGATGGCGGACGTGCGCCGCTGCTCGAGATCGAGAGCGCATCGCCGCAGGTCGCGGATGAACCTGACGCGCTAGCAGTGCACGCGCGTGGCCCGGTCGATGTCGATCCGCCGGGCCCGCTCGACCTGCCTGACATGGACGTCGAGCTCCTGGATATCTTCGCCGAGGAGGGCGTCGACATCCTGGATCACGCCGACGGCATGATGGTGCGCCTGCGGCATGCGCCCGAAGACAAGGAAGCGGTCGCTTCCCTGCAGCGCGATCTGCACACCATCAAAGGTGGCGCGCGCATGGCCGGTCTCTATCCGATCGGCGACTTGAGCCACGTCATGGAATCGCTGTTCGAAGCGATCGCGAACGGCCAGCGCAAAGCCACCCGGCTCGCGCTGGAAGCGCTCGAACGCGCCTTCGATCGCATGCATGGCATGGTCTCGCGCGTTCGCCAACGCCAGGCGATCGGATTGCCCGAGCACATCATTGCGCGGCTTGAACTGATTCTCGAAGGCCGCGAGAACGAATTGCTGACGGTGGTCGAGGTTCCCGCGGCGCCGGTGGCTGACGTGCCAGGACAAGTCGAAGAAAAGTTCAACAAGACAACGCTTGCAGAGGCGGCGGACGTGCCTGCTCCGGTCGCGGTGGAAGCGCCGAAGGCGCCGATCTCGCGTGGCAAGCGCAAGACCCAGCTCGACGAAGACGAGGCCGGCCAACGCCAGTCGCACGAGCTCATCCGTGTCCGCGCGGACATGCTCGACAACCTGGTGAACTTCGCCGGCGAAGTCTCGATCTACCGCTCGCGCCTGGAAACCCAGATGGGCGGTTTCCGTTTCAACCTGGTCGAGTTCGAGCAGACCGTGCTGCGTCTGCGTGAGCAGCTGCGCAAACTGGAGATGGAAACGGAAGCGCAGATCCTGTCGCGCTTCCAGCGCGAGAGCGAGCAGTCCGGCAACACCGAGTTCGATCCGCTCGAGCTCGACCGTTTCTCGACCTTGCAGCAGCTTTCGCGCGCACTGGCCGAGTCGGTCTCCGACTTGGTCTCGATTCAAATCCTGCTCGACGACATCGCGCGCCAGTCGGAAACCCTGCTGCTGCAGCAGTCGCGCGTCAGCTCGGACCTGCAGGAAGGCCTCATGCGCACGCGCATGGTTCCCTTCGAGAGCCTGGTCCCGCGCCTGCGCCGCATCCTGCGGCAGACCGCGACCGAACTCGGCAAGAAGGCGCAGCTCAAGGTCGAGGGTACCCAGGGCGAAATGGACCGCACCGTGCTCGAGCGCATGACGGCGCCCTTTGAGCACATGTTGCGCAATTCACTCGCGCATGGCATCGAAAGCCCGGAAGTGCGTCGCGCCAAGGGCAAGCCCGAAGAAGGCAGCGTCTCCATCAAGGTCGCTCGCGAGGCGACCGAAGTGTTGATCCTGGTCACCGACGACGGTGCCGGCATGAACCGCGATGCGATTCGCAAGAAGGCAATCGAGCGCAACCTGATGACGCCGGAAGCCCAGCTTTCCGATCGCGACATCTTTCAGTTCGTGCTCGAAGCCGGCTTCTCGACTGCGGCTGAGATCAGCAAGGTAGCCGGCCGCGGCGTCGGCATGGACGTGGTCGCCAGCGAGGTCAAACAGCTGGGCGGCTCGCTCGAAATCGACTCGGAGCTCGGCAAGGGCACGAAGATCAGCATCCGCCTGCCGTTCACCCTGGCGGTGGCACAGGCAGTCATGGTCCGCCTCGGCGAGGCCAGCTACGCGATCCCGATGTCGTCGATCACCGGCGTCACGCGCTTGCCGCGCAAGGAGATGGATCGCCGGCTCGAACAGAAACAGATGGAGATGATGTACAACGGCGAGACCTACCAGATCTACGATCTGGGCGATCTGCTGCGTTCGCCGACCAATCACGGCGTCGACGAAATCCAGGTGCCGATGCTGATGAGCCGTACCGGCGACCAGCGCGCCGCCATTCGTGTCAGCCAGGTGATCGGCTCCAAGGAAGTGGTCGTCAAATCCGCTGGTGCGCAGCTCAGCATCGTGCCCGGCATCTTCGGCGCCACCATCATGGGCGACGGTCGCGTCGTCGTCATTCTGGATCTCGCGCCGTTGGTACGTCACGGCGTGGCACTGCGCCAGGCGCCGGAACTCGCCGCCGAACTGCAGCTGCTTGAGCCGATTCCGGAGCCCGCACAGAAACGGCAGATGCTGGTCATGGTGGTCGACGACTCGATCACGATGCGCAAGGTCACCACGCGCGTGCTCGAACGCAGCAATTACGACGTATTCACGGCCAAGGACGGTCTGGACGCGGTAGAACAACTGCAGGACCGCATGCCCGACGTGATCCTGCTCGACATCGAAATGCCGCGCATGGACGGATACGAAGTGGCCACCTACATCCGCAATGACCTGCGCCTCAAGCACATCCCGATCATCATGATCACCTCGCGTATGGGTGAGAAACATCGCCAGCGCGCCTTGGAAGTGGGCGTCGATCGCTATCTAGGCAAGCCTTACCAGGAGACCGACCTGCTGAAGAATGTGGCGGAAGCCCTTACCGCAGGACATGCCAATGTCCACTGACATCCGGGTTGCACTGGTCTATCAGCAGGAGACGGGCACGGCGACGCTGCGCACGGCGCTCGCCAACGCGGGTGTACACATTGCGATCGAGTGCAAGGCAGATGCACTCGATGGCAGTGCCATCCTCGAAGCATCCGTCGACGCGATCGTGGTCAATCTCGATCCCGAGCTCGAGGAATTGCTCGATGAGGTCACTGAAGCGCTCGACGATGCCGCACAGCCGGTGATCTACAACGATCCGGCCGCGTCGAGTGATCTCAGTGGCTGGGATCGTGCGCGCTGGTTGCGCCACTTGTCCGCCAAGCTCAAGGGCCGCAGCGACGTCACGCCACCGGCCCCAGCCGGATCGCACGCGATTCCGTCACCGCCGCGCCGGCCGCCGCCACCAGTCGCTGCGGTACCCGTAGCTGTGGCGGTGACTGAGCCCGCGCCGGCTCCTCATCCCGTCGCCGAGACCGCGCCACCGCCAGTGATTGCGACCGTGGCAGCTCCAGAAATGGTGCGCGCCTGGGCACCGGAAGCGGCCTCGCTAGAGCATGTGAGCCTGGATCTCGGCTTCATGGACGCAGTCCCCGACCCGGCAATGCCGACGAAGACTGACGAGCTTGCCATCGATGTCGGCTCCGGATCCGATTTCGGCGACATCGACAAGCTCTTCGACGATGCTCCGAGTCTGCAGTCTCCTGCCCAGAGCGCACCTGCTGCGACGGCGCCGTCAGCCACAGGGGTCGATTCAGACTTCCCGGATCTCAGCGCGGATTTTTCGTTCGACCAGATGCCGGCTACCATCGAACTGTCCATCCCGCCCGAGATCAAGCAGACGGCTGTCCCGGTGGCGGCTGCAGACGACTCCGAGTTTTCGATGGACGCGCTGTTCGCCGAGTCGGCTGAATTCGAACTTCCTGCCGCTGCGGCACCGCCACCCGAGCCCAGCCAGGATGCGCCCGAGGGTGATTTTTTCCTCGACGCCCTGTTCGATGCCGAGCCTGAAACTTCTGCCACCGCAGCCGTCCCCGCAGGTCCGGTAGACGACGGACTCGCCGATCTCGATGCACTTTTCCGGGAATTCGAGGCCAGCCAGGACAAACCCGCCGCACCAGCCGCGGCCACCGGCACCACGCCGCTCAGCGGCATGAAGAAAGTCGAGTCCAAGAGTGCCCCGATGGATTGGTCGCTCGAACCGGTGGCGGAACCGCCGCCGAAGCACGTCGAATCCGACACCCCGGTGACCGAATGGCGCCTGGACGGTCCTGCGCCACGCCTGCCGATCGTCGACAAGGGGCCCTTGAACGCCGCCATGCCCGCGGCTGCCAAGGCGCCCGGTGGCCCGCAATTGCCGGCCGACCTCGAAGCCTCGCTGGCGCTCGCGGATCTCAAGCTGCTCGACGACGATTTCAGTTTCGATGCGCCGCCTGCACCAACGCCCGCTGCTGGCAGTGGCACCAAGCGCAACGATTTCATGGATCTCGGCAGCAGCCTGTCGCTGGTGGATGACTCCCCGGTCGACGGCAAGTCGGCGGCCGTTTCTGAACATGAGCTCGCCCTGGCAGAGCTCGATTTCGCGCTCGACCTCGGTGATCTCAGCGACGCAGACGAGTCCGATCTCACGGCACCGTCAGACGCCGCTGGCTCGCAGAGCTTCGATGCCGGCCTGGACGATCTCGACGGCCTGTTCGAGCCGGTGACCGCCGCGCCCGTGACTCGCCTCAACTTGCCCGATCTCAACCGTGTCTTCGTGCTCGGTGCCTCGATTGGTGGTCCTGAAGCGATCAAGGCCTTCCTGACGAACCTGCCGAGCCCGCTGCCGGCAGCGTTCATCATCGCCCAGCACATGGGAGCCGAGTTTCTCGAGATGATGGCCCTGCAAATGGATGCGGCCACTGCGCTTTCTGTGCGTTGTCCGAAATCGGGTGAGCAGGTACGCCACGGCGACGTTCTGGTGGCGCCGGTCGGCGAACAGCTTTCCATCGATGAGCGCGGCGCCGTGCGCCTGTCGGCAGCCAATGGCAGTTCGCCCTACAGCCCGTCCATCGACCAGTTGGTGCATGACGCTGCTGACCGCTTCGGTGACCATGCCACCTTGATCCTGTTCAGCGGCATGGGCAGCGACGCACTCGAAGGCGGCCGCTACCTCACGGATCGCGGCGGCCAGGTCTGGGCACAAGATGCAGCGAGTTGCGTCATATCCTCGATGATCGATGCGGCCAAGGCACAAAGCCTGGTCCGCTTCGAAGGCACGCCGGTGCAACTGGCCGAACGTGTGGTAAAGGTACTCAGTTGAGCGTTTTGCGTTCTTAGGAATCACCGATGATTGAACAGCGCGATATTCGAGGCTTGATGATTCCGGTGACCAACGGGCGCGTGTTGCTGCCGAACGCGAGCGTCGCCGAGGTGATCACGCTGTCGGTGCCCGACAAAATCCCGAACGCACCCGAGTGGCTGATGGGCCGGGTCAACTGGCGTGGCTGGCGCCTGCCGCTGTTTTCCTTCTCGCTGCTCGCCGGCCTGGCACTCGACGAAGGCTCGCGCGGAACCCGCGTGACGGTGCTGAAGGCGCTGAGTGGTCACCCCAAGATGCCATTCATGGCGATGCTGGCGCAGGGCTTCCCGCGCCTGACCACGATCTCGCCTGAATCCCTGATCCCCTCCAATGAGTCGATTCCGACCCGCCCTGGCGTGCTCATGAATGTCATGGTGCGAGATGACCAGGCGATCATCCCCGACCTCGGCCAGATCGAGCAGCTGATCTACAACTCATTGCAGGCCGCCTGATCGTTTGTTGGCGGACCAGAGAAGCAAGAGCAAAGCATTTGATCCGCAGATTGCGCAGATTTACGCAGATTAAGAGCAGAGAAATCGCGCAGCCTTAGATGGTCATCGTGGCTTGTGAGATCAGCTCCGGCGCGCGCTGCTGCAACCAGATTCTTGACCTCCGGTCGCTTCCATCTCGCTTTTAATCTGCGGGAATCTGCGTAATCTGCGGATAGATTCTCGCTCTTGGATCATCGGCAACGCATGCGCCTGCAATACGACCAGCTGGACAAGCATCTGACCGGGCGCATGCGCGCGGCTTATCTGGTGGCGGGGGAAGAGCCGCTGCTGGTGTTGGAGGCGGCTGACGCCATTCGCAAGGCGGCGCGCGCGGCGGGGGCGGAAGAGCGGCTGGTGTTCGACGTGGCGACGGGGTTCGACTGGGCGGCCTGGCGCATGGACACGCGCTCGCTAGGGCTGTTTTCGCGGCGACGGCTGATCGAGTTGCGCCTGGCCTCTCCGAAGATCGGCGTCGATGGCGGGGCGGTGGTCGCTGAGTTCGTCGCCGACCCGGGCGATGACATCCTGCTGGTCCAGGTGGCGGAGTGGGGCAAGGCAGTGGAATCGCAGGGCTGGGTGGGAGCGATCGACGACGGCGGCGTCGTCGTGCCGATCTGGCAGCTGCGCAGCAATGAGCAGCCGCGATGGATCGAGGCGCGTGCGCGCAGTCTCGGCGTCGAGTTGACACCGGATGCGCAGCTCGAACTGGTAGCGCTCGTCGAAGGCAACCTGCTCGCCGCGCACCAGGAGTTATTCAAGCTTGCGCTGCTGGTGCCCGGAAAGCGCATCGATGCCATGCAATTGGTGGACCTCGTCGCCGACAGTACGCGCTTCGACGTTTTCGGGCTGTTCGACGCCGTCATCGCAGGACGCCCGCAGCGGGTGCGCCGGATTCTGGCGGCGTTGCGGAGCGAAGGCGTCGAGCCGGCCGCTCTGTGCGGATTCCTGTTCGGCCAGGTGAGCGCACTCGCAGGCGCTGATGAGATTCGCGCCAGCGGTGGGCGACTGCAGTCTTATTGGCCGACCCGCGGCGTCTTCGGGCAACGGCAGAAAAACCTCGAAGGCGCACTGGGTCGCGACTGGGCCGCACGCCTGCGCGAGGCCAGCCAGGTCGACCTGTGTTGCAAGGGCCGCGGCGCCGGGCTGCCATGGGTCGAGATCGAGCGCTGGCTGCTCCGCGCCAGCCTGCCCCGCAAAGCCGCCGCGAGCTTCGCGGCTTGATGATCCTGGAAACCGGAGTTGAGGACTTTCTTATTCGGTTTCCCAGGGAGATAGTTCTTCAGGCGCATTTTTCATTGCGGTTGCCCAATTGCCCGGCACACCCATGTCCGCATTCCACCCCGTTCACTGAGGTTGCCAGATATGACCGGCCCCATCGCCATCCTCGGCGGAACCTTCGATCCGATTCACGCGGGCCACCTGCGCGCCGCAATCGAGGTACGCGAGGCGCTTCGGGCTGACGAGCTGCGCCTCGTTCCTTGTGCCTTGCCACCCCACCGTGCCCAGCCGGGCGGCAGCGCCGAGCAGCGCCTGGCCATGCTCGAAGCGGCGATTGCCGGCTCGCCGGAGCTTCGCTGCGATGCACGCGAGCTGGATCGGCAGGGGCCGTCCTATACGGTCGACACGCTCGAGTCGGTGCGCCAGGAGATTGGCCCGGAGCGTCCGCTGGTGCTGGTGCTCGGGGCGGATGCTTTCCATGGATTGCCCAGCTGGCATCGCTGGCGTGAGCTCACGCGGCTGGCCCATATCGCCGTGCTCACCCGCCCGGATGCACATGGACTGATCGATCCGCGCCTCGAGGAGTTGCTCGCCGAGCGCGCGACCGCCAAGCCGGATGAGCTGTCGGGCTCCCCTGCAGGACGGGTCCTGCGGCTCGAAATCCCGCCGCTGCCCATTTCCTCCACATTGATCCGCGCGCGCCTGAAGCAGCGCCGCTCGGTGCGCTTCCTGGTGCCGGACGCAGTGCTCGAGCGCATCGAGGCGTTCGGGCTTTATCGGTGACCGGCGGATCTGCGCGTCCCAACCTGTCCAGACGCTTTCACGGCACCGCCGCCACCACAAAACCTTCTTCACTGGCGATCTATACTGTCGGTGAACCCAGAAGGAGGTGTCCCGCAATTGAATACCGCGCCAAGCCGCACTCGCAAGCCTGCCAAGGCCGTCGACCCGACCAGCACTCAGGCCACCCGTCCCAAGGCCGTCAAGGCCAGCACGGCCGCCACCGCCAGCACGGCCGCCACTGCTGACGCTCCGAGCCCCCGCACCCGCAAGACACCTGCCCGCGCCAGCGCGGCCGAAGTCGTTGCCGCGCCAAAGCGCACGCGGGCGAAGGCGGCGAGCGACACCGCGGCAAAGGCACCGCAGCGCACGGCCAAGCCGAAGTCCGCAGAGCCAGCAACGCCGACACGCACCCGCAAGGCAGTGGCGTCGGCGGCGCCGCCAGTGGCCAAGGCCCCGCGCGCCAAGCGCGCCGCGGTACCGTTGCAGATCGATGAGCGCGTGCGTGAAGCGGTGATTGCACGACTCGACGCGATGAAGGGCAACGACATGAAGGTGATCGACGTCCGCGGCAAGACCAGCGTCACCGACTGCCTGGTGATTGTGAGCGGGACCTCTACGCGGCATGTCAAGTCGATGGGCGACGAAGTCATCGTCACTGCCAAGAAGCACGGCATTCCGCCGCTCGGCGTAGAAGGCCAGAAAGATGCGGAATGGATGCTGGTGGATCTTGGCGATACCGTCGTGCACCTGTTCCTGCCGAAGACGCGCGAGTTTTACGGCCTGGAGCGCCTGTGGGCCCTGACCGAGGAAGCTCGCGCGCAAAGTGCGACTGCTTGATGCGCAAGCACCCGCGCAGTGAGGCGGCGCCAGCCAGCATTGCGCGGGTTGCAGCCGAGCAGCCTGTCGGACTTTCATCTTGAGGTACGCCGGAAGTCCTCTTGGCTTTCGGCAATCGATGAGACTGGAGATGAATCTTGGATTTTTCGGTGCAACTTGCGGGCCCTGGTCGCGAAAAGGACGTCCGGTCCTTCGGACTGCGCGTCTGGTCGGAGTCTGCTTCGTTGCGGCGCTCGCCAATGGAAGAGCCATTGGCTGCGCACCGCGCCTTGCATCCGATCGCCCAGCCACACAACGCATCTCACGCTGAAAGCCCGACAGGTTGCTAGGTGCGCGCGCATGTGCTGACGGTCGCCGAGCGTGCGCCACCGTGGGTGAAGGCTGGCTTTGAAGAGTACGCGCGGCGGCTCACGCAGAAGCTGCCACTGACGTTGACCGAATTGCCGCTCGGTCCGCGCGGCAAGACCCTCGATACGCAGCGTGCGATCGCCGACGAAGGCCAGCGCATGCTGGCGGCGATTCCACCAAAAGCACGCGTGATTGCGCTCGACGGGCGCGGCGAGATTTGGTCGAGCGAGATGCTGTCCAAGCAACTGGCGCGCTGGATGATGGACGGCCGCGATCTACGCGATCTATGTTTCCTGATCGGCGGCCCGGACGGCCTGGCCCCGCCGTGCCTCATGGTGGCGCATCAGAAATGGTCGTTGGGCGCACTCACCCTGCCGCACGCACTGGTGCGCATCGTGCTGGCCGAACAGCTCTATCGCGCCATCAGCATGCTCGGCAATCATCCGTATCACCGAGCGAGTTCTCAGGCCTGAAAAGGCCCATCCGTGGGCCTTTCCAGACACGCCCAACAAAAGTGGATTTTTTTTTGCTTCATTTCAAATGACCTGGGTCATTGAAGATGGTGGCACATCCGTGTGCCACGGCGATTCCACACGGTTCCTGGAGTCTGCATGTTTGAACTCATTCTCGCCTCGGCCTCGCCGCGGCGCCTGGAGCTCCTGCGCCAGATCGGCTTCGCGCCGCGCGTGCTCGCAAGCGAGATTCCGGAACTGCGCGGAGCCGGCGAAAGCGTGCTCGACTACAGCCGTCGCGTTGCCCTGGAGAAAGCGCTCGCGGGCTGGAATGCATGCGCTCAGGATTCCAGCGTGCGCGTGCTCGGTGCCGATACCGAGGTCGTGCTCGACGAAATGATCTTCGGCAAGCCGGCCGATGCGCTCGATGCTCGGCGCATGCTGCGCCTGCTGGCGGGGCGGACGCACCGGGTGCCGAGCAGCGTCGCCATCGTTGGCGCGGGCTTCAGCCGGGTGCTCACGCAAGTCAGCGAGGTCACCTTCAGCGCGCTCGGCGATGCCGAGATCGCTGCCTATGTCGATAGCGGCGAGGCCTTTGGCAAGGCCGGTGCCTACGCCATCCAGGGGCGCGCCGCCCGCTTCATCGCGCGCCTCGACGGCAGCCATTCCGGAGTGATGGGATTGCCTTTGTTCGAGACGGGACAGCTGCTGGTGGCGGCGGGGGTTTGACGAGCAGTTTTCGTTTGCGGTTTTCGGTCGGAGCGAAAAGCCAGTCTGGCCGGCTGTCGCAAGACCGCTCTGGTCAAAAAAACGACATCGCGCGGATGACCGCTTTTCCGAAAACCGAAAACCGAAAACCGATAACCGACAACCCGCTCTTCACTGCTTGGTTCAGCCGCAGCGGGTTACTCTCTCCTGTCCTGTTTCGTGGCCGTCCGTTATAAGCGGCTCATCCCCTTTTTCTAGCCCAATCGCCCCGTGTCCGAAGAAATCCTGATCAACGTCACCCCCCGCGAGACGCGCGTTGCGCTCGTCGAGAACGGCATGCTCCAGGAGGTATACATCGAGCGCGCTCGTCGCCGCGGGTACGTCGGCAATATCTACAAAGGGCGGGTCTCGCGGGTGATGCCCGGCATGCAGGCTGCGTTCGTCGAAATCGGCCTCGACCGCACGGCCTTCCTGCACGCGAATGACCTCATGCGGATGCCGACGGAAGGCGACGGTGTCGAAGCCACGCCGATGCCGGTGCCCTCGATCAGCGAACTCGTGCGCGAAGGCCAGGAAATCGTGGTCCAGGTGGTCAAGGATCCGATCGGCAGCAAGGGCGCGCGGCTCACCACGCACCTGTCCATTCCGTCGCGCTACCTGGTGCTGCTGCCGTACTCGCGCACGATCGGCGTCTCCGTGCGCATCGAGGACGAATCCGAGCGCGCGCGCCTGAAAGACCTGATGCAGACCCTGGCGAACGACTCTGGCCAGGGCTTCATCGTGCGTACCAATGCCGAGGGCGTCGGCGCCGAGCCGTTGCGTGCGGACATGGCTTTCCTCGAACGCCTCTGGACCTCTGTCGGCGAGGACATGTTGCGCACCAAGGTGTGCGAGCGTGTCTACGAGGAACTGCCGCTGTCGCTGCGCGCGCTGCGCGATTTCCTGAAGCCACACGTGGAGAAAGTACGCATCGATTCACGCGAGACCTATGACCGCGCGGTGGTCTTCACCGGGGAGTTCATCCCCGAGTACACCGAGCGGCTCGAACACTATCCGGGCGAGCGCCCGCTGTTCGACCTCTACGGCATCGAAGACGAGATCCTGCGCGCGTTGCGCAAGGAAACCCCGCTCAAGTCGGGTGGCTACCTGATCATCGACCAGACTGAGGCGATGACTACGGTCGACGTCAACACCGGCGGCTTCCTCGGCCATCGCAATCTCGAGGAAACCGTCTACAAGACCAACCTCGAGGCCGCGCAGACCATTGCGCGCCAGCTGCGACTGCGTAATCTCGGCGGCATCATCATCATCGATTTTATCGACATGGTGGACGAGGAACACAAGCGGCAGGTCCTGCGCATCCTGGAAAAATCGCTGGCGCGCGACCACGCCAAAACCACGGTGTACGAGATGTCGCCGCTCGGCCTCGTCGAGATGACCCGCAAGCGCACCACCGAGAGCCTCGAGCGCCAGCTGTGCGAGCCCTGTTCGGAGTGTTCCGGGCGCGGCACGGTCAAGTCGGCGGAAACCGTCGGCTACGAAATTTTCCGCGAAATCACCCGCGCGGTGCGCCAGTTCGAAGCGCGCAGCGTACTGGTGCTGGCCAGCCCGAACGTGGTCCAGCGCGTGCTCGACGAAGAATCTGCCGCGCTTGGCGAGCTCGAGAGCTTCATCGGCAAGGCCATTCGCTTCCAGGCGGAAGAGCAGTATTCGCCTGAGCAGTACGACGTGGTGGTGTTGTGAGCTCATCTCGGCGCGCGACTGCTGCGTGCGCGTGCCGGCCTGACCGGGGCGCCCGCGCGTGAAGCCGGCGCGGCGCCGCTGGCGACGACTGCGGCGCTGGCTGCTGGCGAGCGTCGCCTGCGTGCTGGTGTTTGCCGCCGGCCTGCTCGCGATTGGTCGCCTGGCGCTGCCATGGCTCATTGATTCGCCGGAACGCGTCGCTGGCTGGCTCGGCGAGCGTATCAGCCGCAGCGTGGCGCTGGATGGCGTCAAGGCGCATTGGAGTGGCCCCGGCCCGGTGCTGGAGCTCGAGGGCATGCGCATCGCGGCGACCGCCGACGAGCCGGCAGCGATCACGCTGGGCCGTGCCCGCGTGCAGATCGATGTCTACTCCTGGCTGTTGCCTGATCGCCACCTGCTGTCCGAATTCGTACTGGTCGATGCGAATGTCGACCTGGTGCGCGACCACAGCGGCCGGATTGCGCTGGAAGGCTTCGGTTCGGCCGGCAAGGGCGGCCTTGGCAACTGGCTGGGCCGCGTCGGCCATCTCGGGCTCTCGGGGGGCAGCCTGCGGCTGACCGATGCCGCCAGCGGACGCGAGTACAGCCTGGACGAGGTCGAGCTGCGGGTGCGCCAGCGCGGCGACCAGATCGTCATCGGGGTGGAGCGCCGCGTCCCGGGGAGCAATGGCGGCCTGCGCGCGGTGGTCGAGCTGGATGGCGCACTGAACTGGCCGCCGGATGCCGCGAACGCCTACATCGAAACGCAAGATTTCCCGGTCGCGCAATTGCAGCCCTTGCTGGAGACGCTTTCGATCAAGGCGCAGCGTGGCCTGCTGGGCGGAAAGCTGTGGGGCAGCTGGCGCGCCGGCGCGCTCACCTCGCTGCAGGGTGACTGGGAACTGGAAAACCTGGTCTTGGTGGCACCGGAGTTTCCTTGGGGCGAAGCCGGTGCCATCGTGTCGAACGTGCATCTTCCAGGTGCCCGGGTGATGGCCGTTGGCAGCGGCGACGGGCGCGTGTTCAACCTCGACCTGACGGCCGGAACCGATCCCGACAACCTGGACATCCGTGTCAGCGCGCAGCGGCGTGCGGCTGAGCCAGGTGGCGACTGGCGCTTTGCCGCCGAACGCCTGCCGCTGCGTCTCGCCGGCGCCGTCGCACAACTCACCGCCGCGCTGCCGCCGGTGCTGCGCAGCCGCCTGTACGCCGCGCAACCGCAAGGTTGGCTGGATGGGCTGCAAGGCGAGGCGCGTGCCGACGGTCACTGGCAATTGCATGGTTCGCTCACGGAGCTCGAGCTGCGGCCGGGCGCGCCGCGCTGGCCACAGGTACGTGGCCTCGATGCTCGTTTCGCTGTCGACCGCAACGGCCTCGGGCTGTGGATCGACGACGACGCGCTCGAGTTCGCCATTCCCGGCGTGTTCAAGGCCCCCGTCAACCTGAGCCGGGCGCGCGCGCTGATCGGCGCCCATCCCGGCGCGCAGGGCTGGACCCTGGAGCTGGTCGGCGGCAGCCTGGCAGGCAAGGACTTTGCGGCCCATCTCGATGCGCGGGTGAGCCCGGATGCGCTCGCCGGACCATTGCTCGAGCTTTCCGCGCATGTGCCGGGCGCCACCATTCTCGCCGCGAAAGATTTCTGGGTGTTGCACAAAATGCCGCCGCGCACCGTCGCCTGGCTCGATCGCGCGCTCGGTCCCGGGCGCGTGGTCGATGGCCGCGTGATCTATCGCGGCCATCCGTCCGATTGGCCGTTCCGCGCCCACCAGGGCCGCCTCGAGGCGCGCTTCGCGGTCGAGGGCGCGGCGCTGGATTACCACGAGGCTTGGCCACGCGCGGAGAACCTGAGCGTCGAGGCGGCCTTCATCAACAGCAGCATGCTGATCGAGCGTGCGAGCGGGCGCATCGCCGGGGCGCGCGTGGTGCGCGGAAGCGGCGCGATTGCTTCGCTCAAGGATCCGGTGCTCGATCTCGACCTCAGCGGCGAAGGTGACGGCGCGCGCTGGCTGGAGTTCATCGAGGCTACGCCGCTGCGCCGCAAACATGCTGACGTGTTGTTCGGCATGGCATTGAGCGGACCGGTCGAAGTTGGCGCGCGCATCCACTTGCCGTTGCGCAAGGACCTGGGGACGAGCAGCGTTGCCGGCGAGGCGTTGCTCAAGGGTGCCCATTTCACCGACTCCAAATGGAACCTGGATTTCGGCTCGGTCCATGGGCGCCTGGATTTTTCCGAAGGCGGGTTTTCAGCCGATCAATTGCGCATGCAGCTGGCCGGGGAAAACGCCGAACTGGCGATCGCCGTTGGCGCCTTCACCAGCAACCCGGCACGCCAGGTCGAAGCGCGCCTGCAGGGTCGGGCTTCGGCGCAGGCACTGTTTGGGCAGTACGACCAACTCGCCGCGATTCTCGCCCAGGTCAAGGGCGTCTCCGAGTGGACGGTCGCCGTCGACGTGCCCAAGGTCGCCGAGGGCGAGACCCCGGCCAGCGTGATTCGCTATTCGACTGATCTGGCCGGGACTGAAATCTCGTTCCCGGCGCCGCTCGCCAAGAGCGCCGAGTCGGTGCGCCGGCTCGAGCTCGGCGTGCAGTTGCCGATCGAGAGCGCGCAACCATTGCGCCTGGAAATCGGCCCGGATGTTCGCCTGTTCGCACTGGTCGGGACGCGCGACCGCGAGTTTCGAGGCCAGTTGCAGTTCGGTCCGGAAGCGCCGATGGACCTGCCAGCCAAGGGATTGCGCGTCAGCGGGGAAGTCGAATCGCTGAACCCGGCCGCTTGGGCGGGCTGGATCATGAGCTCCGCCGCGGGCGACGGTAAGGATGGGGTGCTGGCCGACGTCGCCTTGCGCGTCGGCCCGAAGTCGGCAGCGACCCAGCTGCGCCTGGATCGCAGTGATGGCCCGTGGGTGTTGCGCGTCGAGGGCCCAGACGCGGCGGGCAGCATTCGCTTCGAGACCGGTGCCGGCCGCCCGACTGCGCTGGTCGCGAACTTCGAGCGCCTGCACCTGCCGGAGCCGAGCGGCGGCGGCAGCAGCCCGCTCAGCATTACCCCGGACCTCATTCCGACGTTGCATCTTTGGGTCGGCGACCTGCGCATCGGCGACGCCCGTTTCGGCGAGGCCCGGCTGGAAGCCTTCTCGACCGACACCGGCCTGCGCGTGGACCTGCTCGAGGCAAAGTCGAAAGATCTCGAGATTCACGCCAAGGGAGACTGGATTGGCGGCATCGGCGGCGCTCGTTCCCGCTTCGAGATCCGCATGACCTCTGAAGACCTGGGCCGCATGTTGACGGGTCTGGGTTTTGCCGGCGTGATCGAAGGTGGGCAGACGCTGGCGCGCATCGACGCCAGCTGGGCTGGCGCGCCCTTCGATTTCGCGCTCGAGCGCCTCACCGGGGCGATCGACGTCTCGGTCGGCCGCGGCCGTTTCCTGGATGTCGACCCGGGCGCGGGACGCATCTTCGGGCTGCTCAGCCTGCGTGAGCTGCCGCGTCGCCTGACGCTGGATTTCCGCGACCTGTTCCAGTCCGGGATGAGCTTCGACCGCATCGACGGCCGCTTCGCGCTCGCCGACGGCAATGCGTGGACCGAAAACCTGACCGTGCGGTCCCCGGCCGCCGACATCCTCGTCATCGGTCGAACCGGCCTGGCTTCGCGCGACTACGATCAACAGGTCATGGTCGCGCCGCATATGATGTCCAAGGTGCTGCCAGTCCTCGGCGGCCTGGCCGGCGGGCCGGTCGGTGCCGCGGCCGGCTTCCTGGCGCAGGGCATGGTCGCGCAGGGCAGCGATATCGAGAAATCCTCGCGCGTGCACTACAGCGTGGCCGGGTCGTGGGAAAAGCCAGTCGTGAACCGCCTCAGCCCGGCGCGTGGCGACCATGCCGCCAGAAGGCGACAGGCCGCACTGGGGCCGGTGCGGCCTGGGTAGACCGACGCTTTCGCTTGGCGTGGGTCCGGACCTTGTCCGGACGCTACTTCGCGCAGATAGCGTGCCTACTTTGCGGAGGAAGA
>JANPJV010000256.1:0-9875 GCA_031425695.1 Rhodanobacteraceae bacterium | reverse complement strand
GTCCTCGCCGCGTTTTGGTATCATTTTTGCTTGGGGGTCCCGAACCAACCCAAGGCGCCGCGCCCCCCCGCACTCCAAATTTGCTTCGATGGGATGCGGGCGATCTGTGACTACCTCCCCGGCCGTCAGCGCAGCTGACGGCGTAAAAGCGCCCGCGCAGCTACGCTGCGCAAGCGGGCGCTTTTACCCCTGACACTGGAAGTACATGACGTCGGTCGGATCCTTGTCGACTGCCTGCCCGAGGCTGATCGCGCCTGACTTGCGGAGCTGGATCTCGTCGCGGTGGAGGCGGATTTCGTCGTCGTCGCCGAGGCGGACGTAGGTGCCGTTGGTGCTGCGGTCGGCGAGCACGAAGTAGCCGCGGCGGAACTCGATCAGGGCGTGATTGCGCGAGACCCATTCGTTGTCGACGACCAGGGTGCTGCTGGGATCGCGGCCGACGCTGAAGGGCGGGGACAGGCTGGAGAGCTCGAGCAGCTGGCCGCGGTAGCGCAGCGCGACTTTCTGGCCGGCGGGCGCGTCTTCGAGACGAATGGCGCGCGCGACCATGGTCACGTTGGAAGTGTCTTCCTGCCACACGACATCGACGATCTCGACCGGGTTCTGCTTGCCGGCGACGCGCACATCGCCGAGGTGCCGGGTGCGGATGATCGAGTGGTTGGTCAGGCCGCGCACAGTCGACAGCGTGGAGACAATCTGCTCGCGCTTGGCCATCTGGGTCATGCGCGCGGCGGTGTTGACGGCGTCGCCGTAGACGTCGCCTTCTTCGAGCAGCGCCTCGCCATGGTGCAGGCCGACGCGGATCGCCAGGAAATCGCGCTGCCAGTTGGTATCGCTGTGCACGCGCCGTTGCATGTCGATGCCCGCCATCAAGCCCGACATCGGACCCGGGAACGTGCACATGACCTCGTCGCCGATGGTCTTGATGACGCGCCCGCCATGGCGCAGCGTGATTTCGGTCAGCGCCGCCAGGATGATCGAGGTAATCGAGCGCGCGCCCACGTCGCCCATGCGCTCGAAGAGCTTGGTGCTCCCGGCGATATCGGCAAACAAGATGGTGATGGGCTGCTGGACGCTCATAGGGCGAATGTTAGGCGATCACTTAACGCGGGCAAAGTAGGGATTTGTGGCGATTGTGTGCAGAGTGCGATTGTGCCGCCTATGTCACGGTTGCAAAGCCCAAAAAATGAACGCAGGCGGAGCGGCGGAAAATGTACATCGACGGAATCTACCCGCAGCCTACGTTCTACTCCAAACCACCTCCTACATGGATTATTTCAAGTGCCTGGAAGCACCCCGACGGGACGATCTTTTACCTCCTCGCCGCTCGCTGGCCTGTTGCTCGCGGCCGTGATCGCCGCGGGCGCGGGTGCGTGTGACCGCTCGGGCACGGCCAAGGGCGCTTACCGTACTGCCAAGGTCGACACCGGCAGCATCGAAGTCGCGATCTCCGCCACCGGCACGCTGCGGGCGCTGTCCACGGTCGACGTCGGCAGCCAGGTTTCGGGGCAGGTCCTCAGCGTCGAGGTGGATTTCAACGAGCGCGTCACCAAGGGCCAGGTCATCGCCCGTATCGATCCCTCGAATCTCGAGACCCGCCTCAAGCAGACCGATGCGGACCTGGCGAGCGCGCGTGCGAGCCTGGCCGAGGCGCAGACCCAGCTCAAGTTCGCGGAAGCCGATCTCAAGCGCAAGAAGGAGATCTTTGCGCGCCAGCTGATCTCCGCGAGCGAGCGCGACGTCGCGCAGGCAGCGCGCGACCAGGCGGTGGCGCGGGTTGCGGTTGCGCAATCGGCCATCAAGCAGCGTGCCGCCGTGGTTGACGATGCCCAGCTCGATGTCGACTACACAGTGCTGCGTTCGCCCGTCGACGGCGTTGTCCTGTTGCGCAGCGTGGAGCCTGGCCAGACCGTCGCGGCAAGCTTCCAGTCGCCGGTTCTGTTCCGCATCGCCGAGGACCTGACGCGCATGCAGATCGACCTATCGATCGATGAGTCGGACGTCGGCCAGATCAAGGTCGGCCTGCCGGTGCGCTTCACCGTGGATGCCTTCCCGGGCCGGACTTTTAACGGCAGCGTGCATCAGGTGCGCCTGTCCGCGACGATCGTCGCGAACGTGGTCACTTATCCAGTAGTGGTCGAGGTATCCAACCCCGATCTGGCGCTGCTGCCGGGGATGACCGCCAATGGCGAGATCGAAATCACGCGCCGGAATGACGTGGTGCGCGTGCCCAATGCGGCACTGCGCTTCAAGCCGGAGGACGCCCCCGCGCCCGCGGCCGGAGGCTGGCGTGCCGGTGGCGGCAACGGCGCGATGGAAGAAATCCCGCGCATTGCCGCGCGCCTGGATCTCAATCCGCAGCAGCAGGCGGCGCTCGACGCCGCGCTCTCAGCGATGCGCGAACGTGCCGAATCGCGCCGGCAGGGCAGCCCGGCGGGCGGTGGCGAGCAAGCCGGCGGACGCAACCCTGGTGGCGGCCAGAACGGTCCGCCGGGTGGTGGCGCCGGCCGCGGCGGTGACCCCAATGCGATGCGCGAGCGCATGCAACGCATGTTCAAGGAAGCCTTCGCGAGTTTTCGGGAAAGCCTGGACGATGCGCAGGGCAGGCTTTGGGATGAGGAGATGCAACGCCTCGCGAGCGCGCGCCGCGTCACTGTCTACACGCTCGAGGACGGCAAGCCCAAGGCCCAGACCGTGCGCGCGGGCGTCTCCGACAGCACTCACACCGAGGTCGTCGGTGGCGGGCTTGAACCCGGCGCCGATGTCGTGATCGGCATGGAGTCGACCGCGCCGTGAGCATCCCGGTCGTCGATATCCAGCAGATGAGCAAGGTGTATTCGCCGGATACACCGGCGGAAGTGGTCGCGTTGCGCAGCGTGGATGTACGCATCGAGCGCGGTGAGTTTCTCGCCATCATGGGCCCGTCCGGTTCGGGCAAGTCGACCCTGATGAACCTGATCGGCTGTCTCGATACACCGAGCAGCGGTCGTTACCTTTGTGACGGCGTCGACGTGGCCACGCTCGATGCCGCCGAACGCGCGCGGCTGCGACTGACGCGCATCGGCTTCGTCTTCCAGGGCTTCCACCTGCTCGCACGCATGAACGCGCTCGAAAACGTCATGCTGCCGCTGGCCTATGCCGGCGTGTCCCGTGCGGAGCGCAAGCTGCGCGCCGCCCGCGCGCTCGCCGATGTCGGCCTGGCCGAGCGCGCAGTGCATCGTCCCAACGAACTTTCTGGCGGTCAGCAGCAGCGTGTGGCGATCGCGCGCGCGCTGATCAACCGCCCGCCGATCCTGCTGGCCGACGAGCCTACCGGCGCGCTGGACACCAAGACCGGCGCCGAAATCCTGGCGCTGTTCAAGCGCCTGCAGATGGCCGGCCACACGATCATCCTGATCACCCACGACGCGCATGTCGCGGAAAAGGCGGATCGCGTGATCTATATCCAGGACGGTTCGATCGTGGAGTCGCTTGCGGCATGAACACTCAAACAGATACTGCGACCGGACCCTGGCCAGCAGCCGCACCGCCGCAGCGCATGGGCTTCGGCGACGTGCTCGCGATGGCCCTGTTCGCGCTGCGCGGGAATCTCATGCGCAGCGTGCTGACGGCGCTCGGCGTGATCATCGGCATTGCCGCCGTGATCGTCATGGTCTCGGTCGGGCAGGGCACGCAGGCGGAGCTCGACAAGACCATCTCCAACCTCGGCAGCAATCGCATCGAGATTTTCGGTGGCTCCGGTGGGCGCGGTGGTGTACGCGGCGGTGCGGGCTCGGTGAGTACCCTGACCGATGCCGATGTCGCCGCGATCCGCAATGAGATCCCCGAGTTGCAGTACGTGGCCGGACAGATCCGAGGCGGCGCCCAGGTGGTGAATGCCGAGCAGAATTGGAACACGCAGTGGGTCGGCATCCAGCCGGATTATTTCGCCACCAATGGCTGGGAAGTCGAACGCGGCGCGGTGTTCGGCGAGCGCGACTACACGGGTGGCGCGAAGGTGCTGCTGATCGGCACGACCGTGGCCGACAAGCTCTTTGGTGGCGACGACCCGGTCGGCGCCAACATGCGCGTGGGGCGCGTTCCCTTCACAGTGGTCGGTGTGCTCAAGAGCAAGGGCCAGAGCGGCTGGGGCGGCGACATGGACGACGTCATCCTGCTGCCGCTCGAAACCGCGCGCCGGCGCCTGTCCGGCTCGATGAACATGGCGCCCGGCACGGTGCAGTCGATCTCGGTCGGAACCGCGCGCGCTGCCGACCTGCCTTCCGCCGAACGCCAGCTCAACGAGCTGCTGCGCCAGCGCCACAAGATCCAGCCGGGCGCCGAAGACGATTTCACCGTCCGCAATCTCACCGAGATCGTCGCCGCGCGCACCCAGACCACGCGCCTGATGTCGCTGCTGCTCGGCGCCGTCGCGACCATTTCGCTGATCGTCGGCGGCATCGGCATCATGAACATCATGCTGGTCTCGGTCACCGAGCGCATCAAGGAGATCGGCCTGCGCATGGCCGTCGGCGCCGGCCCCCGCGAGATCCGGCTGCAATTTCTTGCCGAGGCCATGCTCATCTCCCTCGGTGGCGGCGCCATCGGCATCGCGCTCGGAGTCGGCGCCACCTTCCTGACGGCCCGCTTCATCGCCCTGCCAGTCGAGCTCAACCTGCAGGTCATCGGTATGGCCACCGCCTTCGCCGTCGCCACCGGGCTGTTCTTCGGCTACTACCCGGCCAGGAAGGCGTCGCGGTTGGATCCAATCGAGGCGCTGCGGACGTAGGGCGCGCGTAGGCCGGTGTGGCCCGCTCGATCATGGTGATGCTCGCGACTCGACCGGACGGGGCTCACCGGCGCTCTCCGCGAACCGCGCCGGTGAGCCCCGTTCGGATCGGGTCGCGAGAATCCGTCAGCTCGCGCGGGCCACACCGGCCTACGCGTCAACCCCCAGCAGCTTCTCCGCCCCCGCCTTGATGCTCTCATCGGACGGCAATACCAGCGTCGCGGCGCCGGCCAAAGGGGTGTAGGTGTCGACGCCGACGACGCGGGCGATGGGTTTTTGGCCACAGCCGCCTTCAACTAGGGCGGTGATGACGCCTTCGGCGATGCCGGCGCTCTTGCGGCCTTCGTCGACGACGAGGATGCGGGCGCAGGCGCGGCCGTGGCGGGCGATCTCGGCGTCATTCAGGGGCTGCAGCCAGCGCAGGTCCATGACGCGTGCCTTGATCCCCCGCTCCTGCGACAGCTGGCGCGCCACGCGCAGGCACATGGGCACCGTGTTGCCGTAGCTGACGATCAGCAAGTCTGTCGCTTCGGGCTCGTAGATGCGTGGTTCGCCGACGGCGACGGTCTCGTCGAAGCCGGGATAGCGCGTCTGCCAGAGTCCATCGCCGGCCGCGTACAGATCCTTGGTCATGTACAGCGCGATGGGCTCCAGGAAGGCGCAGACGCGGCCATCGACGTGGGCGAGGGCCATCAAGGTCCGCAAGATCATCGCGGCGTCGTCGCTGCGGCTCGGGCAGGCGACGATCAGGCCCGGGATGTCGCGCAGCGCGGTGATCGAGTTGTCGTTGTGGAAGTGACCGCCGAAGCCCTTCTGGTAACCGAGCGCGGCCATGCGCAGCACCATCGGATTGCGGTACTGGCCGTTACTGAAGAACTGCAGCGAGCAGGCCTCGCCGCGGATCTGGTCGCAGGCGTTGTGGAAATACGCGAGGTACTGGATCTCGGGCAGCGGCAACATGCCGAGGTTGGCGAAGCCCTGCGCGAGCCCCAGGATGGTGGTCTCGTCGAGCAGCGTGTTGAACACGCGCGCACCCTTGAACTTCTGCCACAAGCCCTTGGTGACGGTATAGACGCCACCTTTCTGGGCGACGTCCTCGCCGAACAGCAGCGACTGCGGATACTTCGTCAGCAGGTCCTGCAGCGCTTGGTTGATGCCGATCGCCAGATGCCGCGGCTGCTGGTTTTCCGGCAGGGCCGCCTCGCTCCCGAACACTGCCAGGCGCTGGCTCTGGTCCGGCGCGCGCAGTGTTTCTGCGCGCACCGCCTCCGGCGAATACGGCGCCAGCGGCATGAGCACGTCGGCGAGATCGGTGAGCTTCGGCGTCTGGTCGGCAGCTTCCGCCGCAGCGAAGCAACGCGCGCGAATGTCCTCGTAATGGGCGAGCATCTGCGTCGGCGTGTAGACGCCATGGAGCAAGGCCCGCTCGACCGAGCGCAGGACCGGGTCGAGTGCTTCGCCGGCTTCCACGTCCTCGATGGCACGGTATTCCAGTTCGAAATCAGTGCCCGCGTGGCCCATCAGCCGGGTCGTACGCAAGTGCAGGAACACCGGACGACGTTCGCGCCGGCAGTACTCGACCGCCTCTGCCACCGCATCATAGCCAGCGACCAGGTCGACGCCGTCGGCCCGGAAATACTGCATGTGCTGGCGCTGCTCGAAGCTGTGCGCGATCCAGCCCTGCGGCGACTTGACCGAGATGCCGATGCCGTTGTCCTCGCAGACGAACAACACCGGCGCCTTGATGCCCTGGTAGCCGGCCCACTCGGCCGCGTTGAACGTGCCCTGGGCGGTTGCGTGATTGGCGCTGGCGTCGCCGAAGCTGCACACGACCAGGCTGTCGTCTGGGATCGGCAGGGCATGCCCGATACGCTTGGCCTGGTCGATGCCAAGCGCGGTGCCGAAAGCCTTCGGCGGATGGCTGGCAATCGTCGAGGTCTGTGGCAGCACCCAGAGCGGCTTGCTGCCCCACACCTTGTGGCGACCGCCGGAGGCTGGGTCCTGCTTGCTCGCCGCAAACGACAGTGCCGAATCCGTGATCGGATCCATGCCCGGCAATTTGCGAAAACGTTCCGCCATGAAGCCGCCGGAGCGGTAATGCAGGAAGGCCGGATCGGTATGCCGCGTCAACCGCGCGACCATCGCATTGCCCTCGTGGCCCGAGCTGCCGATGGTATAGAAAACCTTGTTCTGCACCCGCAGAACGCGTGCCATCAGGTCCAGGTGCCGGCTGATCAGCTGCGACTCCAGCAACTCCCTGAAATCGCCGACGGTGAGCGACGACTCCGCTGTCAGCTGCTCATCCCGATGCCGCACGCGGTTGGCGGCTGGAGCCGTCCAGCCATTGATCAGCGAGAGAACATTCTGATCGACGACTTCAGCGCGATTGATCTGCTTGCTTTTATTGATGGACATGGGGAGTTCGCGTGGAAAACAGGCGGCGTGCGCTTGGGTCGCGGAGAATAGCGCCCTGGCGTTGAGCGCGCCTCCAGGCTGAGGTAGGCCGGGTCCTATGCGTCCGCCGGCAATGATTTTCGCCTCGGCACTTCGAGCGCAAGGCGCCCGGCTTTATCGACGAAGCGCCCCGTCGACACACGCGGCCGCTGGCGCGATCGCTGATCATGCAGATTCGAGCACCTCGCGCGCTCAGAACCGCGCTACTTCTCGGAAAATCCGCGCCCTCAGACCTCGACCCGATTGCGCCCATTCGCCTTCGCCCGGTAGAGGCGTTCGTCGGCGGTGCGCAGGAGGTCGGCGCTGGTCTGCATGTGGTCGGCCCAATGGGCGACGCCGACGCTGGTGGTGATGGTGCGGCGCTCGCCGCGGACTTCGAAGTTGTGCTGGGCGACGGCACCACGGATCTTTTCGGCGAAGGCGCAGGCTTCGTCGGGCGTCGCTTCGGGCATGGCTACTGCGAATTCCTCGCCGCCGAGGCGGCCGAGCTGGCAACTCGAGTAGCTAAGGTCGCGAATCAGCTGGGAGACGCTGGCGATCACCTGGTCACCGACCAGGTGGCCGAAGTGATCGTTGATCTGCTTGAAATGATCGAGATCGACGATCAGCACCGACAGTCGGAGCCCGTTGCGCGCGCGCTCGACGTGTTCGTCGAGCAGCATGCGGTAATGCCGGCGGTTGAAGAATCCGGTCAGGCTGTCGTGCACGGCCAGGTCGATCAGTTCCTGGTGATAGCGGGCCTCCGGGCTGGCGCCGCGGAAAAACTTGAGCGCGTGGTTGCCGACGCCGATCTGGTCGCCGTCATTGAGCTGCGCACGCATGACCGCCTGGCCGTTGAGATAAGTCTTGTTGGTCGACTCCTGGTCTTCGATGAAATAGTGCTCGCCCTCGCGCCAGACCTTGCAGTGTTGGCGCGAGACGCTGGGGTGCGGCAGGCTCAGGGTGGCTTCGGTCGCGCGCCCGATCATCACCGGCTGGTCGCCGAGCTCGAGCTGGTGGCCCAGGAAAACCCCACTGACCACGATCAGCCGCGGCGGCCGGTCGCGGTGCTCCGGATCCGGCCCGGCAATCACCGTGGCACGATCGGTTTTGGAGTGTTCTTTGCTCACGGGTCAGCTGTGTGGCCGTTGGAATCAAGAGCGTTCTGGTCAAACGTCCCGCCTACTTGACGCATTTTGCGATCGCTTCGCGGTAGCGCGCGTCATCGCCGGGCGCCGCGGCCGTGAGGCCGCGCTGGGCTTCCTTGTCGCACGCGTTGAACTGCGTCAGCACCTTCTCGTACAGAAGTGCCGCACCATCGTAGTTCTCGCCACGCATCATCGCTTCGGCAGCGCCGAGCGCGTTGGAAACTTCGCGAGCCTGCTCCTGGGACAGGATCACGTCGGGAATGTCCTGGTCTTCAGTCGATGGTCCCTTCGGCCACATCAGCGCGGCTGCCAGACCGACGATGATGACCAAGCCCACCACGGCGATGATCGGCAGCATCGCATTTGGCTTGCCGGGGGTGTCCACCTTGAGTCCGGGCTTGGCTCCGGGCCCGCCGATCGGAGTCGCCACGGCTGTGGCGGCATGCAGGTTGACGCTGCCGACCGGCTCGTTGACGGTGGTCGAATCAGCCGCATCGGCCAGTTGCTTGAGCTTGGCCGAAAGCGGCGAACTGATCGAGGTATCGACCCGGCGCGTGGCCGGCTCGGCCGACGCCGGTGCACCCGCTCGATACTTCTTGAGCGAGTTCACCATCTCGTTGGCGTCCTGGTAACGATCCTTCGGATCCTTGGCCAGGAGCTTGTTGACTACACCCTGATAGCGCGCGTGCTCGGGCGGCAGCGGCGGCACCGGCTCGTAGACGTGCGCGTAACTGACGGCAAACGTGTCGCGGCCTTCGAAGACCTTGTGGCCGGTCAGCATCTCGAAAAACATCACCCCCATCGCATAGAGATCCGAACGCGCGTCGGTCTCCTTGCCCATGCAGCGTTCCGGGCTCATGTAATGCGGCGTGCCGACCACGGCGCCGACCTGGGTGAAGCTCGACTCAGTCGTGCCTTCCTTGGCGATGCCGAAATCCACCAGCACGGCCTTGCCGCTCTCGTGGAACATCACGTTTTCGGGCTTGATGTCGCGGTGCAGGATCTGGCGCTTGTGCGCATGTGCCAGCGCGCCGCCGATCTGGATCATCACCTCGACGGCGTCATCCGGCCGCAAGCCTTTCTTGATGCGATCGGTGAGATCGCCGCCAGGCAGCACTTCCATCGCCAGGAAGTAGTGGTTGTCGACCACGCCGCACGCAAAAACTGTCACCACGTTGTCGTGGTTCAGGCTCGCGATGGTGTCGCCTTCGATCTTCAGCGAGGACAGGAACGCGGGATCAGGCGCCGAGCCCGGGGAGACGATCTTGATCGCCACATCGCGCTTGGGCTGCAACTGGCGCGCCAGGTAGACACGCGACATGCCGCCTTGCCCAATCTGCTGGAGCAGCTCGAAATTCGGAATCTGGATCGGAGCTTCCATCGGGCGCGGCGGTCAACCTGGTTGCGTGCGGCCGATCATAACTGCCAGCGCGCGTTTGGAGCGATTGCTGCTTTGCTTCACGTGGGTCCGGACCTTGTCCGGACGCTCATTTTTTGGACATGGCGAAAGCGTCCGGACAAGGTCC
>JANPJV010000255.1:0-14196 GCA_031425695.1 Rhodanobacteraceae bacterium | reverse complement strand
GTCTGCGTGGGTTTGGGGGGGGGTGGGGGGTTGTGTTTGGGGGGGCTGCGGGGGGGGGGCCGCGTCCTCCGCTTCACCCCCAACCCGAATCGCGCCGGCGCACGCGCCTTCCCCACCAACAGCAACGGCAACAGCAAAGCGTCCGCGCACAGCGCAGACCCACCAACAGCAACGGCAACAGCACAGCGTCCGCGCGCAGCGCAGACCCACCGACAGCGCCGCACTCCAGCACATTGCACCCGGCCCCACCCACTACCTACACTTCGCGACTGGAATCGTGATGGACACGTGAGCGACATGATCGATATTGCGATTATCGGATCGGGTCCCGGGGGCATGAGCGCAGCGGGGCGCGCGGCCGAGCTCAAGATTCCGCATGTGTTGCTCGAAGCCTCCCCGCAGCTGTCCAACACGATCTACCGGTACCAGAAGGGCAAGCATGTGATGGCCGAGCCGGACGCTCTGCCCTTGCGCTCGCCCATGGTGTTCCAGGCCGGCAGCCGCGAATCGATCCTGGACGCCTGGGACCAGGGCGTCGCCAAGCTCGGCGTCAACGTGAAGTACGGCGCCGAAGTCAGCAAGATCACGAAGATCGACGGCGGCTTCGAGATCAGCATCGGCCGCACCGAGAAAGTGCAAGCCAAGAACGTGATTCTCGGCATCGGCCTGCAGGGCAACATCCGCAAGCTCGGCGTGCCCGGCGACGACGCGCCCTTCGTGCAATACACGTTGGACGATCCAGACGAATACGAAGGCGAGACCATCATCGTGGTCGGTGCCGGCGACGCCGCGATCGAAAATGCCGTCGCGCTTTCCAAGCAGAACACGGTGATCGTGGTGAATCGCCGCGACGAGTTCGCGCGCGCGAAGGAAGGCAATCTGCGCAATATCCTGAAGGCGATCGAGGACGGCGTCATCGAGTGCTATTTCGGCACCGCCCCCGAGCGCGTCGACAAGCTGTCGGTCGGGCGCAAGCCGGGCCGGCTGATCCTCAACACGCCCAAGGGCCGTGCCCAGGTCCTGTGCGATCGCATCATCGGCCGCTTGGGCGCCAACCCGCCGCGTGCCTTCGTCGAGGCGTGCGGCGTCAAGTTTCCCAATGATGACCCGGCCGCGGTGCCGGCAATCAGCGAGAAGTACGAGAGTAACGTCCCAGGCCTGTACATCGTCGGCGCGCTCGGCGGCTATCCCCTGATCAAGCAGGCGATGAACCAGGGCTACGAGGTCGTCGAGTACATCCTCGGCAAGAATGTCGAGCCCGCCGACGAACCGCTGCTGCGCGCCAAGTTCGAGCGCATGCCCGGGTTCAAGTCGGTCGCCTCGGCACTCGAGCGCGTGCAGAAGGCGGTGCCGCTGCTGGCGACGATCACGCCTCTGCAGTTGCGCGAATTCATGATCGATTCGGACATTCGTACGCCGAAGCAGGGCGCCACGCTGTTCAAGCGCAACGACTACACCAACAGTTTCTACTGCATCGTCGCCGGGCAGGTCGAAGTGCTGGTCGACGAGGCCACCGGCAAGCGCGTGGCGCTGAACCCCGGCGAATTCTTCGGCGAGATGAGCCTGATCTCCGGGCGCCGCCGCGCTGCCACGGTGACCGCCGGCAAGGACTGCGTGCTGCTCGAAACGCCACGGCGCTCGATGCAGAAGTTGATCAACTCGGTCGATGCGGTCAAGAAGATCATTGATCGCGCCTTCATCGGCCGCGCCATCGCCCAGCGCTTTGGCGACGAGGCCACGCCCGAGCAGATCCGCGATGTGGTCGCCGGCGCCACGCTGACCCGTTTCAAGGCCGGCGAAGTGCTCTTCCGTGAGGGCGACGACGGCGACGCCGTGCATCTGGTCCGCGTCGGCTCGCTGACCATTTCGCGCAACATCGGCGGCCAGGACGTGGTGCTGTCCTACGTGCCCGCGGGCAACTACGTCGGCGAAATGGCCATTGTCGGCGGCGGCAAGCGTTCGGCGACGGCCAAGGCGGCGATTGCCACGGAAACCATCCGCGTCGAGCGCGATGCCTTCCGGCGGTTGATGGCCTCCAATCCGCAGCTGCGCGAAAAGCTGGCGAAAGAGGTCAAGAAGCGCACTGCCGAAAACATCACCATGCAGGCGGCGGGTGCGGGCGGCGACGTGATCTCGTTCCTGATTGGCCAGGGCATCGGCGAAGCCACTGATGTGCTGCTGATCGACGAATCGCTGTGCGTGCGCTGCGACAACTGCGAGAAGGCCTGCGCCGAGACCCATGGCGGCACCTCGCGGCTGGATCGCGAGGCGGGGCCGACCTTCGCCAACGTGCATGTACCGACCTCCTGCCGTCATTGCGAGCACCCGCACTGCATGAAGGACTGCCCGCCGGATGCGATTCATCGCGCGCCGAACGGCGAAGTCTTCATTGCCGACAACTGCATCGGCTGCGGCAACTGCGAGCGCAACTGCCCTTACGGCGTGATCCACATGGCAACCAAGCCGAAGAGCAAGCCGGGCTTGCTGCAGTGGCTGATGCTCGGCGCCGGCCCCGGCCCGGGCGAATCGCCCTACGACCCCGACAACCACGAGAAGAAGGCGGTCAAGTGCGATATGTGCAAGGACATCAAGGGCGGCGCCGCCTGCGTGCGCGCCTGCCCGACCGGCGCCGCGATCCGCATCTCGCCCGAGCAGCTGCCGCAATACGCCTACGCGAGAGGGCCCTAATTGGGGCCTGAGAAAGCCCATCCTGGGCTTCTCAGACACGCTCAACAAAAAGTGTGATTTTGTTCCGCTTCATTTTCAATGCCTTGCGTCACTGAAAATCCGGCACCTCCACGTGCCGCACGACTCGCAACGGATCCAGAGGTCTCGTGAGGTCAAACGTTAATGCATGACTCGATCCTCAATTTCGGTCGCTATCGCTATCTGTGGATCGCGACGCTGCTCGCGATCGGCTCGCTTGCCGCCTACGTCTGGCACGATCCGATCGGCGTTCCCAACGGCGGCTCCTGGCTCGGCTACACGCTCGGAACCATCGGCGCGCTGCTGATCCTGTGGTTGCTCTGGTTCGGCATCCGCAAGCGCCGCTACAAGAATGCGACCGGCACCCTGCGCGGCTGGCTGTCCGCGCACGTCTACCTCGGCACCACGCTGATGTTGATCGCGCTGCTCCACGCCGGCTTCCAGATCGGCTGGAACATCCACACGCTCGCGTTGTTCCTGATGTTCGCGGTGATCTTCAGCGGCTTCTTCGGCGTCTATGCCTACATCCGTTTTCCGGAGCTCATGACCCGCAATCGCGCGAATACCACGCGGCTGGCGATGATCGAAGAGATCCGCGAGCTCGACGGACAGGCGCTGGTGCTCGCCGACAAGGTCGATTCCAGCGTGCATGACGTGATCCTGCGCTCGATCCAGGGCACCAAGCTCGGCGGCGGGGCCTGGGCCCAGTTGCGCGCGCGCGACGATTCCAACCAGGCGCTGGTGCGCCTCAAGGAAGCGGTGTTGGCCGCCGGCGACGCCGAGATCGCGCCGCAGAGTGGCAACACCATGGTGATGATGGTCGACTTCCTGGCGACCAAGGCGTCGGACGCCCAATCGGAAACCCTGCGCCGGCTGATCGACATCGTCTCGCGCAAGCGTTCACTGGCCAGCCGCGTCGCCCGGGACATCCAATTGCAGGCGCTGATGGAGATCTGGCTGTATGTGCACGTGCCGCTCTCCCTCGGCCTGCTCGGCGCGCTGACGGCGCACATTGTCTCTGTGTTTTTTTACTGGTGATGGGTCGACGTACGTCCATCCATGGACGTCCGCCGACACGCTCAATAGAAAGTGTCATTTTTGTTTCGCTTCATTTTTGATGACTTGGTCATCTAAGTTGTTTGGCTTCATTTTCGGTGACTTCGTCACCCGAAAAGTGGCACATCCATGTGCCACGCCCCTTCGATCCACGGCGCCGACTGATAAACCGAGAACTCGACCGACATGAAATGGTTCATCCGCCGTGTCATCAAGAAGGGCAAGGGCTCGGTCTCCTACGAGGAGGAAATCCACTTCGGCGAAACGCTGACGATCGGCCGCGCCGCCAACCAGGCGATCTTCGTCAACGACCTGCGCGCCGCGCTCGAACATGCGCTCGTCGTGGCCCTCGGCGACGGCCGCTTTCGGGTCGAGTCGCTGGTCGCCTCAGGCTTGCGCATCGACGGCAACTTCGAGCAGACCGCGATCGCCTCGGTTGGCAGCAACATCGAAGTCGGCAACACCCGCATCACCATCGTCGGGCCACCGAAGGATTTCGAAGCCGCGGTCGAGGTCGCGCTGGTCGACAAATCCGAAGTCGCCAGCCGTGAACAGGCCGAAGCCCTGCCGCAGTCGCTGGCCGAAGCCGGCATGAGCAAGCGTCGTCCAGCATGGATCCTGCTGCTGCTGGCGGTGATCGTCGGACTGGCGATCCCGATCGTTGCCCACTACGTGCCGACCTTCCGCGCGCTGACCAAGAACACGCCCGGTTTCGGCCTTTCGACCTGGGACACCGGCCGCCTCGCCGGCGCGCACCACACGCTGGCGAAGGATTGCCAGGCGTGCCACGGATCTCCCTTCGGCGTCGTCCAGGACGAGAAATGCCTGACTTGCCACGCGGCCACGCCGGCGCACGCCGATCCCGCTAAATTCCCCCTCTATGAATTGGCGGACGCGCGCTGCGCCCACTGTCATCGCGACCACAGCGGCGGCGAAGGCCTGGTGCGCGCCGACCAGGAGCTCTGTTCGCATTGCCACACCAACCTGTCCGAGCGCCTTAAGGGCGGCACCCAGCTCACCGATGTCGGCGATTTCGGTGGCAATCACCCGCAGTTCCAGGTGCTGCTGCCGGCCTGGGACGCGACCGGGAAATTCGCCCCGGTGCGCACGAGCATGGACAGCGAGGCGCTCACCGAAACCTCCGGCCTCAAATTCCCGCACGCCACCCATCTGCGCGAGCGCGGCGTCCAGAGCCCGACTGGCGTGCGCCACTTGGATTGCGTCGACTGCCACGTGCCCGAGCCGGGTGGCGCGCTGATCGCGCCGATCGACTTCGAGCCGCACTGCCAGAGTTGCCACACGCTCGGCTTCGACCAGCGCATCCCCACTCGCCAGGTGCCGCACGGCAAGGTCGCGGAAGTGCAATACATGCTCGACGAGTTCTATTCGAAGATCGCGCTCGAAGGCGAATACGACGATCCGCAGGCACCCGCCACCGTGCGTCAGCGCAGCCGTCCCGGGCAGGCGGCAAGGGCTGCGATGACCGCCTCGGAACAGCGCGAAGCATTGGTCTGGGCGCGCGACCGCTCGCAGCAGATCGGCGATGCGCTCTTCACCAGCCGCGCCTGCAGCGTCTGCCACAGCGTTTCCAGGAAGCCGGACGCCACGATCGGAGGCTGGCTGGTCGCCCCGGTGCGCGTCTCCGGCAAGTGGTACGGCAAGGCCCGCTTCAGCCACGCCAAGCACACCACCATGAAGTGTGCCGATTGCCACGACGCCAGCCTCTCGCACAACAGCGCCGACCTCCTCATCCCCGAGATCAGCAACTGCCGCCAATGCCACGCCGGCGAGCACGCCAGCGAAAAACTCGGCAGCACCTGCATCTCCTGCCACGGCTTCCACCAGGCGCCGTTTCCCTTGCAGGCGCATGGGGTGAAGGCCGCGGAGGCGGCTCCGGCCACTACGGACGCCCCGCCCAAACCGGCAATGGCCCCGGCCACGCCCCCGTAGGTCAGGTTGCGCCCGCGCGTCGTCGGATGCGGCGGCTCGGCGATCGGGCGCTACCTGACACACATCGTTGACGCCTAGCTCAAGATCAAGGGAAACGCAAAAGTCGCAAAAGCGCAAAAAACGCAAAAGTAAGCGGGAGGTTGCCACGCTTCATTTTGCGTCCTTTGCGGCCTTTGCGCCTTCTTGCGCCATTCCCTTGGTCTGCTTTTCGTTGGTCTGTCACGTAGCGCCCGATATTGATTGCTGCCAGTAGCCAGACGACGCGGGCGCAACGTGACCGACGTTCGGATTGGCCGACGTAAAACGCAAGCGCGTGAAATTGCTCGGCCTTCGGGTCGAAAAACGATGTGAACTCCCGTTATGATCGGTTCATGTTAATGCGGGCGCCGGTTTAGCAAAGCGCCCGTTCGCGTCGTGAATGGGGACGTCGACTGTGGGAGTTCGCTCGATGGCTTGGGGACGATTGCACGGCGTTGCTTTGGGAATCGGGGTCGTCTTGCTCGCCGGCTGTGGCGGTGGCAGCGGGCCGAGCACCACTGGAACTGCGCCACCGCCGCCAACTGCGCCTACGCAAGGCTGCACCGGCAGCTGTCTCGCAGCGGATTCGCGACTGACGGTCAGCGATGTCAACACGATCATCGCCCAGGCAGTTGCCGAAGCTGGCGCCAACAGCGCGCCGGCGACGATTGCCGTCGTCGACCGCGTCGGCAACGTGCTCGGCGTCTATCGAATGGCCAGCGCGCGCGGCACCGTCACCATCACCTCCAACCGCGGTGTCACCGGCGGACTTGAAAACCTGATCGTGCCCTCGGAGCTCGCAGCCATCGCCAAGGCTGTGACCGGCGCGTACCTTTCCAGCGAAGGCAACGCGTTCACCACGCGCACGGCCAGCCAGATCGTGCAGCAGGCATTCAACCCGGGCGAGAGCAATCAGCCCTCCGGCCCGTTGTTCGGCGTGCAGTTCAGTCAGTTGCCGTGCTCAGACCTGATGCGCCGATTCACTGCCGGCCAGAGCCTCGGCCCGCAGCGCTCGCCACTCGGGCTGTCGGCCGATCCGGGCGGTTTCCCGCTTTACAAGAACGGCGTGCCGGTCGGCGGTATCGGCGTCGCCGCGGATCCGACCTATGGCCTGGACGCGAATATCTTCGATCGCGACCGTGATCTCGATGAACTGATCGCGCTCGCCGGCACCTTCAACTTCGGTGCGCCGGCCAATCGCCGCGCTGACGTGATCACCGCCGACGGCAAGACCTTCCGCTATTCGGACGTCGAGTATTCGGATCTCGCACGCACGCCGGGCAATGCACCGGCCCTGTCGACCATTGCAGCGAGTGCGGGCGGCTTCATCCGCGTGCCTGCGTATGCCGATGCGACACCGCGCGAAGGTGTGGTCTTCGGCACGCCGGCATCCGGTTATCGCGCCGCCGACGCCTCGCTCGCCGACCTCGATGCCTTCATCCTGGTGGACGGCAACAACCAGGATCGTTTCCCGGCGCGCGCCGGCCTCGATGGCCGGCTGACGCAGGCCGAGGTCACGGCCATCCTGCGCGAGTCGTTGAAGATCGCCAATCGCGCCCGCGCGCAGATTCGCCAGCCCTTCGGCACGCCCGCCCGCGTGACCGTCTCGATCGTCGATTCGCTCGGCAACATTCTCGCGATTGCACGCACCCGCGACGCACCGATCTTCGGTACCGATGTTTCGCTGCAGAAAGCCCGTTCGGCGGCCTTCTTCTCGAACGCGAACGCCGCCGGGTTCCTGCTCGGCCTGCCCAATGTCACCTATCTCAATGCGACGCTCGATGCGGCCGGCGTGCAATTCCGCAGCGTCGGCACGGCCTCGATCGCGGCCTACGTGGCCCGCGTGCGCGAGTTTCTCGGCATCCCCACCGCATTGGCGGATGGCGGCATCGCGTTCACCGACCGCGCCATCGGCAATCTCGCCCGCCCGTTCTATCCGGACGGCATCGTCGGTACGCCCCCGGGCCCGCTCAGCAATGAGTTTGCGTCCTGGAGCCCGTTCGATGTCGGCCTGCAGCTCGATCTCGCGTACAGCCAGCTCGCGCTGCATGTCGCCCATTACCTGAACCAGCTCGGCTTGGCGCTGTTCTTGAACGGCGCGCCGCTGGCACCCGCGCCGACCGCCGCCAACCCGGTCCCGTTGCCCGATATCGGCATGAACTGCACCGGGATCCCGACCTTGGCCAACGGCTTGCAGATTTTTCCTGGCAGCTCGCCGATCTACAAAGGCACCCTGCTGGTCGGTGCTGTCGGCGTATCGGGTGACGGCGTGGACCAGGACGACATGATTGGCTTCCTCGGCGTGCACAACGCGGGCGAGCTGCTCAACGGCGCGTTCTCGCATGCGCCTTTTGCGATCCGAGCCGACCAATTGGTGCCGCGCGGCGCGCGCCTGCGCTACGTGCAGTGCCCACAAGCACCCTTCTTCGATTCCAACGAACAGAACGTGTGCGGGGGCAAATGAAATGAGCCTTTGTCTTTCCGCAACCCTGGTCACGCTGCTCTCGACTGCAGCTCCGCTAGAAGCCTCAACGGTCGATACGCTCGGTCCGCTGACCGGCAGCGGCCTGCCCGCTTATCTCTATGACCCGGACGAGGCGCGCATCAAGCGCCGCCGACCGGGCCACGCCGCGCCCGGCCGTCGCGACCGCGACGACCAGAATCCAAACAATGTCGATCCCGCGCCGATCGATGCCGTCGGCGAATTCATTCCGCTGCCAGATCGCTGGCGCATCATGGAATCGCTCGGCTTCAAGTACCCGTGGTACGACCCCTACAACCAAAACATCTGGAAAGGCGACAAGCCGATCCACGACGAAGACTGGTTCCTGAGCCTGCTCGCGGTTTCCGATACGGTGATGGAGCCGCGCTCGCTGCCGACGCCGGTCGGACCGGTTTCAACCGGCGGGCCTGGCGCAGTCGACATCTTCTCCGGCTTCGACCAGACCATCCTGTCGCAGACGATTCTCGCGGGCCTCGTCTACTTCAAGGGCGACACCACCTTCAAGCCGCCTGAATACGAATACCGGCTCACGCTGGCGATGAACTACAACCGCGTCGACGTCGACGACGTGCGTGCACTGACCATCGACCCGCGCAAGGGCAACACCCGCGACGACGGGTTCATCGCCGTCCAGGAGTTGTTCGGCGACATCCATCTGCGCGATGTCAGCCCGCGCTACGACTTCGATGCGATCCGCTTCGGCATCCAGCCGTTCTCGAGCGATTTTCGTGGCTTCCTGTTCCAGGACCTGCAGTTCGGCGTGCGCCTGTTCGGCAACCGCGACAACAACAAAAAGCAGTACAACATCGCCTACTTCCGGCGCGTCGAGAAAGACCTCAACTCCGGCCTGAACGACGTCGCCGAAGGCTTGCGCGACGACGACATCCTGATCGCCAATTACTACGTACAGGATCTCGGCATCCTTGGGTTCGTGTCGCAGGCCACGATTGCCTACAACCGCAATCGCGATACCGATTTCTTCTTCGATTCCAACGGCTTCCTGCAGCGCCCGTCGTCGATCGGCACCGAGCGGCCGCGCGACTATGACGTCGTCTATCTCGGCTACAACGGTGACGGCCGCATCGGCAACTACAACCTGACCGCGTCGGCCTATTACCTGTTCGGGCGCAACGATGGCACCTTCACCGGCGAGGACAGCGACGTCAGCGCCGGCTTCTTCGCCGCCGAACTCAGCCGCGATTTCGACTGGATCCGGCCGCGCCTTTCGCTGGCCTACGCGAGCGGCGACGATGACCCGTTCGACGATGAAAGCCACGGCTACGACGCCATCTTCGAGAATCCGATCTTCGCCGGTTCCGACACGAACTACTGGATCCGCCAGAACATCCCGCTGATCGGCGGCGGTGGTGTCGCCCTGTCCGCGCGCAACGGCCTGCTGCCCTCGCTGCGACCGTCCAAGGAACAGGGCCAGTCGAATTTCGATAATCCGGGCATCCGCCTGATCGGCTTCGGCGCCGATTTCGATTTCACTCCGGAATCGCGAATCTCGGTCAATCTCAACCAGATGTGGTTCGATCAAACCGAGGTGCTGGAAGCCGCGCGCAACCAGGCACCGATCGATCGCGAGATCGGCACCGACTTTTCTGTCGCTTGGATCTGGCGCCCATTCATGACCCAGAACCTGGTGGTGCGCCTGTCCGGCGCGCTGCTCGAGCCCGGCGAAGGCCTGGCCCAGCTCTACGGTGAAGACGATCCGTATTACACGGTGCTCGGGAACATCATCCTGACGTATTAGCAGTGCTCCCCTCTCCCGCCTTCATGCGGGAGAGGGGTCGGGGGAGAGGGCGCTTGCACAGAAGAGCGAAGAGCCCCTCTCCCCCAGCCCCTCTCCCGCAAAAGGCGCGGGAGAGGGGAGCTGAAAAAATGAGTTCGTGCGTTTTCGCGCGGAAAAACAACCAATGGGTATGAGCGAGTCCTACATGACACAAAAACGCTTTTCCCTGATCAACCCCAAACGCCTTCTGGCACTCGGCCTCGCGCTGACCGCGCTGATCGCGACCTCGACCATCTTCGCCGAAGAAGGCGAAGAAGCGGTCGAGCGCGAGTACACGCTGGCGCCGTCGGCACCGCGCACGCAGACCTGGGACGCCGCGAACGCCAAGAGCGAAGGCTGCAAGAGCTGCCACAACCCGATCGATCAGCAGACCATGCACGCGTCACGCGCGGTCGTGCTCGGCTGCACCGATTGCCATGGCGGCGATCCCAAGGTCAACGCGCCAGCCGGCACGCCGCCGGCTTCCGCGCCGGGTCACGGCAGCGAAGGCAGCCACGGAAAAGGGCACGACTACGCGCCGGATTACCGCACGGCGATGGACAGCGCGCACGTGCTGCCGAAGTACCCGGGTGCGTGGCATAGCCCGAGCTCGGCCAATCCGGAACGCTCCTATACCCTGCTCAATCGCGAAGCGCCGGAGTTCGTGCGCTTCATGAATCCGGGCGACCTGCGCATCGCGCATGAGGCCTGCGGCGCCTGCCACCAGCCGATCATCGAGGCCGCCAAGCGCTCGATCATGGCCACCAGCGCCATGCTCTGGGGCGGCGCCTCGTACAACAACGGCATCCTCAAGTACAAACGGTATGTGCTGGGCGAGGCCTACACCCGCGAGGGCGAAACCGCGACCATCACCTCGCTCGAGCCGGTCACGCCGCAGATGCAGATCAAGGGCGCGCTCTCGGGCCTGATCCCGCTGCCCAACTGGGAAGTGATCCCGCCGGGCGACATCTTCCGCGTCTTCGAGCGTGGCGGCCGGAACATCAACAGCACGTTCCCGGAAACCGGCCTGCCCAATTCGCTGGGCCAGATCCAGCGCCTGGAAGAGCCGGGCCGCCCGGATTTCCGCCAGTCCAATCGCGGCCCGGGCACCGGCCAGCGCATTGCCGTGCCGGTCATCAACATTTTGAAATCGCGTTTGAATGACCCAAATATGTGGTTCATGGGCACCTCCGACCAGCCGGGCGATTTCCGCAATTCCGGCTGCACCGCGTGCCATGTGCCGTATGCGAACGATCGCGATCCGCGCCACTCCGGGCAGTACGCGTCCGCCGGCCATATGGGCCTCAGCCAGCAGGCCGACCCGACCATCCCCAAGGACCAACCGGGCCATCCGCTCAAACACGCGTTCACCCGGTCGATTCCGACCAGCCAATGCATGATCTGCCACATGCATCAGCCCAACATGTTCATGAACACCTTTCTCGGCTACACGATGTGGGACTACGAGTCTGACGCGGGTTCGATGTGGCCGGAGAAACAGCACTACCCGTCGCATGACGAGATGCGCAAGACGCTCGATCGCAATCCCGAAGAAGCTGCGATCCGGGGCAACTGGCGCGACCTCGAGTTCGTCAAGAACGTCTCGCAGCTCAACCCGAAACTGAAGGACACCCAGTTCGCCGACTACCACGGCCATGGCTGGAACTTCCGCGCGATCTTCAAGCGCGACCGCAAGGGCAACCTGCTCGACGCCGAGGGCGCGCAGGTCAGCGACGAAGACCCGAAGAAATTCCAGAAAGCCGTCCACATGTCGAGCATCCATGTCGATGTCGGCATGCATTGCGTCGACTGCCATTTCTCGCAGGACATGCATGGCAACGGCCATGTTGTCGGCGAAGTCGCCGCGGGCGTTGAAATCCAGTGCAAGGACTGCCACGGCACGCCGGACGCCTATCCCAGCCTGATCACGTCGGGCCCGATGGCGAGCAAGCAAGGCCGCAACCTGGCCGACATGCGCAACCCGGACGGATCGAAGCGCTTCGAGTGGGTCGGTGACGAGCTGATCCAGCGTTCGACGATGACCCCGGGCCTGGAATGGAAGATGTCACTGGTCAAGGACGTCTCCAATCCGGTCAGTCCCGCCTACAACGCCAAGGCTGACCGCGCCCACACGATGGGCAACGACGTGGCCAAGCTGAGCTACGGTTCAGACGTACCGATGGACCAGCGCGCGCATGGCGAAGACAAGATGCTCTGCTATTCGTGCCATACCAGCTGGACCACCAGCTGCGGTGGCTGCCACCTGCCGATCCAGGCCAATTGGAAGACCCAGCGCCTGCATTACGAGGGCGGCTCCACGCGCAATTACGCGACCTACAATCCACAGGTCGCGCGCGATGACGTGTTCATGCTCGGCAAGCATGGCGAGGTCAAGGACTACAAGATCGCGCCGATGCGCTCCACCAGCGCGCTGATCCTGTCCTCGACCAACTCGAACCGTGAGCGCATCTACATCCAGCAGCCGCCGATCTCCGCAGCTGGCTACAGCTCGCAGGCGATGGCGCCGCACTACCCGCACACCGAGCGCCGCACCGAGACCAAGACCTGCACCGACTGCCATCTCTCGGCGGAAGGCGATAACAACGCCATCATGGCGCAGCTCCTCGGGCACGGCACCAGGTTCATGGACTTCCTCGGCTTCAACGCCTGGGTCGGCGGCGACGGCGAGATCTCGGCCGTGCGCGTAACCGAATGGGACGAGCCGCAGGCGGTCGTCGGCAGCTTCCTGCACCAGAAGGCCTACCCCGACTTTTTTGCCAAGCATCAGCAGGATGGCGGCAAGCTCAGCGAGGCCTACAGCCACGGCGCCGGCGAGTCCAACTGCATCCAGCTGCGCGGCGAATACGTCTTTGTCGCCGAAGGCAGCCGCGGGATGCGCGTCTACGACGTCGCCAGCATTGCCAACAAGGGCATCAGCCAGAAGATCATCACCGCGCCGTTCTCCCCGCTCGGACAGAACACCAATGTGGCCAGCAAGAACGCGACCTGCGTGGTGATGGCGACGACGCAGCCGGTGCAACCCTCGCGCAACGAGGGCGAGCTCATGCGCAAGGACAATCTGGAGCAGCCCTTCCACGCGATCTACCGCTACGCGTTCGTGACCGACGCCGAAGAAGGCCTGATCGTGGTCGACATCGATGCGCTGCACGATGGCGAGCCGCGCAACAACTTCCTCAACCGTGCACTCACCTGGAATGCCGGCGGCGTGCTCGACGGCGTGCGTCACCTGGCGATTGCCGGCGACTGGTTCTATGCGGCGACGCCGAGAGGCATCGTCGTGCTCGACATGGCCGATCCGCTCAAGCCGCGCCATGTGCACACGGTCCCAATGGACGACGTGCGCGCGAGCCAGCAGCAGTTCCGCTACCTGTTCGTGACGACGGGCCGCGGCCTCGAAGTCGTCGACATCACCAACCCCGAAAAGGCCTTTGCGGTCATCGACGCGGTCATCCCGATCGCCAACGCGCACAAGCTGCACGTCGCGCGCACCTACGCCTACGTAGCCGCGGGCGCCGAGGGCATCGTCATCGTCGATGTCACCAAGCCGACCCAGCCGACCGTCTACGAGCGCTTCAACGGCGGCGGCGTCATCGACGACGCCCGCGACATCACCCTGGCCTCGACCAATGCCTCGCTCTACGCGTACATCGCCGACGGCAAGAACGGCCTGCGTGTGGTGCAGATGACGGGCCCGGACATCCAGCCCAAGTTCTACGGCTACAGCCCCGAGCCCAAGCCCAAGCTGATCGCCAGCTACCCGACCGGCAAGAACGCGCTCTCGCTCTCACGCGCGCTCGAACGCGATCGCGCCGTGGACGAGACGGGCGGCCAGATCACCGTACTCGGCCGCATCGGCTCCCGCCCCCTCAACGCCGAAGAACAGCGCGCGTTCTACCTCGATGCAAACGGCAACCCGTGGACCGTGAGCGACAAGGTCGACGGCGCGAAAGGCATCACCACCAAGCCACTGTCCTTTAAACCCAACCACACCCTGGATCGCCAGCAGGGTGCGACGCCACCGGCCGGTGATCGCTCGCGGCCAAAGGATGCGGGGCACTGAGGAGGTTGTGGGCGCGCTGTGCGTCCACGCGTGGATTTGCTCGCGTGGGTCCGGACCTTGTCCGGACGCTTTTACTTGACCTAAACGCTGCAGAAGCGTCCGGACAAG
>JANPJV010000254.1:0-14649 GCA_031425695.1 Rhodanobacteraceae bacterium | reverse complement strand
AGTCTTTGGACGTTTGCGGCTGGCTGATGCCGAGTGCAGTAGCCATCTGCTGTTGCGTCAACACGATGTCGGTCGTCAATGTCATGTCCTTATTCATTCACCAGGGACGTGCTGCGCCAAGCCAGCGCTTGCGCTCCGGCGATCCTCTCCGCAGATGAGCTCCATAGGGTGCCCCCCGTTTTTGTCGGGGGTCCCGGTAGCAACTGCATGCCAAGACGGGCGCAGATGGCGCATCGGTCCCAAGCATTCCGGCTGCCGCGGTGGCAGCAGCAGATGGTGGGTCTGCCCGTCCTGGTGCGCTTGCAGGGTGTCGAGGGTGTAACCGGGTCAAGTGCTCACGGTGAGCACTTGAAGGTGACTGCTCACGGTGAGCAGTCAGGCCAAAGGTGCAACATTGCACCATTGGAAATGTGCTCACGGTGAGCAGGTTGTTGGCGCGCGCGGTCATGCCTGCGCCTCGACGCTATCCACGGCATCACGTCCGAACCGTTCGCGGCACTCCTCGACCATCGCTGACCGATCGGCGCCCGTGACATTGACGGCGGTACATCCGCGCCCGTTGGTGAAGTGGACTGTCCAGGCCTGCACGCTCTGTGTTCGGCGCGGATCGTTCGCCGCTTCCTTCAGCTCCCGCTTGATCTCGGTCAGGTGCGTGCGGACATATCGGCGCAGGTCGTCGGTGAGCTGCTTGGCGGGTCGGACCACTACACCGCCGGTCTTGGCCAGCTCGACCAGGAAACCGCGATCACGGAGAGGGGCGGCGGCGCTCACTCGAATAGCTCCCCGTCGTCGTCGGTCGGGATGCCGGCGAGCGCCAAGTCGGGCGGCTCTTGCACTGGTGCAGTGCAGGCGGGCGGGGGGATGGCTGGCTGCTTGGCTTTCGGTTTGGTCGGGCGCCGATTATTTCCAGCCACATCTACAGCTGAATCTGAAGCTTCAGAAGCGACAGCAGGCCGGCCCGGCCCCAGCCCATCCGCAGCCATTGGGTATGGCATAGATGCATAACTGTCCATCTGGTGGACTAACTCATGGGCGGAAACCGCTACGACTTGTCCACGACGTGGACCAATCAGCGTTTGTTTGTCCACGTCGTGGACTAACTCAGGGTCTATTTGTCCACCAGGTGGACTAACTTGGTCCACGTCGTGGACAAGGGATTTTTTGGTTATGGGTGCAACGAAGTCAGGGACCGGCGTTAGCCAGTCGTTCGACGGCTGGATCACTGGCCGCTTCTGGTCATACGGACGGTCAGGCTTTTCGGTCATGACGCGCCAGGAGAAACCGTAGTAGCTCGGCTTGTTCTGGCCGCCCTGGACTGTGCGCACCAGAATCCCGTAGTGGACGAGCTCGCGCAGGGTGAGCACCAGCGTGCTGCGCGAGTTCCAGCCGCAGTCCTTCATGATCGCGAAGCCGGGATGCAGGTAGCCGTTCGTAGACGGGTTGAACTGACGTGCAAGATCGTGAATCAGCTTGTGGGCATGCGGCGACAACCGCATGAAGTTTGGATGCACCACAAGCGCCTGCGGGATGATGAAAGCCTGCCCACCGTAGATCTCGCTCCAGCCCTTGTCCTTGTCTTTCTGCTTGCCTCTGGTCTTGGGTTCCATCACGCGCCTCCGCGCATGGACGACCCCGGCAATTTCTTACCGGGGCTCGTCGGTTGCGGGTGGCGGCTAAGCCGCATCGTGATTGCTGTCAGGCCTGTGAGCGGCCAGCACCGCGGCGACAACCCGGCTACGGTCGTCTTCGCCCAGCATGTTCAAGCCGGGCTCGTCGGCGCGCTTGACTGCCAGCAGATGCGTGATGCCCTGCGCGTCCTCCATTGCGATCTGGAAGCCGTCGGCGATCCTGCGGGCATACATCAGCCTCGCCTTGGGTTGCATCGCCTGTGCTTCGTTCTGCTCGGCCTGGTGGCGTTCGCGGTCGGTCGTCATGGCGCCAACCTCAGCACCGTACCGGCGTGGGTAGCCACGACCCGGCCGGCGTTGCGCAGTGCCAGCAGTTCACGCGCGACGGATCCCTGCGGCAGCTTCGGGAAGCACGCGAACAACTGGCGGTCGGTGAGTTCTCCGCGGCTCAGTTTGGCGATGATGCGGGTCTGCAAGGTGGGGGCTTTGCTCATGGCTTGCGCCCCTCTGCATCCGCGCATGCCTCTGCAAGGTGCTCGGATTGTTCCGCCACCAATCCGCCGACATCGGCCAGCGCGATGAGGCGGTCGACCCGGGTCGAGCTCAGTCCGTTGCAGCATTCCTCCTTGATGATCTGGAGCAGTTCGCCAATGTGGTTGAAGCGCATTTGAAGTACGCGAAAGTCGTGTGCGCTCATGGACGCCACGCCTCGTTGTTGTAGAACTTCTTAGTGCGCGCGAGATCGGCAGCGACGATCCCGTCGACGTCAATCGTCTTTGCTGCAGCGATCAGGACATTGACGAGCACGTCGCGGAAGCCAACAGCCGCGCCCCTGCGCGGGTCTTTGACGTTGTTGGTCCCGAGCACGTCGAGCACTGTCTCTATCACTTGGCTGACGTTGCCGTGGGTGCCGAGCGAGCCCTGGTACCGGCACCATGCAAAGAACTCAGCAGCGCAGTGCACGCCGATCAGATTGCCCACGCCGTAGTTGTCGCCCTGGGGCTGCTCCGGATCGAAATGCAGATCCTGAGTTTCCTTGTAGCTGAGAAAGCTCAGGTGCTCGACGGGCGGCGGCTGCATGCGGAAGTTGAACTTCTGCGGCACAAACAATTCATCGGCCGGCTTGGCCTCGTCGTCACAGTCGCCTGATGCGCAGCCGGCGGCCTCGGCTAGACCGGGCGTTATGGTGTCGTCACGGGTGCTGGTGGTAATCTGTTTCATGTTCATTTCCTAGCGGTTGTGGACTGAGTGGCTGACGGCTGGAACCGTCAGTTGCTACACGGAGGCTCGTTCGCGTAAGCGTTCGGGCCTTCGTCGTTTCCGGGGTTGGGGCTCATGCCGCCTGCTTTTCAGACGCTTCGGCCTGATCCAGGTAGTCCTGGAGCGCGCGCGCCGAAACCATGCGGCGCCGGCCACTGCGAAAAGTGGCCAACTTTTTCTCCTTCATCAGCTGATAGCCGGCCTGACGGTTGCGGCCGATCAGCTGCATCGCCTCGGTGATCGTGTACGCCTTCCGCCCCTCGGCTGGTTGCGCTTCGGTGCCCATGTTGTCTCCTCGTCGTTTAGATGGTTTCGGTGTACACCGAAACACGACATACAGTACCGAACGCCTTGATACTTTGCAAGCGTGTTTAGTACAGTACGGAAACACTAAAACGAGCCAACATGAGCACTACAAGGAAGGGTGGGCGCCCCAAGAAGCCGGCAGGCGAGAAAGCTGAGCAGTTCAGCCTGCGGCTTGCGCCAAAGCTTCGGTTCGGGCTTGAGACGCTCGCGCGCTTGCAGGGTCGATCAATGTCACAGGTGATCGAGTGGGGGCTGAAGACTTCGCTCCAGTCGGTGAAGCTCAAGCTCTCGCGCACTCTCGCAGACGTCGTCGAGATTGCTTGGAGAGAGCCGACTGAATGGCAGCGCCTTCGCTATCTCTGGAAGATGGATCCTGCACTGGTGCCGTTTGACGTTCGCCACGCGTGCAATCTTGTCGAGATCTCCAAAGAAGAAGCACTTTGGAAAATTGAGACAGGAAGCGAAGAAGAGCGTGAGCGCCTTAGGTCTCTTGGAGGATTACGAATCAAGTGGCTGAAATTGATCGAGACCATTTGGCCTAAGCTTCTCGCTGACGCCGAGGAACTTCGATTCGAACCAAAAATGACACGCCGCAACGGGATGCCATTGCTTTCGGCTTGCGGGCTCTACTATTTCCTTTTCAGAGACTTCAACGACCGGCAACTTTCACTTGAAGACTTGATAGACAAGACTTATTGGAAGGCCAAAGAAAGGTTTGGTGATGATTTTAGTTTCGAACCAGAAGCGCCACCGCTGCCGCCCTATGGTTCTGTCCCAGATGCCGATTCAATGCCGGTCGAACCGATCGCGACGCAAGCTGCAGACCAAGCCGAGAGCGCCGCGCGCTTCTCAGCCAAATAACTCTCCAAGTTGTACACCGCCGCAATGCCGCTCACGATGCCGCTACTGTGATTTAGAACCGCCTCGATCACATGCGGCAGCACGCCAAGCCCAGCCATGCGCGTGGCAGCGGTGCGGCGTAGGTCATGCGATGTGAACTCGCCGAGCTCAATGGCGCCGGCCTCGCGCAGCTCCACGTTCAACGCCTCGCGCACGCGCTGTAGGACCGTCCCATAGGCGGCCGTGCTCGATCGGCCCTTTGCCCGGTGTGGCGGAAACACCAGGTCGGCCAGGCGCTCCTGTGCGTCGATCAGCGCCCAGCATTCGGGCACCAGCGGCACGACATGCCGGCGCCCGTTCTTGGCGATCTCTTTGGGAATGGTCCAGGTGAGCGCGTCTTTGTCTACGTCGGTCCAGCGCATGGCCAGGACTTCGCCGGCACGCTGCGCCGTGAGCAACTGCACCTTGATCGTGGCCAGCATGCCAGGTCGCACGCCGTCTATTTTCTCGACCTTCCATAACGCCCGGATCTCGGCATCAGTCAGGACGCGCGTGCGTGCGGTCGACGGGCTCGACTTGATACCCAAGGCCGGATTGCTCTCTATCAAGCCGTCGCTCATCGCCTGGGAGAGCAGGGCGCGTATCAGGGCAATCGCCTTGCGCTGCTCAGAATCCGACTCGATGCCGTCGCGCATGGCCGCGATGTGCTTCGTGCGCAGTGAATCCAGCTTCGATAATCCGAGTGCGGGTCCCACGTGGCGCGCATAGATGCGCTTGTCCTCGGGCGCCGATCGCTTCTTTCCCTGCGCGCGGCGCTTCTCCGCAACGAACACGCCTAGGTACTTCTTCGCGATGGTGCCGACCGTTGGACGCAGGAGGTCCGCTTGCTCGGCGGCCAGGCGCTCCGCGGCGGCGGCTTGGCTGGCAGCAATGACGGCCAGCTCAGCAGCGCGTTCGCTCTCCCGCTGCGCGTCGATGACGTTGGCGCCGGATGCCTGCTCGCGCATCAGATCCTCATAGACCCGCTTCGCCTCATCGAACGGGACTTTCTCGACGCTCCCAAGTGTCTTGTATCGACGCACCCCTCCGGCATCGCTCCGGATCTCCCACGTCTTCGCGCCTGACTCGCGCACGCGCAGATACAGGCACTCGCGGCCCTCGATCTTGTAGCGTCCGGGTGCGCGTGGCGATGCGATCGCGGTATGGGTTGGCTTGATTGTCGGCATGCTCTGTCCCCTTGGGCGCGTCTATGGGCGCGTCTCAGGAAACTACAGGGCGCGACACGGCGCGACAAACACTATCGAAACAGTACGCAGAAACAGATACTTACGCCTAACGGTCCGTCTGACTCTGACTTGTTCAGTCTGGAACTGTCGGCAAAATAGAGACTCTGACTCCGTTTATCTAGGTTCGAATCCTAGTCTCCCAGCCAACACAAAAGCCGCCCCGAAAGGGCGGCTTTTTTGTTGGCCGGGTGACTGGGATGAGAAGCTAGACAGGTTCGACTCGAAGGGCAGGATGCCCGGAGAGCGCGAGCGAATGCGAGCCCGCAGGGCCAAGGCCAGGATGGCCTTGGCAATCCTAGTCTCCCAGCCGCGCGGACTGGCAGGGGCGCCTTTGCTTTCGCGCGAGCGGATGATCGAATCGTTGTTCGGCTAAGCGCCTTGCGGCATCGATAAGTTGCCGCCCGTTCTGCCGGCCCCAAGGGGAAACCAACGTCGGGAGGTACGACTAGCTAGGAGCGGAGAGAGCCTTGTTACTTTCATTCGTCAGATAATTGCGATGTACGAATAAAAGTAACGTCCTGTGCCGATGCTGGCCGTTTCCCACAAACAACGCGTGCTTGATCTGCTCGGGCAGAATGGTGTGCTGCGGCCCAGCAATCTCGACGCCATCGGCGTGCCGCGCATCGTTCTGACGCGCATGACTGCGGCAGGCTTGCTCGAGAAGTTCGGACGTGGCCTGTACCGGCGTCCAGACGCGGATTTCGCGGAACGCGAGTCGATGGTCACGGTAGCACTGCGGGCGCCGCAGGCGGTTTTTTGCCTGCTCACGTCCCTGCAGTTCCACGAGCTGACAACGCAATTGCCTCGGCAGGTCTGGATCTCGATGCCGCGTGGTAGCCACGTACCGCGGGTGGCGTGGCCCCCGATTCGGATGATCCAGATGTCGGATGAGGCTTACTCGGCCGGAATCGAGACCATCGAGCGTAATCGCGTGCAGCTTCGCGTCTACAACGTGGCGAAGACCGTGTCAGATTGCTTCAAGTACCGCAACAAGATCGGTCTGGATGTCGCGCTGGAGGCCCTGCGCGAGGCTTGGCGCGCGCGCAAGCTGAGCATGGATGAGCTGTGGCGCTACGCGCAGGTCGATCGCGTGGCTGCTTTGATTCGACCGTATGTCGAAGCGACCGTGTAGGTCTTGGCAGTTGACCCGCGCGATGGGTACCACTCGTCTTCGCACTAGCAGACGAATGGCGGCAGCGCCCTACACCGGATACTGCTCCAACGCCGCCACCAGCATCTCCCGCATCTGCACCCTCAACTCCACGGGACTGATCACTTTCGCATCCGCGCCGTAGCGCTGCACGTCCATCAGCAGCTCGCGCGGATTGGCGTAGGGTAGGGTGAGCTCGAGGGAGCCGTCGGGGAGGACGGTTTGCCGCTGTGCGGGGTGCCAGACTTCGTCGGCGATCCAGCGGGTGGCGTGTGGGGTGAAGCGGATCACGGCGGTCGCGACGGCCGGACCGGCGAAGATGCCGTACCCGGCTTCGAAGATTGAATCGAGCTCGTCGACGGGGATGTCGATCGAGGTCTCGGCGCAAAGCTGCGGCTGCTTGATGCGGTCCAGCGCGAACCGACGCAGGCTCGATCGGGCGGCGGTCCGGCCCTCGGCATAGCCTCGGGCGGTCGTCGGCGCAGGATGCTGCGCATCCTCGCGCGCCGACTCACCCCACGCGTCCAGGTACCAGTTGTCGCGGTGATGGGTCAGCCGTTGCGGTGAAACCACGCGCTCACTCTCCTGGGCGGTCGACCGGGCCTCATAGACAAAGCGCAACTGGCGGGCATCCAGCACCGACTCAGTGACGATGCGAAACACGCTCGGGTTTCCGGGCCGCGCTTGCGCCCGCAGCACCCGCAGTCGATCGAGGCGGTGCGCCCGGTCGCCCAGCAGCTTGTGGATGCGCGGCTGCAGCGGTCCCAGCGCCTGCCCGAGCAGGCCGCCGCCGCTGCGCTGGAGCACCTGTTGCGCGAGCATCAGTGCGTAGAGTTCGTCGGCGCTGAGCCACACGCCGGGAAGCTGGAAGCCAACGGATCCGCCGCCTACGTAGCGCCAAATCCGAGAGGGATCGCCCTCGTGCTCCAGCGGCGCGCCCAGCGTATCGCGCATGAAGCTGAGGTCCCGATACAGCGTGGTCCGCGAGCATCCCGCTTCCCGCATCAGCCGTTCATTGGGCAAGCCGTAGCGGTGGTGGGTGAGCAGACCGTGCAGCAGGGCGACACGTTCGGTGCGATCCATGGGCCGGGTGTTTCCATGCGACAGTGCTGATGCGGTGATGCTGCTCGCGTGTCCGATGCTCGGCAATTGGCTGGCGGGTTTGGGCCGCGCGCGATCGGCGTCATCGGATTGACACGGCCCGACCGTTGCCCCGTTCCGATACTGGGCCGCTGGCGTCCGCGATTGGGCTCAATGTCGTCGCTGTCGGGCCGCTGTGACGCGCTGTCGGCCCGAAATCGTCGGCGGTTGGGCGACGAATCGCCCAAGCACGGACCGTCGCCGCCCATCGCTGGGTTGCGTGCGCCCAATCTCGGATCGCTGCCGCCCGACGATGGGGCAACGCGATCCAAAATTTTGGGCCGCCGACATCCGACCCTGGGGTTAAAGCCTCCGTCGTTGGGCTGGCGGCGCCCGTCGTTGGGCAACGGATTGCCCAAAATCCGATCGCAGCAGCCCAATGCCGGGTCCGCGCCGTCCATCACCGGGTCGAACTAGCCCAGGTTCGGATCGCTGCCATCCGCCAGCGGCAATCACCACTCCCGTCGTTAGCACCTTCTGACAGGCGTTCAGTCTTTTTTAACCTGCGTTTCAGCCGGCGGTATGGCGCTGCGGTTTGATAGCCATACCCCGGACACAACGCCCGGGCAGCGATCTACGCCAAGGGGCGCGGACGCAATCGCAAGTAGCCAAAAGGAAAGCAGAAAATGAATACGCAAAACCTCATCAACCTCACCCTGACCGAAGCCCAGATCGCCAACGTGGATGCGGCACTGACCACGCTGGAAACCGAACTGGTCGGGCTCGTGGCCCTCAGCATGACCGACAAGCGTCGTATTCGGCGGATGGGGGTGAAGAGCGAAAGCTTCAGCCGCCAGGCGTTGCAGGTGGTCAGCCAGAATCCCAACATGATTCCGGCCAATATCCCGGTCGGCGACGCGATCGCCGACCTGCAACTGCTGGATCAACTGCGACCGCGGCTGTCGCGTCTGACCCGTCTGTGGGAACGTGGAAACGACACCGATGCCGCGCTCGGCAACGACATCATGACCGTCGCCCTGAAAGCGTACGGGCTGTTGAAGCTGACCGGTGGTACCTCCGGCATGGAGTCCCAGCGTCGCGAGCTGTCGGGTGTGTTCTCCCGCAGCAAACGCTCCAAGAGCGAACCCGGTGCCCTGCCGGAGCAGAAGGCGGCATGACGCCGCTCAACTGCTGCACGGGTAAAGAAAGGGCCGCGAAAGCGGCTTTTTTCTTGTGTGCGCCCAGAAGGGCGCACTTCTCGAAGGGATCTCCTCCTCACGCAGCAAGGGAAGATGGATCCATGACGCTGCACAATGCGCCTGTCAAAGGAAGAAACGAGCCCATGACCAGCAACTCCGATGTGTCCGACCTGCTCGAGCTGCTGGATTACCTGGCTGACGCGCTGGAGTTGTGCGCTGCCGGATACCTCGGCGCCACACGCACAGAATGCCGGAATGCCGACTGGCTCTGGAAAGACCGCTTCCAGCACTGGACCGATCCTGAAGGCGAGCGATTGGCGCTCTGGTTGAACGAGTGTTTGTCTGCCGATACCGATCGTGACTCCGTACGTGCCGCCACGATGGCTCGCGGCGCCCGCCATGCACATCGCATCGCCATGCACCGCCTGATGCAGACCTTCAATCTCGAATGGCCGCCCGGCGGCCTGTTGCTCACATTTCCGTCGGACGGGGGCAAAGGACCCGAAGGCTCATTCGTGGACATCGCGCCACGAAGCGTCATGGGCGTCACCATCACTCGTCTTGATGAAAATGGCGTCAGGCAGGTCATCTCCCAAACCATATATGGGCCAGGCTCCGAGAAGCCACGCGTGTAGCGTCGCTTGCGAATCCGCCCGCATTGAAACCAATTGAACTCAACCGCACTCACCCTGCGACATCGCGCCCCCCGAGGACATTGATTCCCAGCGGAATCACAACTTCCTCACACAAGGGTGCGCGCGATGGCTTCGGTTTCGACGGTCCGTTCCAACATCCTTCTTGCCCTGGCGCTGACGCTCGCCGCCTGCAGCAGCGAATCGCCGCCCCCGACACCCGCACTAGCGTCCGCACCAACCGCCCAGGCAGCCGCCGCTTACACGCCGACACCGGTCTACTGCGCCGACACCACCGTCCAGACGCTGTGCTCGGTGATCCCGTCCTACATCGGCCCTGATCCCAGCCTGGCCGATACCGAGGGTTACCAGGGCCTGGCTGACAATGTCACCAGCGCCGAGGGCGACGCGCAGAGCCCGTTCGACAACATGGCCTGGCAGATGTTCGTCGCGCTCAACTGGCAGGCGAGTCAATCTGGCGGGAGCCCGACGACGGGTCTGAGCGGGGAAGGGCAGGTGGTCTGGCAGACCTATGCGCGGCCGGAAGCTGTCTTCGGCGGTCCGGTCGGCAACTGTCCCAACCCCGACAACTTGCCAACCTTCAATCTGATCGCCAAAGCGGATGCGCAGGAGCGCGACGAAGGCATCCTGCAGGCGACCGGCCAACCGCTAATCGATGTCAACGGCAACTGGGCGCTGTTCGAGCGGCGCATGAACGGCGTCGAGCAGGATTACATCCTCGCGCAGGGCCTCAATACCTACGCCGGTCAACAGGCGTTCGTCGCCGCTGGCAAGTCGGTGCTGTTCCAGCCCGGCCAACAGGTCCCCACCAACGGCACTGTCGGCGCAATCGAGCTCAAGGCCGCGTGGCGAATCATTTCCGACGCCGAAAAGCCGAGCTATTTCAACATCCAGGCGCTGATCGACGTGCAGGGCGCCTATGTCCGCGACGGCCAGCCGCTGTGCGCCACCGTAACCCTGGGGCTCGTCGGCCTGCACATCATCCAGGCCAACAGCACGCAAGGCGCGCTCCTGCCGCAATTCATCTGGGCCACCTTCGAACACAACAACAACGCCCCCACCGCCGCCGCCGCGTGCGACCCAGTCGACAACAACTGCTACACCACCATCCCCAACAACAACTGCCCCGCGCCCGCCAACGCCGGCAACTTCTCCTTCAGCCAGAACGCCTGCAGTTCCGTCCCCGTCAACACGCCGCCAGTGCTCGGCAGCGGCGACAGCGAATACATCTGGGAACGCCAGCCACCCTACGCGAGTGCCTACACCACGGCCGTCGGCACCCAGCAATGCGGCACCCAGGTCTCTCGCTGCTGGCAGGTCTACGACCTGACGCAAGACCTCAACACCGCCTGGGTCGGCCAGCTCAAGGCGATCAACTCCGTCTTCGCCAATTACTCCCTGGTCGGCACCAACTGGGGCGCCGCCATCGAATTCGAACCCGGCAAACTCGACAACAACTCCGTCCCCGCCTTCCTCGGCAACACCACCCTCGAAACCTACATCCAGTCCGACCCCAAAGTCGGGAACTGCGTCGGCTGCCACGCCAACGCAACCCTCGGTTACACAAGTGTCGATTCCCACGGCAAGAAAGTGACGTACCCCGCGAACTTCAGCTTCCTGCTGGGATTGGCGACCGAGCTGTCATGCAGTGATTTGCCGGCTGGGCCGATCTTGTCGAACGAGCAGGCCCAGCAGGTATGCCCAGGGGTGTGCAGCGCGGCTGAGGATGATTGGAACGGGCAGTGGACGACCACGCAGTTTGGGGTGATGAGCGTTTGTGGGTGCTGTGGGTGAGTCGGAGAGGTCATTACCCACGTCGGGCTCAGCGAACGTTTGACTTCTCGGGTTGCTCGGTTTCTTAGGTTTTCACCAGGAGGACGGATGAACAAAAGCATTGAAGAGATGAGCGGGGCCAATTTTGAGCTGGAACGAGAATCAAAAATTCCCCAGGAGGGATCAGATTCACACAGCGTAAACTTCAGGTTAGGAGAGCTGAAAATAGCAGTGCAGGCCCTCTCCCAATTCCGCCAGAATGATCTAACTTTTTTCCAAAATCGATATGATGCCTTAATTCAGAAATTTGATGCAGTTGAGCAGGCCTTGCCAAGCAAGGTAGACCTCATTGCGCAACTGTCAGATTTGAGGCAGCGACTAAATGACATTCAAGCGATGGAGGCCTCGCTGCGCGATGCCAGCCTGCAGACAATCCGCAGCTCATTTCAATCGGAAGCCAACATCATTGAGCAAAAAATATCACTGGGCTCTCAGCAGCGCTACAGCGCACTAGAGATCAAGATAGACAAAGCGGAACTATCCGTTCAGGGAAAGGTTTCGGAATCGAGAATATCTCTTGAGGCGCAGTTGAAGGTATTAGAAGCTAGCGTTCAAGCCAAAATCGATCGAGTTGAAAACGGCATGGAATCCAAGATAAAGGGACAAGTCATGCAGGGAATTATTTGGGGGATGGGATTGGTTGGGGGGATAATCGCTGCAGCTTTCGGACTTTTGCGCTATGCCTCAGGGTAGCTCAACAGCAAGCAATCCAGCATGTGTACTACCCACAGCTCATGTTCGCGGCTAAAGCTACAGAACTAAAAAGGAGGAGGCATGGCGATTGAAACAATTATTTCTCTAGTACAGCTCGCAATTTAGCTGCTTCCTAAGTCAATAGAAGTTGTGTGGGCAAAATACAAGCTCAATGCAGCAATTAATTCTTTTGAGAAATATTCAAACCACATCGGTTCAATTCTTCAGGTTCGTACGTTGGTTTCGCTCGAACGATCGGTTCATTTGGATTCAATATACGTTCCATTGGATCTGCGAGGCAACAACACGCTCTCGTTAACGGTGGATAACAACGTCGTATTGGAAGGCGAGAACCGCGCCATTTTCATAAAAGGCATAGCCGGTCAAGGCAAATCCACGATTCTCCGGAAGCTTCTTGCGAATAGCTTGCGAGAAAAAAGGCGCGTTCCGATTTTTATTGAACTAAAGAACTACAAGGGTGGGACGATCGAGGAATTGATTAAGGACCATCTCGGCGCCTTCGGAATAACTTTAGACGATATCGGTCTCGCTAAAATTCTCGGAGACAGCAATGTGCGGGTGTTCCTTGATGCATTTGACGAAGTCGACCCGAAAAACCATTCGTTGCTCGTGTCAGAAATCCAAAGGCTCATAAATAGATACAAATGTCTCATCGTGTGCACATCTCGCCCGGATACTGAACTCGATTCACTGAGCGAGGGAGAGATCTATCATGTTCAATTCCTGACCGATGAAAAGATTCATAAGATTATTGCAATGGCCGCGGCTGACAAGGAAAAGGCTGAAGAACTTTCATTATCACTTAGGCGGAGCCCGCTTCATGGCCGTGGAGAGGATTCAATTCTGCGCACTCCTATTTTAGTTGTCTTGTTTTGTGTTAGCTACAACGTGGGACAGAATATTCCAGACTCATTGAGTCAATTTTATGCTAACATCTTCGAGACTCTTTTTTTTAAACATGACAATATCAAAGGAAGAGTAAATCGCGAGCGAGTCTTTAACGATAACCGCAGCATCTATTGCAAATTGTTTCAGGTTTTTAGTTTTCAAGTACAGTTGTCTACGCAAAAGCTCTCACGGCAGGTTCTGGTGGAGACGATGGGGAAGAGTTTAAGTTATCACAATCGCGATGAATTGAAGGCCGACGCGGTGTTCGATGAGATTTGCAAGATCACTAATTTAATTCTTGAAGATGGATACGACGAGTTCCGATATATTCATAAGTCCATCCAGGAGTATTTTAGTGCGTGCTTCATTGCGTCGCTTAGGACAGATGAAAAGCGGACGTTTTATAGCAGTTGTATTGAGAGTTCATTCACATTCTTTCAATTCCAGGGTTCCTTGTTTTTTCTCTCTGAAATTGATGAGCTCGACTGGGCAGAGATGTATTTTGCACGCGGCGTGCAGGAGGCGCTCGGAATTCCGAAAGGCCCCCTTTCAGACGATTACGAGATTAGTCAAAATTTGATGCAAAGTTTCATTAACGCAGTTATGGTGAATGTCTCCGTGGAGACTTCTAGCACGGTTCGGGGACATCAGGGCGCTGGACAGATCGTCCTCGAACCGACATTGGTCTTTCAAGAGGGGACTAGTTCATTTACATCTCGGTTTTTTAACAGCTGCTTCGCAAGCTTGTTCTCAGAGGGGCGCAAGAAGGGTTATATAGATAAGTTTGATTCTCATTTTATTAGGCTTGCTGGCTCGACCGTGAGCCTGTCATCCCTTATCGATGGAGGGATTATTACAATCCCAGATCTCCAAGGCCAGATGAGAATTTGCGTTGCAACAACGTTTTTGAAGACTTATAGTAAGGCAATCGGGCTAATAGCCATGAACGAGCGTCGCCCCAAAGTTTCTGCATTACTAATGTTGAAACATTAAGTTAGAACGACGATGATCTGCCTTTGGCAAGCGTCTCCGGAGGTATCTCGGCACTTGCATTCCCTGACATCTGGCAACAAACAACTGGCGAAACATTGGTCGTATCCCTACCATCGGACGGTCCCATACGCTCAATGACAGGACCGGTTCTACGTGCCGAAAGCTTCAAATCGCCCCAACCCCAAGAAAGATAAACCTTCCAGCGGTGCCAACCTCGGCTTCGAAGCCAAGCTCTGGCTCACTGCGGACAAGTTGCGCAACAACATGGATGCGGCGGAGTACAAGCATGTCGTGCTGGGGCTGATCTTCCTGAAGTACATCTCGGATACGTTTGAGGAACACCGCGCGAAGCTGGTGGCGGGGGAGGGGGAGTACGCTGGGGCGAATCCGGATGATGCGGATGAGTACGCGGCGGAGAATGTGTTCTGGGTGCCGGCGGATGCGCGATGGTCGTTCCTGCAGGCGAGCGCGCGGTTGCCGAGCATCGGGCGGCGGGTGGACGACGCGATGGTGGCGATCGAGCGCGATAACTCGCGGCTTCGGGGGTGTGTTGCCAAAGGAGTACGCGCGGCCGGGGCTGGATCAGCATCGGCTCGGGGAACTGATCGACGTCATCGCGACGATCGAGCTGACCGCTAGCAGCGAAGGCGAAAAGACGCATCGGTCGGTCGACCTGCTGTAAGCGTCCGACACCGACCATATTGAGCTCAGCGGCGCAGTGGGCTAGTTCACGGTGTCAAGCTGGTTTTGGTGCCCAGTTCATCGGCATCAAGCTGTCGATATCCCGATTGAGCGTACTGGGTAGCCGCTCGAGCACGT
>JANPJV010000253.1:0-12481 GCA_031425695.1 Rhodanobacteraceae bacterium | reverse complement strand
GTCCGGACGCTTTCCCTCGGGCTGCGGGAAAAGCGTCCGAACAAGGTTCCGACCCACGCTCCGCACTCCAAATTTGGACCCCGCACGCGCCAATCGGAAATGATCACGCGCCCGACCGTTATGCTCCCACGGCATAAGCGCTTTACAGCTCTGCAAGGCTCGCAGATACTGGACGTCTAGACGTCTTTACTTCCGGGACACGTGCTCCATGACGCTCACCCAGCTGCGCTACCTGGTCGCGATTGCCGATGCCGGCCTCAACATCACCGTGGCTGCCGATCGCGTACACGCAACCCAGCCGGGGCTCTCCAAGCAGCTCAAGGCGTTCGAAGACGAACTCGGATTCCAGATCTTCACCCGCCGCGGCAAGAGCCTGGAGCGGCTGACCGCAGCCGGTCACGAGATCGTCGAACGGGCGCGGGCAATCCTGGCCGAGGCCGGCAATATCAAGGCGTTTGCCGACAACCAGCGCGGTCGCGCGCATGGCGACCTGCGCATCGTGACCACCCATACGCAGGCGCGTTTCGTGCTGCCGGCGGCGCTCGCGGCGTTGCGCGGAACCTATCCCGAACTGAGCGTTTCCATCGATCCGGCCGAGGAGGACAAGGCGCGCGAAGACATCGAGCGTGGCGTCGCTGACCTGGCGATCCTGAGCAGTGCCGGGGAGGCGCCGAGCTTCGGGCTGGCAGTGCCGCTGTTCACCTTCGACCGCATCGTGCTGGTCTCGCGCCGGCACCCGCTGGCCGAGCTCAAGCGGCCGGTCGAAGTGGCGGATCTCGCCAAGCATCCCCTGGTGGTCTATTCGTCGTACACGCGAGCGGATTCGACCTTGCGTCAGGCGTTTGCAGCGGCCGGATTCGAACCGAAGATCGCGCTCACTGCGCGTGATGCCGATCTCATCGTCACCTACGTCCGCGAAGGCTTCGGCGTCGGCATCCTGGCGGACCTTGCGATCAGCCACGCCAACGGCCCCGACCTGGTTGCGCTCGACGCCAGCAAGCTGCTCCGGCGCTGCATCAGCTACGGCATCCTGCCGCGCGACCGCGTCCACCGCGACCACACCCTCGACCTCCTGATCCAGCTCGCCCCCCAGCTCGACCGCACCACCCTCCGCCGCGCTTTACGTGGCGTAGGCGAGGCGTGGCCCGAGGCACCTGCGTGGCGCACATTGCAGCAGCCGAAAAGGCTGAGTGCGGCGTAGCCACCAATCAAAAGGAAAGATCAAAAGTTCAACGCAGAGACGCAGAGACGCAGAGACAGCAAAAGAGAGGAAAGCAGAAGAGAGAAAAATCAAAAAGACAAAGCTCTCATGACAGCCGCGAAGGACGCTATGACGCATGACGGCAAATCATCTCAGTTGAGTTTGGCCGCTGCTTTTCCGGAGCAGTTTGCTCTCGCTCTTCTCTCTTTTGCTTCCTCTGCGTCTCTGCGACTCTGCGTTGAACTTTTGACTTTGAATTAGCCCGTCACGCCAGCGTATGCAATCCGCACTCGCGCTTGAGGCCGAAGAAGCGCGTTTGTTCGATGCTGATGCCGGCGGTCAGCGGCGCGGTGGTGTGGGTGTCGCCGATGGAGACGTAGCCGGCGTCCCAGAGCGGGTGGTAGGGCAGGTCGTGCTGGCTCAGGTACCGGCCGATGGTGCGGTCGCTCCAGTCGATGATCGGGTGCAGTTTGAAGCGGCTGTTGGCGACGGCGAGCACCGCGAGCTGGGCGCGGGTGCTGGACTGGTCGCGGCGCACGCCGCTGTGCCAGACACGGATGCCGAGCTCGGCGAGTGCGCGGCGCATGGGTTCGACCTTGTTGATCTCGTTGTAGCGGTCGATGCCGTTGACCCCCTGTTCCCAGAGGCGGCCGTAACGTGCCTCCTGCCAAGCCGGTGAAGTGCTGGCGCGATAGATGCGCAGGTCGAGACCGAGGCGCTCCTGCAACTGGTCGACAAAGGTGTAGGTCTCGGGGAAGAGATAGCCGGTGTCGATCAGGATCACTGGCACGCGACGGTTGCGGGCGACCATGTGCAACGACACCGCCGATTGCGCACCAAAGCTCGATGCCAGGATCTGTGGACCGGGCAGATGCTCGAGGGCGAAGGCGACGCGCGCAGGCGCATCCAGTGGCGTCAGGTACGCATTCCATTCGGCGAGCGCGGCGGCGTCGTGCAGCGCCTCGTCCGCGTGCGGCAGGTTCATGGCTGTTCTCCAGCGCCGACTTCGAGCACTCGGCGCAGCGTGTAATCACCAAACCCTTCGCTGTTCTCGCGCTCGTTCGCATAGCGTGCGAACAGGCCGCCGAGCGTGCTCAGGATCTCGCTCTCATCGATGTTTTCGCGATACAGGCGGTTGAGGCGGAGGCCAAGTCGATCGCCGCCCAGATGCAGGTTGTAGCGGCCGAGCGCCTTGCCGACGAGGCCGATCTCGGCCAAGAACGGACGCGAGCAGCCGTTCGGACAACCGGAGATGCGCACGCCGATGTCGGCCCTGGCAAGTCCATGATTTTCCAGCAGTTCCTCTACCTTTGCGCCGAAGGCCGGCAGATACCGCTCGGCTTCGGCCATGGCCAGCGGGCAGGTCGGAAAGGCGACGCAGGCAAGCGAATTGAGGCGCACCGGAGGCAGGTGCTCATGCAGGTCGAGGCCGTGTGCGCGCACCAAGTCCGCGATCGCAGCGCGCGTGTCTGGCGTGATCCCTGCGATCGCCAGGTTCTGGTTCGGGGTGATGCGGAAATCGCCAGCGTGGATGCGTGCAATCTCGCGCAGTCCGGTGAGGTTGGTTGCTGCTTCGCGATCGGCGATCCGCCCGGCCTGGATGCGCAAGGTCAGGCTCGCGCGGCCAGGTGTTTCGGCAGCGCTTTCCTGCCAACCGAAACGATCGCCTTGCTGGCGCCACACCACGATCCGCGCCGGGGCGAACACCACGCCGGCACGACGCTCGACCTCGGCCTTGAACACGTCCACGGCCAAGCGGTCGATGGTGTACTTGAGGCGTGAGAGCTTGCGATCGGAGCGATTGCCATGGTCCCGCTGCGTGGTCAGCACGGCTTCGCCGACCTTGATCAGATCGGCACAGGTGATGAAGCCCAGCGTGTCACCAAGACGGGCATAAGTGCGCGCGTCGCCATGGGTGGTGCCGAGACCGCCACCGGCGCTGACGTTGTAGCCGGTGAGCACCCCGTTTTCGATGATCGCCGCGAAGCCCAGATCCTGGGCAAAGAGATCGACGTCGTTGGACGGTGGCACCGCGAAACCAATCTTGAACTTGCGCGGCAGGTAGGTCGGCCCGTAGATCGGCTCTTCCTCCGGCGTGCCGGCGATCTGCTCTTCGTCCAGCCACAGCTGGTAGTACGCCCGCGTGCGCGGCAACAGGTGTTCGCCGAGCGCCACTGCCTGCGCATGGACCTCTGCATGGATCGGGCTGGCGTCGTAGTTCGAGGCGATCAGCAGGTTGCGGTTGACGTCGCCACAGGCGGCAATGGTGTCGATCAGCGCCGCGTTGATCGCCTGCAAAGTGGGCTTCAGCTCGCGCTTGATCACGCCGTGGATCTGGAAGGCCTGGCGCGTCGTCAGGCGCAAGCTGCCGTTGGCATAGCGCTGCGCAATCGCATCGAGCGCGAGCCACTGCGCCGGCGTGACCACGCCGCCGGGTGTGCGCGTGCGGATCATGAAGCTGTAGGCGGGTTCCAGCTTCGCCAGCTCACGCTCGTTGCGCAACTCGCGGTCGTCCTGCTGATAGGACCCGTGGAACTTGATCAGCTGGGTGTCGTCGACGCGCAGCGCGCCGGTCCACGCGTCGTCGAGACTCTCGGCGAGCGTGCCGCGCAACAGGCGACTCGCCGTCTTGATGCGCTCGACGTCGGAAAGGGGCGAGAAAACCGAGGCTTCCATCAGTACACGTCCCGCGCGTAGCGGCCCTGGTCAGCGAGTCGGTCGAGCTCGGCGGTGGCCTCGTCGAGGCTTTGGCCACGCACAGCGCTCAGGATTTCAATGAGTGCCTGGTGCACATCCTTGGCCATGCGCGTCGCATCGCCACATACGTACAGATGCGCGCCGCCATCGATCCACTCCACCAGCTCGCGACCGCGCTCACGGAGAACGTGCTGCACGTAGCGACGCTCGGCCTGGTCGCGCGAGAACGCGACGTCCAGGCGCGCGAGACGACCGCTGCCGAGCGCGGCAATCCACTCGGTCTGGTACAAGAACTCCCGGCGCAGGTGGCGGTGGCCGAAGAACAGCCAGTCGCGTCCGCGTGCACCAATCGACGCACGCTCCTGTACGAAGGCGCGAAACGGCGCTACGCCCGTGCCGGGGCCAATCATGATGACGTCGCGGGTCGCGTCCGCCGGCAGCCGGAAGCGATCGTTCTGCTCGATGTAGACGGGCACGCGCGCGCCCTCGGCCAGCTCCAGCAGTTGCCGCGACGCAACGCCGTAGCGCGTCTCGCCGTCAACCTGGTCGATGCGCTCGGCCACGGTCAGATGCACTTCGTCGCCGACCTGGCGCACGCTCGACGCGATTGAATACAAACGCGGCTGCAGCGGCGGCAGCAGGCTTACCCATTCAGCCGCGGACAGCCGCGGTTGGAAACGTGCGATGAGGTCAAGTAATTGGTGGCCCGCGAGGTAATCCACGCACGCAGCCTGGTCGGCAACCAGCGCCTTGCCCTCGGTGTTGCCGGTGCGCTCGAAAATCTCGACCAGCGCGGCGCGCGAGAGCCGCGTCAGCTCGCGTTTTTCGCCGAGCCAGCGCTGCAGGGTGAGCTCCTGGTCGTCATGGGTGACGGCCGTCTCGCCATCGAGGCCGGCCGTCGCCAGCACTTGCGCGACCAATGCCGGGTGCTGCTGCGGCCAGATGCCCAACGCATCGCCGGGCTGATAGCGCAGGCCGGAGCCGGTCAGGTCGAGCTCCAGGTGGTGGACGCGCAGCTCGCTGTCGTTTGCCGTAATCCTTTGATTGGCGAGCACTTGCGCCGCGAACGGGCGACTGCGGCTGTGCCCGACCGGTGCCGGGCGCAGGGACGTGACTTTCGCACCGCGCGTCGCCGGAACTTCGAGCAGCGTCTTGGCAGCGTCGATCGCGCCGCGCGCAAACGGCCCGGCTACGCGCTCGACATCGACGTCGGCGTCAGCCCGAGCGGTGAGGCGCGTGCCGCCGAGCTCGGCCAGGCGCGCGTCCAGTTGCTGGCCGATGAAACAGAATTTGGGATACGACGAATCGCCGAGCCCGATCACAGCAAAGCGCAGGTTCGGCAGCTTCGGCGCGCGCGCGCTGTTGAGGAAACGCAGTAAGGCGCGCGAATCATCGGGCGGATCGCCGTCGCCCTGGGTGCTGATGGCGATCAGCAACGCACGCTCTTCGGCCAACTCGCGCTGCGGATAGGCGTCCGCACGCAGCACGCGCACATTGAGCCCCTGCGACTCCGCGCGTTCCTTGAGCTCTTCGGCCACGCGTTTCGCGTTGCCGGTCTGGCTGCCGTAGACGATGGTCAGGCGTGCAGCAGCAGCGCTCGCCTTGGCCGGCTGCGCCGCGTCGGGCTGCGGCCCTGCAGCGCGGGCGCGGGCGTGCACGTAGCCGGCCGTCCAGTAGAGTGCATTCGCCGAAAGCCCGCCGAGCAGCCGATCGAGCTCCTCCAGCCGCGCCCCTTCGAGCGTCTCCGCTCCCTCCCAGACCTCGTTCAGCGCTCGCATTGGACGTCCAGACGTCTGATTAGCACGCCTGGCAGGTTATGCCCCAGTCATAGAGCGGTAAAAGGAGCAATCGGCATATCGATAGAAGGGTGAGCTGACGGAGGTCACGTTGCCCGCGATAGCGGCTACTCGAAATTTGAGCCGCCCAAGAGCGTCAAGTAGCCCGCTTCGCGGGCATCATGACCTACGAAGGCGCGAGCGACCGCTTCTTACACGCTCAGGCGTTCAGCCGCGAGCGCCTGCATAGGCGCCTCCGCTGCGAGAAAATCGCCCTCTCCCGTCCCGCTCCCCAGAAGCACGGGAGAGGCGAGCCAATCGAACACGCCTCACGCACGATCGCGCGGCTAGATTGATGCGATCCGTGCCCGCCCCGGCACGCTCCGAGCCCGGCAATGATCGAATCGCTGCTCCTGGCGGTGACGCGCGTGTCCACGTTCAACGACACCCAGCTACTGACATGCGCCACCGGTTTTTTCTTCGAGCGCGAACAGCGCCTGTTCCTCGTTACCAATCGCCATGTCGTGCTCGACGAAGGCAGCGGGCATCGGCCGACGCGTGTCGAGATCGAGCTCCACGTCGATCCTGCCAACATCGCGCAGACCACCCAATTTTCGATCCCTTTGTATGCAAGCGAACAAGCGCTCTGGCGCCAGGTGGTTGATTCGGGTGGCACCGTCGATATCGTCACGCTCGAGCTTGATCGCGCGGCGCTGCCGGACACTCTGCTCATCCGCGCGTTCACGCCCGAGCATCTGGTGCATGACCTCGATGAGATCGAGGTCGGCACGCGCGTGGTCATTGTCGGTTTTCCGCTCGGTTTCCATGACACTTTCCACCACCTCCCGGTCGCGCGCCAGGCCGTTATCGCATCGGCCTTCGGCCTGCGCTTCCAGGGCAACGGCTATTTCCTCACCGACGCGCGCATGCACCGCGGCACCAGCGGTGCCCCGGTCGTCGCCCGGGTCGACAAGGAACGCAGCGGCCGCGAGGGCCTGCCGTGGGTGCTGCTCGGCGTCCACGCCGCGCGCATGGATGTCGGCGACCGCGACGTCCAGCAGGACGGCCGCCTCGACCTCAACTGCGCCTGGTACGCGGATGCGTTGATGGGGTTGACGGCGGTGGGGTGAAGCGGTGTCGGTTGTTGGTGTCGGTGTCGGAAAGAGCCGCGGGCGGCGGATTTCGCTTTTGGTTTCCAGCGCAAGCGCCGTGGACGGCGTTCGCTTCGCACTTTACGTTTCCGAAACCGACAACCGGCACCGCTCATCCCGCTTCGCTTTTTCCGACACCGCCACCAACAACCGACACCGCTTTCCGAAACGGACAACCGGCACCGCTCACCCCGTTTCGCTTTTTCCGACACCGACACCAACAACCGACACCGCTTTACCCCGCTTCGCTTTTTCCGACACCGACACCCACAACCGACACCGCTTCACCCCCGCTTCGCTTTTTCCGACACCGACACCCACAACCGACACCGCTTCACCCCCGCTCCTCTTTTTCCGACACCGACACCCACAACCGACACCGCTTCACCCCAGCGGCATCACCGTCACCTTGACACGGATCTCGTGGCGGCCGCCGCCGAGGATGACGCCGCGTTGCGGGGAGACGTCGCCGAAGTCGCGGCCCCAGGCGAGGGCGATGTGCTCGGTGTCGGGGATGACCTTGTTGGTGGGGTCGAAGGCGACCCAGCCCTGGCGTGGGCAGCGCACGGCGATCCAGGCGTGGGAGGCGTCGGCGCCGACCAGGCGCGGTTTCCCCGGGGGCGGGTGGGTGAGCAGGTAGCCCGACATGTAGCGCGCGGGCAGGCCGAGCGAGCGCAGCGCGCCGAGCATGATGTGGGCGTAGTCCTGGCAGACGCCGCGCTTTTTCTTCAGCACCTCGAGCATCGGCGTCGCGATATGCGTCGCGTCCGCGTCAAAGGTGAATTCGCGATGGATCTTGCGCATCAGCGCGTCACAGCCAGCGAGCAGCGGCGCGCCCGGCGGGAAGCACTCGCGCGCGTAGTCCGCGAGTACACGCTTGACCCGCACGTAGGGCGATTCGACGCGGAAGGCAGTGGCTTCGATCATCCACGGCGCCGGCGTGCGTCCGGCGCGAAAGCTCACGGCTGACGCGACCTCTTCCCACGGGGGTGAATCGCGCAATGCCGGCGGTTCGCTGCGCGGTTCGACGTCGATCAGGGTGTGCGCGGAGATTTCCAGGCGTCGATGCGGCCGATCGAATTCGAGCACGCTGACGGGATTGCCGAAGCAGTCGAGCCGATCGCTGCGCCGCGCCGGTTCCGGCCGTACAAGAAGCTGGTGCTCGCGGCAGTGCTGGCGCTCGATGAGACGCGGCGTCAGGTGCAGCAACTGCTGCGAAAGCGAAACCGGCTCGGTGTACGCGTAAACGGTTTCGTGGGCGATGGAATAGCGCATGGTCTTCTCTTGTAGGTCATGTTGCTCGCGCAGCGAGCGACTTGACGGCACTCGATTCAGGCTGACAACGTGGGCTGGCTGACGTCATCGACATGCGCGAAATGACGCAGGCCGAGCTGGTCGGCAATCGTGCGCGTGGTGTCGCCGATGGCCCGCAGACGATCGGCAATGGCGCTCAGCGCAGCACGATGGGCCGCAGCGTCGCTGACCTCGAGCGTGGACAGGTCGCAGGCCGCAAGACTGGCTGCGATGTCCTTCAGCTGGCCCGTCGCGCCTTCGCCGAAATCGTCGGCGATGATTTTGAGCTCGCGTTGCAACTCATTGATCTGGAAGGCCACGGAGTGCGGGTTGGCGACGTCCAGCAGGGCCAGGTCGAGCGCCGGGATGAGCTGCGGTGCGGACAGGTAGCGCAGTCGGTAGGTGATCGTGCTGTCGGCCAGGGCGAGCAAGGTTTCCAGGCTTGCCGGCGCGTCCGCGCTGGCTTGCCGGAGCACCCGCGCGACCGTGTCGGCGAGGAAGGCCAGCCGCTCCAGGCGGCGGCCGATCACCAGGAAGCGCCAGCCGTCGTCATGGGTCATGTCGTCGAGCGCGAAGCCCGAGAGCGCCGAGACCGACATCAGCAGGCGGTCGAGAAATTCCATCGAGCCCTGCAGGTCGAGCTTGGCTTGCGCGAGCGCGCTCTCGGCACGATGGATCTCGACGACGCCGCGCCAGTTCTCCTGGCTGAGGCGTCCGCGCACCTGGGTGGCGGACCAGAACAGCCGCGCCAGCGTGTCACGCAGGCTGCCTTCGCCGCTGCGGTGAATCGCGCCGAGCAGCGCCGCCTTCGCTTGCAGCTTCGGCGCCAGCAGGCCGCGCGCACGGCACACATCAAGCACGCACGCGAGCGCCGGGCCGGTGCCGCCATCGTCGACATGGCGCGCGAGCAACACGCGCAACAGGCGCGTCAGGTTGTCGCTGCGCTCGGAATAGCGGCCGAGCCAGTACAGGTTTTCAACCAGGCGCGAGGGCAGGAAGGGATCCCGGCGCACGATTTCGCGTACACCGCGCGCGCGCGGCGGCGGTCCGCTCGCCGGCAGTGGCGCATCGGCCAGTACCCAGGTGTCCTTGCTGCCGCCGCCGCTCTGCATGGAGACCGCCGAAGAGCTGCGCTTGGCCGCGACCCGGGTGAGCCCGCCGGGCATGACCGCATAGCCCTCCGGGGTCGCCACCGCGTACACCCGCAGGCTGACGGCGCGCGCGGCGAGGCGACCATTCGGCGTGCCCTTCTGCCACACCGGGGTTTGCGCCAGGCTCACTTGTTCCTGGGCAACGTATGCATGCGGACGCGCCTCGATCCGCTCGCGCAACTCGGCGAGCCCAGCGGCGTCGAGCGTGCTCCCGTCCACCGTCGCAAAGCCCTGCGACGGAAAGGCGCCCTTGATCACCAGGCCCGACAGCCGCGCGAGTGCCGCGCGCCGCACCGGTTCTTCGCCGCACCACCAGGTGGCGATCGAAGGCAGCGCCAGTGCCTCGCCGCGCAGCGCCTCGCAGATGCGCGGCAGGAAGCCCAGCAGTCCCGGCGATTCGACAACGCCACTGCCAAGTGCGTTGGCAATCGCGACTCGTCCCGCGCGTGCGGCTTCGAGCAGCCCGGGCACGCCGAGCGCCGAGTCGCTGCGCAGCTCGAGTGGATCGCAATAGTCGTCGTCCATGCGCCGCAAGATCGCGTGTACGCGCTGCAGTCCGCTCAGCGTCTTCATGTACACGGTCGCGTCGCGCACGGTCAGGTCCTGGCCTTCGACCAGCGGCACGCCGAGCTGGCGCGCGAGGTAGACATGTTCGAAATAGGTCTCGTTGAAGCGTCCCGGCGTCAGCAGCACGCTGAGCGGGGTGCCGCCCGCTGCCGGCGCGAGCGCCTGCAGGCAGCCCTGCAAGGTCGAGAAGAAGCCTTCGAGCGGTTGCACGCAAAGCTCGCGATACAGCTCCGGAAACGCGCGCGAAATGATCTGCCGATTTTCCAGCGCGTAGCCCGCACCGGACGGCGCCTGGGTGCGATCCGCCACCACCCACCAGTTGCCATCGGGCGCGCGCGCGAGGTCAGCGGCATAGACGTGCAGCCAGGTGTTGCCCGGCACTGGCATGCGCTGGCAGGGCCACAGGAAATTGTTGTGCCCGAACACCAGCTCGGCCGGCAGCATGCCGTTGGTGAGCAGCGTCTGCTCCCCATAGAGATCGCCCAGCACGGAATTCAACAGCGCCGCACGTTGGGCAACTCCGGCGCTCAGATGGCGCCACTCATCGGCGTCGACCAGTTGCGGCAGCAGGTCGAGATCCCATGGCCGCTGCGTCCCCTTGGCGTCGGCATAGAGGTTGTAGGTGATGCCATTCTCGCGGATCTGCCGGGCCACGAATTTCTGCCGATGGCGCATCTGCAGCGGCGTCGCCTTGGCCAGCTCGTCGATGAGCGGACGCCAATGCGGCCGCGGCTGCGCGTGGTCGTCCAACAACTCCTGATAGCGCCCCGGCTCGGGATCGAAAGCGGTGAGCAGGGAGGTGGGGGAGGGGGTGTTCATGCGTGAATGCGGGTAGCGTGGCACTGAGCGCGCGCGCGACCGGGTTTCCGCGCAGTGCGGATCGCGCCAGCGCCGCGAATCGCTACGAAGCAGGTGCCTCGCTCCCGTCGGAACGTTCGCGGCCATGGCCGCTCCCACACGAGCAAAGCTCGAGACTGTCGGAACCGGTGGCCCATCCCGTCAGATCCTGCGCAAATCAAGCAGCATCGGAAACTCCGGATTGGGCTCGGGCGGGGGCACGTCGATGGCGCCGGGCGTGTGGCCGATGCGGAAGAAGCGCGAGCGGCGGCGGCTTTCGGCCTCGAAAGCGTTCACCGGGAACCCCTGGTAGTTGCGGCCGCCGGGATGGGCGACGTGGTACATGCATCCGCCGAGCGAACGTCCCGACCACAGGTCGACGAGGTCGAAGGTGAGCGGCGCGTGCACCGGGATCAGCGGGTGCAGTGCCGACACCGGCTGCCAGGCGCGATAGCGCACGCCGCCGATCAGCTCGCCGTGGGTGCCGCCGGGATGCAATGGCACACGGCGGCCGTTGCAGATCAGCGCATGGCGGTCGGGTGTGGCGCCGGTGAGCTTGCACTGCATGCGTTCGACGGACGAATCGACGAAGCGCACGGTGCCGCCCGGGCTGCCTTCCTCGCCCATCACGTGCCAGGGCTCGAGCGCATGGCGCAGCTCGAGCTCGACGCCGCGCACCAGTTGGTCGCCAATCTTGGGGAAGCGGAACTCGAAATGCGGGTCGAACCAGCGCTGAGCGAACGCGAAGCCGGCGGCCTCGAGATCCACCAGGACATCGGCGAAATCCTGCGCGACGAAGTGCGGCAGCATGAAGCGATCATGCAGCTCCGTGCCCCAGCGCGTGAGCCGCCGCGGGGCGTATGGCTGGCGCCAGAACCAGGCCACGAGCGCACGGATCAGCAGTTGCTGGGTCAAGCTCATGCGCGCGTGCGGCGGCATCTCGAAAGCCCGCAGCTCGACCAAGCCAAGCCGCCCGGCCGGGCCGTCGGGCGAGAACAGCTTGTCGATGCAGAACTCGGCGCGATGGGTGTTGCCTGTGACGTCGATCAGCAGGTTGCGCAGCAGGCGATCGAGCACCCACGGCGACAAATCGGGTTTGTCCGCGCCAGGCGCGGACGTTGGAAACTCGCCGATCACCGGAAACTGGCGGAAAGCCAGCTCGAGCTCGTAGAGCGCGTCGTTGCGTGCCTCGTCGATGCGCGGCGCTTGCGAGGTCGGGCCGATGAACAGGCCCGAGAACAGAAACGACAGCGACGGGTGGTTGTGCCAGTACGAAATCAGGCTGCGCAGCAGGTCCGGGCGGCGCAGGAAGGGTGAGTCGCCGGGCGTGGCACCGCCCAGCACGAAATGATTACCGCCGCCGGTGCCGACGTGGCGCCCGTCGAGCATGAATTTCTCGGCGGTGAGACGCGTCGCGTGGGCGCAATCGTAGAGATGCGTGGTGCGCTCGGTGAGCTCCGTCCAACTCGCGCCCGGGTGGATATTGACCTCGATCACGCCCGGATCCGGCGTCACCTTGAAGACCTTCAGCCGCGCATCCGCCGGCGGCTCGTAGCCTTCCAGGATCACCGGCGTGCCGAGCAGGGCCGCAGTCGCCTCGATTGCTGCGATCAGCTCCAGAAACTCTGGCAGCTTTTCCAGCGGCGGCAGGAACAGGTAGAGGCGTCCGTCGCGCGGCTGCGCGCACAGGGCAGTGCGTACGATGTTCTTGGCCGATTCTTGGGCTGTTGGAGGAAGAGCGTCCGCGCACAGCGCAGACCCACCACCGGCAAGAGCGGGCCTCTGCTCGTGGTGGGTCTGCGCTGTGCG
>JANPJV010000252.1:0-4943 GCA_031425695.1 Rhodanobacteraceae bacterium | reverse complement strand
CCTCAGCGAGCGCCTGGCGAAAAAAGCAGGCTCCGAAGCCGTGGTCAAGGCGACGGAAAAAGTCATCGCCGACGCCGACCGCATCGAAGGCCAGCTGCACAACCCCGAAGCCAAGGTCGTCTACGACATCCTGCGCGGCCCGAAGGGCGCCCAGCTCTACTCCCAGCTCGCGCCGCTCTACAGCTGGGCCCAGGACTCCGACTACGCCCCGACGCCCGCCATGCGCGCGCGCTTCGCCGAGCTCGATGGCCAGCTCAAGCAACGCGAAGCCGCGATTGCGGAGATGCAGGCGGGATCGATTCGAGAACTCGAAGATGCGGTCGCGACCGCGAAGTTGCCGCGGTTGATCTTGCCGGCAGGGTGAAGCGCTTGCGCTCGTAGCGTGGAGCTTGCTCCACTGCCCTCGGCCCTACCTCCACCCAAAATCTGACCTGCCGCTCAATCCAACGGCAGGTAGGAAGGCTGACACCGCCTCTCGACAAGTCAGCGAGCCCTTCTAGGTCATCTTGCCCGCGCAGCGGGCTACGTGACGACCAGACCCGACACTGCGGTGGTGGCTCTGCGCTATGCGCGGACGCTTTTGATTTTCTGGTGGACAAGCGTCCGCGCGCAGCGCAGACCCACCACCAGCGAAGCGAAAGTGCCCAACACAGTGTTTCCTACAACCGACACTGACACCGCTCTTACAGATCCTTCTCGTAGATCTCGAAGTGCAGATCCTCCCGCTTCGGCAGGCCGAACTTCTCATCGCCGTAGGGAAAATCCTTGCGCTCGCCGGTGGCGCGGTAGCCGCGGCGCTGGTACCACGCGATGAGCTCGGTGCGCGTCCAGATCACCGTCATGCGCATCTTCTTGAGCTCCCAGTCGACGCGCGCGATGCGCTCGCACTCGGCGATCAGCGCGTTGCCAATGCCACTGCCCTGCAAGCCCGGCCGCACCGCGAACATCCCGAAATAAGCCGCGTGCTCCTGCCGTTCGAGGTTTGCGCACGCCAACAATTCGTCGCCGCGCTCGGCCAGCACGATCACCGATCCGCGCCGCGCAATGATCCCGCTCATGCTGTGCGGATCGGTGCGCTGGCCATCGAGCAGGTCCGCCTCGGTGGTCCACCCGACGCGGCTGGCGTCACCGCGGTATGCGGATTCGACGAGCGCAACGAGGGGCGTCACGTCCTCCTGGGTGGCGAGGCGAAAGCTCAGGTTAGCGGGTTCGGACATTCGGGCAGGTCACGATGGAGTTGCCGCGAGACTAGCGCAGGCTTTGCGTTGCGTGGGTCCGGACCTCGCCCCCGCTCCGCTCTACGTGGGTCCGGACCTTGTTCCTGCTCTGCTCTACGTGGGTCCGGACCCTGTCCCTGCTCTGCTCTACGTGGGTCCGGACCTTGTCCCTGCTCTGCTCTACGTGGGTCCGGACCTTGTCCGGACGCTTTTACGTCAAAACGTTCGGACAAGGTCCGAACCCACCAAAACCAAAGCGTTCGGACAAGGTCCGAACCCACGTAAAACCAGCAAGCTCACCCGCCCCCAATCGCCTGGTAATTCTTGACGACGTAGTCCTCGATCATCTGCACGAATTCCTGGCTGATGTTTTCGCCGCGAAGTGTTGCGACCTTGGCGCCGTCGACGTAGACCGGTGCCGACGGCGCTTCACCGGTGCCGGGGAGGCTGATGCCGAGGTTGGCGTACTTGCTTTCACCAGGGCCATTGACGATGCAGCCCATGACCGCCAGGGTGAGGTTTTCGACGCCGTCGTAGCGCACGCGCCAGTCGGGCATGCGCTCGCGGACGTGGTCCTGCACGGTCTTGGCGAGCTCCTGGAAGAAGCTGCTGGTGGTGCGGCCGCAACCCGGGCAAGCGGTCACCATCGGCGTGAACGCGCGCAGGCCCATGGTCTGCAGCAGTTCCTGGGCGACGATGACTTCGCGCGTGCGCGATTCGCCGGGTTCCGGGGTGAGCGAGATGCGGATGGTGTCGCCGATGCCCTCCTGCAACAACACCGCCAGTGCCGCGGATGACGCCACCATGCCTTTGCTGCCCATCCCGGCTTCGGTGAGGCCCAGGTGCAGCGCGTAATCGCTACGGCGGGCGAGCGCGCGGTAGACCGCAATCAGTTCCTGCACGCCGCTCACCTTGCAGGAGATCACGATGCGGTCGTGCGCGAGCCCGATCTCCTCGGCCTTGGCGGCACTGATCAGTGCGGACTGGATCAAGGCTTCGCGGGCAACCGCCGGAGCGTCGAGCGGATTCGGCGAAAGCGCATTCTCATCCATCAGCCGCGTCAGCAGCGACTGATCGAGGCTGCCCCAGTTGGCACCGATGCGCACCGGCTTGTCGAAGCGCAGAGCGTGTTCGACGATGGTGGCAAATTGCGGATCACGCTTGTTGCCGAAGCCGACATTGCCCGGATTGATGCGGTACTTCGCCAATGCCTCGGCGCACGCCGGATGGCGTGTCAGCAAGGTGTGGCCGTTGTAGTGAAAGTCGCCGATCAACGGCACCGCCGAGCCCATGCGCGCCAGCCGGTCGCGGATATGCGGGACCGCCGCGGCAGCTTCCTCGGTGTTGACCGTGAGCCGCACCAGTTCGGACCCGGCCCGCTTGAGCTCCGCCACCTGGCGCGTGGTCGATTCGATATCGGCGGTGTCCGTGTTGGTCATCGACTGCACCACAACCGGCATGCAGCCACCAAGTCGCACCAAACCGATACGCACGCTGGTGGTAGTTCGTCGCGGCGCGGCGCCGAATGGCAGGAGGTCACTCATCTAATCGTGCTCTGGGGTTCTTTGATTTGACGCAAATGAACGCAAAAGGGGCAAAGGACGCAAAAAAAGCCAACCATTCCTCGGGTCGCGAGGCTAGCAACTTCAACATTGCCTCTAGCTTTTTTGCGCCCCTTTGCCCCCTTTGCGTTCATTTGCGTCAAAACAAGCCCACTTCCCAGACGGCGCGAAGCTCAAACCGTCGACCAGATCTCATCCAGCTCCGCCGAGGGCGGCGCTTCGGGGGCTTCGAGGGAGGGTTCGGCGGGTTTCTGGGCGCCGTAGCGGAATTGTTTGAAGGCGCCGGTGTTTTCGATGAGGTCGAGCTCGTCGAGCGGTTCGGAGAGTTGCCGTACCTCATAGCCTGCCGGATCCGGCAGGCGCAGCAGCTCCAGGCCGCCGGTCGAATCGAGGATCGAGGGCGCCAGGAGGGTCGGCTGGTCAGCACCGCCGATGGCCAGCGGCGCAAGCAGCAGACCGCGCAGGATCACCCGGCTGTTTTGCGCCTCGCTGGTGGCACGCACGGCGACCGGCTCGACCCGCCGGCTGAGCAGTTGCACGCCGGCCTCCAGGCTGTCGTTGTTGCCGCCCTTGAGCCAGCGCAGCACGCCAATCATCCAGTCCGGCTGGTCGTCGTCGTCTTCGTCGGCTGGCGTTGCCAGCGCAATCAGCTCGCCGACCTTGGCCTTCAGCCCCTCCGCATTCTCCCAGAGCAGCCGATAGCCACCCAGGCTCTGGTCGATCACGCGCACGCGGAGCAAGGTCGGGGTGGAGGACTCGGTATTGGCGTGCGCCCAGGCGGCGGAGCGCTCACGGTCGCTCATGGTGACGCCACCGCTGAGCTCGGAGACGAATTCGTTGAAATCGTTTTTTCCGGAGGCCAGGTAATGCACGGCATGCAGGCCGATGCACGCTTCCATCTTGTGCTCCGCGGGAAGCCGCGGGTGTCCGCGCTCGCCGGTAAAACCCCAGGCCACGACCAGCTTCTCGACCACGTCGCCGGCAATGTCCGGCCCCTGTCCGAGGCGCCCGCGCACCGTGATCGGGGCGTCGTAGCTGGGGAGCACCCGCAGCTGGCCGCGCAGTCCCTGCACCAGCCCGCTGGCATCGAGCCGCCAGAAGCGCGCCTTGGGCTCGGCGCGCGGTGACATCGGCGGGGAGTCGGACGCGGGGTCGATCACGAAGGAGCCGGTCGTCCCGGTCTGGTCAATGCGGCACAGGCTCGCCCACACGCGCGCGCCGGACTCGACATCGACGATTTCTTTCTGGGTGAGCCGGTACGGGTTGCCGAGGAAGTTGAGCACGGCCTGCAGGTAGACCGATTCGGAGGTCAGGGTGATACGCGGGAACTGTGGATCGGTAACGGCCTTGTCCAGCAATGCGGATTCCATCCCGAAGGCCGCCAGCCGATGCATGAGGCTCCAGATGCCGGCCGGGATTTCGCTGTAGGCGATGTAGCATTTGCTCAACATCTGCGCGCCGTGGGTGAGCGCGCGCACCAGCGCCAGCGCGGTCGGCCGGCCGCGCAGGAAGGGCACGCTGCCCTTCGGTGCACAGTAGTCGTAGACGCAGATGCCGAAACCGAGCGCCAGCTCGCGATGAAAGTCCCGCATCACCGCACCGATCTGGCGTTTCTGCAACGGCAGCGGCAATGGCTGGCCGAGCACATGGCGCTCCATGCTGGTGATCACCACCGACACCGGATGGCGCATCTGCTCGAGAATTTCGGCGCGCTGGCTCGGCTCGACCTCCAGCTGGTTGAGCTCTTTCAGGCCGTTGTAGAGCAGCCGCGCGGTGGCGCCACTATTGGCCATCGGCAGCGCTTCAATCCACTGCTTGACCGCCTTGCCTGTGGTTGGAAAGGCATCACGGCCGGGACGCTCGCGCTTGGGAAGCACCTGCCCGAGCAGCTCGAACGCGCTTTCAGCCATCGATGCAACTCCCTTGCCGACCGCCGGAGCGACGGGCCCACCAGCATAGCTTAGCGCGACAGCTGATGAAGTCGTGGCAGCCACTGTGAATTCATGGGAATTGGTAGGTGTCGTGGCCTGCTGTTGGTGGGTGGGGGGGGGCGGGGGGGCCGGGAGGCCCGGTCCCCCCCACACACAAACCAAACCCCCCCCCCCCCACCCACCCCACCACACCCCCCCACCAAACACAACCCCCCCCCCCCCCACACCCCCAC
>JANPJV010000251.1:0-20518 GCA_031425695.1 Rhodanobacteraceae bacterium | reverse complement strand
GCTGCCGCGGCGATGGATATCAATTGCACGGCGCTCTCTCCTTCGGCAAATAAATGGTGTGGCGGCGATAATTGTACTGTGCTAACGAGTCCTGCTCAGAACCTCGATTGCGGCCCAATACTTCGGATGTCGAAAGTGCGGCGAATCCCTTAACGCGCGGCGTGCGGTCAAAGCGGCAATCGCCGGATCCCGTTTCGCGAGCAGACTTTCAAAAAATCGCGTTGTCCAGAATGCCGCAGCACTGTCACTTGCGGCATTTGAGGATGCGACGACTTGGCGCACACCAGCAGCCAGCAATGCTTCGGCAATGCGTAGCCGCGACCCGGCAAAGGCGCGGTCCTGTTTCGCGTCGCCACAGGCACTCAAGACGACCAGATCCGCGCTTAGGCTGGCCGATGCGATTTCGGGAAATGTGACCAATGCCGGACCTTTCGCGCTCGGCAGCCACAGCCCGGCGTAAAGATTTCCGTATCGGGTGGAGTTGCCGTGGCCAATGACGTGGACCCAGCGACCCGGGGAGGCCATTTCGGAGAACAGAAGATCTGGCGTGATGGCTGGAGCGGCCGGCATTCGGACCGCCATTCCAGCTGTTGCGATAACTGCCGCGACCTTGCTCGCCTCGGTGTGGGCCAAAGGCAAGGCAGCCCCACCAAGGGGATCGAGGTTGAGAATACTGGCCCCTTCCGCTCCAATCAGAACAGGTGGATGATTACTCGTGTCGAATTGGAGGACGACCGCGGGTTCAATATGCCCGCTAGCCTTTGCGCGCGCAGCCACCCATGCCCACGGCATGGAGCGCGATCCCGCGCCAGCTACGATATTCCAGCGCTCAGCGCGGCGTGGATCACAAGCAAATATGGCTTCGTACCAGCGCTGGGCTTCGCGATCGAGGGCCGCAAGATCGGCATCCTTACCGTCGAGTGCTGTCTCGAATTGCAGCGTCAGCAAGTCGAACTGTGCTCGCGGCATCGCCAAGCATTGCCGCACGCCGTCGTCCGCGAGCAGCAGCAGCCGAAAGTGGCTGGTTCCGGCGAGCGGGAGCAGCAGGAGCCCGTGCGTCTCGGTGCTCGCAGACTCCTCGGAAGCAGTTCGCGCATTAACAATGTCTGCCGATGAGCCAGAGTTCTTGGCAGGGGCCGCGAGCGCCAGGAAAACGGCACGCTGGTCGACTTGCGTTCCTTGGGCCACAGCGCCGGACAGTGCCGGTCGCAATGATTCTGGCAATCGCTGCACTGCCGTCTTGCTGCCGAGTAGCTGCAAAGGATTGTGGCGATCAATGACCTGCTGCAATTCATTCCAGCTGAGCACGGTGTGGGCGGCGTCCACTGTCGGGTCGAAAAAGTCGAACAGGGCTGATTGCAGCCGGGCGATCCGGTGCCTGGAACTGGCCCGTAACGCCGGCACCCCGGAGCTATTCGCTGATTGGACCAGCGACGCAATGGCATGCCGAAGCGATTCAGTTGCCTGCCCCCTTTGCCCCGTAGCTGCCAAGGCCTCTGACCTCAGCAAGGCATACGCAACTTCCGTATCGGGGTTGGGGAAAACTGGCGACGCGCTCGGAAGGATTCGCAAGGCGGCATCTGGCGCGTTGCGAGAAAGCTCGAGGCGCGCAAGTAAGAGCATGCGTGAAACGTTGCTCGCGCTGCGCAAAGGCGGTGGCAGCACGGCCAGTGTCGCCTGCGCTTGGCTCAATTCCCCTTTTTGGAGCATGGCATTCGCTGACACGTACGCGACCTGCTCCAGGCAATCGGCCTTGTTCAAGCGTTCACAGATGGTGCTGGCGATTGCCACGTGACGCGCGGCAGCGTGAGGGTCATTCTGGGCCAAAAACGCCATTGCGGTCCGAGTTGCGACGGCAGCCTTCATGTCCGGTGGGCCTGAATCTCCCAACAAACCTTGCGCGCGCTCGAGCAGGCGGAGTTCTTCGTCATAGGCGCCAGCACGTTGTGCCGCCCCGGCGAGCATGAGATCTATATTGGCTTGGTCGACCGGCAAGCCCAGGTCCGCCATCTCACCTGAGGCAGCGCTCAGTTCCCTTACCGCGCTATCGAGCTCGCCGGTCTGAAGGTGATAATTGCCGAAGGCCGCATGCAGTTTCGCTTGCGTTACCGGAGGCAGCGCCTTGGCGTTGCGGTCGACCTCGAGCAAACGCGCTCGAGCGAGCTCGAAGTCCCCGAGCTTCATCCATTGGTTGGCGACAGAGACGCCACTGGCTCCAGCGGCAGCAATTTCGCCAATCGCTTCATAGCTGTCAGCGACTTTGGATTCGCAGACCACTGATTCCTTGACCTGCCCCCTACGCGAGAGCACCAAACACTGCTGCGCTTGCGCCCGCAACGCGTAATACGTGGCACCCGTTGCCGCAAGTTCCTGCTCTGCCTGCCTCAGCAGTTCATCGGCGCGGTCGTATTTGCCAGCGCGGGAGTGGTCCTCGGCTGCGGCCAGCAAGGCGACCGCGGCGCGGCTTGGATCGGCGCTGGCCTTCCATGCCTCCCGCGCGCGCAGGAATGCGTCGACCGATTGCTCGTGCAGACCGGCGGACATGATCGCGTTGGCGCTGGCGTGCAGGAGCCAGGCGCGCTGGACTGGGTCGGTGCTTGCGGCCAGCTCGCGTTCGATCTCGGGAATGGCGATGCGGGCTTTTTCCGCGCCGGCCTCGATCTGTTGCTCGAATCGAACTTGCAGCATTTCGAAGAAGAGCAGCTCGGCTTCGGACGCGCATCGAGTTCGCACCACGACGAGTGACGCGGCGTGCGCCGGGTCGAGCTTCACCGAGATGCTGGGCCCAGTCGTCCGCGCCGCGGCGATCCCGAGGCGATTGGGTCGAATCGAGATCGGTACGAATTCGCCGTTCGGCGAGCTTCGTATCGAAAGATCGCCACCAAATTCTTCAATCAATATTCCGCGTGATCCGGGCGGAAGCTCAAGCTCGATATCGCGTCCGGGCGAGATTGGAATTCTTTCCGGATCGGGGCTGGTGGCCTTGTTGCACGGCGCAGCAGCACCCAGCGGCAGGCTGGTGAACAATGCCCAGCCCAGCGCTGCGAGGTGCCACGCCTTCACGCCTGCCCCTCGTTCGATTGCCAGAAGCTGGAACACCGCCTGGCGCCCAGCACCACGAAGACGAGCAAACAACGCTTGCGCGGTATCTTCCAGAAACTCATCCGTTCCCCCGATCTATTGAGTCGCTCGCGGATGACCAGCTGCCACTGCTGCTCCGCCGCTCTGGAAATCTGACGCGCTGACGCCTACCGGATTGCTCGCTCCTGCCTGGGCAAGATGCCCATCTTGTGAAGATGTCGTGAACAGGATAATTGTCCCATTCACGCCTGTAAAGGATTGTGCCGAGATCAGGCCGGTTCCATCTCAGCCGACTGCATCACGGTACTCGGCCGGAATTTCCTTCATTTGGCTGAGATCTAGCTCGAGCCTGACGTCACCAGGTTTGACCACCGCCCCGACGACAAAGGTTTCGTACATCTCGATCGTCAATAGCACTCGACCATCCTGATCGGCAGGCATCGAAATCTTGGGTTGCGGCAGGCTTGGATGCAGGTGGAATTCGGCAAGCACCAGCTTTGCCGCCGAGTTCGTCCCCCGAACTTCCAGATCTACGATCAATTGGGCGTGGGACCCCACTTTGCTGCTGGCTACGACCAGTTCATAACCGCGGCTTGAAGCGGCACCGCCGAACTTCCCAAGATGCGGTTCGGAATTCCAACTCGCCTGAAACTGGCTTCTGATGGCTCGTACCCGATCCGGGGTGGCGAGACCGGCACTCTTGGCTACAGCGCTGATCACTTCGCGCATTGAAGAATTGTTCTGGGCGATCTTTTCTGCGGCCACACTCGCCAGCACGGCATCCTTGATCCGCTCGCTGGCGTCATTGGCGCGCCGGCTCCCGACGGCAAAGATGAACTCGAGATTGGCCCGCAGGCGCAGGTAGGACAGCAGGAATCCCGCGGCGAATCCGACCACGAGACACGCGAGCAGAAAGCCCGGCTGTTCGGGCATGACCTTACCTGAGAAACGCCACAACGCATGCGCGATGTCCTTGCCGGTTGCCAATGCGACGCCGGTCAATGCTCCAGTCAGCCAGTCGGACACCTTGACCAGGTTGTCGTTCGAAACGTAGCCACTGGCCTGACTCGCGACTTCAGCACCGCGCCTCGGCACTGCAAAAAGCAGCCCGATGACACCACCCGCGAGCATCGCGGCGAGCCCCAAGGACAGGGCAATCGCCCAGGGCAACATATGCGCGAGTGCAAAAGAACCGTGCGCCGCGACGGCTGCGAGAATCGCCAGCGCGAGCACCGTCATCAACACGCGGAAGATGGTGAGCTCGGCAAATTCGATCGTCTCTTTGGCTTCTCTGGAGTAGTCGGGGGACGTAGCGCTCATCGGGATTCCATCTGTCGGGTGGGCCTCAGCAAGTCCCTCCAGCGAGCCATTCCTCGCACCGACCGCAGCAACCCGACCGGTGCGAGGATTCCTCCCGTCGACGGACTCATCTCGCGAGCACTCACGCTCGACGAAAGGAGTTCGACATGGACTATGTAGTCGTTCGAAAAATGGGCCGTCCGCGCATGGCTGGCCCGCTCGCACACACGAGAGCAACCGCGGGCGCAGCGCCAGCGACGGCGGGCATGGCGGCACCCGCCGAACTGCGCGTCGAAGCAGTTTCGGTTTCGCCCGGGCAGTTGCGCGACATTGCGCGTGATCCGGAAGTCGCTGCGATTGCGCCGAGGATCCCGACGCGCTTGCTCAAGCCGCTCGACAGCCAAGCCGAAGCCGACGCCGCGGTGGCTGTCAACTGGGGCATCGGTGCCATCGGCGCCGACAAATCAGCCTTCGATGGCGCCGGGATACGTGTCGCCGTTCTCGATACCGGCATCGATGCGGCGCATGTCGCGTTCAACGGGGTCACGCTGACCGAGGAGGACTTCACCGGGACCGGGCGCGGCGATGACAATGGCCATGGAACGCATTGCGCCGGAACGATTTTCGGACGCGACGTCGGTGGCATCCGCATCGGAGTGGCGCGCGGCGTGAAAGAGGCGCTCATCGGCAAGGTACTCGATGCCGAAGGCGGCGGCGATTCACTGATGCTCTTCAATGGCATCCAGTGGGCGGTGCGCAACCAGGCGCGGGTGATCTCGATGTCGATCGGCTTCGACTTCCCCGGCTTCGTGAAATATCTCATCGAGCAGGAGGGTTATCCGATCGCGCAGGCAACCTCGGCGGCCCTGCAGGCCTTCATGGCGAATCTGCGTGCATTCGATTCAATCATGGACTTTGTCGAATCGCAGGAATCGTTCGGCCCCGGCACGATCGTGGTGGCTGCGAGCGGCAATGAAAGCCAGCACCCCGGCATGCCGATCCACTGCTCGCTGCCCGCCGCAGCGGACGGCGTGGTCTCCGTCGGTGCCATCGGGAGCGCTGGTGGAACCCTGAATCTCGCGCCCTTCTCCAACATCTCATGCGAGCTCGTCGCTCCTGGAATGAATGTGCTGTCGGCAAAGGCTGGCGGCGGCCTGGTGGCTTTCCAGGGCACCAGCATGGCCTGCCCGCACGTCGCCGGCGTGGCCGCCCTTTGGTGGCAGGCAATCAATGCCAGCCAACTGCCGAAACGCGCGAGCACGGTCCTTGCCAAGCTCATCGCTAACGCGCGCGTCCAGGGCTTGAATTCGTTCGATCCTAGCAGCCATGGCAATGGGCTGGTCCAGGCGCCTTGAACCTGCCAACGCGAACGGCCTTCCCGTAATCGCCGAGAGGGCCGTTTCGCTTGATTGACGGCATTAACGAACCTCACCAACTTCGAGGAGAACTTCATGAAGTACTGCATTCTCGCTTTGACCGCCCTGTTGGCGTGCCCGCTCGCCGCGGAGACGATCCACTGCACGATCGACGGCATCGGCGCGATGCCGAAGCTCACCTTCGGAAAAGCGGCCGACTGTGCATTCTTGGGAAAGAACGGCAACTACCGCTTGCTCGCGCGGCGCGAGCCCAAGTTCCTGGTTGCCAGCTGCTGGCGCGACGGCGGCGGCGGTGACGCAACCGCCTGCACCGTCGCCATCGTTCGCGAATCGCAAGACAAGAAGGCGTTTCGCATCGGCAGCCATGCGTATCCGGGTGCCGGCACTGCCGCGACCAGTGCGGCCTGGGTGAGCGTGACATATCAGTTTTGATGGGAATGTCGTTACGCGGCGGCCGCGAGGCCGCCGCGTCAATTCTTTAAACAGCTTCAGAGATTCGGACAGGCGACGCGCAACACTCTGATCTGGGTCAGCTGATCTTTCATTTTCGATTCAGACGCTGGCTTGGGCTGTCTCGATCAAAAAAATCGAGAGTCGCCTGACAAGTCTCACGGAGGTACGCTTTCTCGCAGCGGGTCTGTCTTGGGCTCCATGCGTAATAGACCTCGCGGGCGCGAGCTCGCAAGCAAGTCACGCGCTGCGAACCGCCCCCACCCGACATGCGCGGACGTCAAGGCCGGAATAATTTCGATGACTTGTAACCCTGAATGACGGCAAATTGATCGCCACGACCGTCGCCAAAAAAAACGGGCCTCGCGGCCCGTCTTTTCTTTAGCAGCAGGCTACGAATCAGAACCCGATTCGCAACCCGGCGGTGACCTCGCTGGTGCCGGCCGCACCCACGTTCGACCACTCGAAGTTGATCGCCGCGGTGCCGAGGGCGTTCCAGCTACCGACCGTCCAGGTTCCGTTGCGATGCAGCTTCAGGAGCCGCACTTCAACTTCGCCGCCGAGGCGACGTGCCTGCATCACTGCGACGACGCCATCGACGTCGAACGATGCGAACTCGACCGGCTGCGCGTCGATCGCTGCCATTGCGGCGGAATCACGCGGGAGCAACAGGCTCTCGGTGATGCCGGCGCGCGCCAGAGGCAGGCGCTTGGTCGATGCCAGCAACGTGCCCGTGTCTTCGAAGCCATTCCGGAAGATGAACAGCTGGTCATTTACAGTCGACGTGTTGTTGCCGGGAACCGGATCAGGTACTGCGACCGGTGGCGTGATGGTTGCCGTGTTGCTGATGTTCTGCGGCAACGGTTGGACCACGTTGGCAGTAATCGAGAACACCACCGTTGAATTGACCGGCAGGTTCACGAGCTGGTTGATGTTGCCAGTTCCACTCGCCGTACAGGTGGCCGTGTTGGTGCCGGCGCAGGTCCAGCTCACACCGGTCAGCGAGCCTGCGAAGACATCCTCGACCCGCGCCCCGGTGACGGCGCTCGGACCCGGATTCGACGCCGTGATCGTGTACTGGATCATCCCGCCCGACAGCAGCGCCAGCGAGCTCTGCTTGACGATCGACAGATCGGCCGACGGCGTGACCGTCAGCGTGATCGGCGCATCGGTATTCAACGAACAACTGTCCGCTGCCCGAATCGTCAAGGTGTGCGTTCCTGCCGGTGCCGCCGAGGTCAGGGTAACCACGCCGGTGGTGTTGTTGACGCTGATGCCACCCGTGTAGGTGCCCTGGCTGAGGAGCGTGATGCCGGAGATCGGACCGGTGTCGGTTGGACCTGTTGCCGGGTTGATCGTCAGTCCCTGGGCGAGTACCACCGACTGCGGGCTCGTATAAGTCAGCACCGGTGCCAGGTTCGGATTCACCGTCACGCTCAGCGTGGCCTCCGCGAACAAGCTCCCGGAATCGGTCACGCGCAGGGTGAAGTTCGCCGGGCTGGTCGCCCCACAGGCCGCGACCACATTGGCCGTGACCACACCTGCTGCACTGACTGCGATGCCGCTCACGGTGACGCCGTTGACCGTCGTGCTGCCGACGATCGTGACTGCCAGGGTGTTCTCCGCATCCTCGGCATCGTTGACATTGGCGATGGTCGAGTTGCTGACCAGGTCACCAGCGCGGCGAGTCACTGCAACCGGTGTGACGGTCGGGGCGGTGTTGTCGTTGGTGCACGCTACGGTGACGTTGGTGACGTTGGCAGCAGCGATGGTGCCGGTGCCGTTCGTGACCGAGCAGGTCTGCGTCGGCGTACCCGGTTGCGTGGAAACGGTCACCGAGTAAGCCGCGCCGCTCGCCACCGGAGTGGTGAAGGTAAACGCGCCGTTGCCACTGATCGACAGGTTGTTGCCGCCGTTGTTCTGCAGCACGAGACCAGTGCCCGTCAGCCCGCTGACCGTACCGCCCACCGTAAAGGTGTTGGTCGTGCAAGTGACCGCGACATTGGTAACGTTCGCATTCGTGACCGTGCCGGTTTCATTGGTCACCGTACACGTCTGCGTCGGGCTGCTGGGCTGCGTAAACGCCGTAACCAGGTAGGTCGTCCCGCTCGCCACCGGAGTGGTGAAGGTAAACGTACCGTTGGCACTGATCGGCAGGTTGTCGCCACCGTTGTTGCGCAATACCAGGCCCGTACCGGAGAGGCCGCTTACGGTCCCGCCAATCGTGTACGTGTTGGTCGTGCAATTGACCGCGATGTTGGTGACGTTGGCGTTGGTGATGGTGCCGCTGCCGTTGGTGACCACGCAGGTCTGCGTCGGGGTACCGGGCTGCGCCAGGACAGTGACCACGTAATTGGCCCCGCTCGCCACCGGCGCGGTAAATGTAAACGCCCCGTTCGAGGCGACCGCGAGGGTATTGCCACCGTTGTTCTGCAAGGTCAATCCGGTACCAGAGAGCCCGGTGACAGTGCCGCCGACCGTGTACGTGTTGGTCGTGCAATTGACCACCACGTTGGTGACGTTGGCATTGGTGACCGTGCCGGTGCCGTTGCTGACCAGACAGGTCTGCGCCGGTGCCCCGGGCTGCGAGGAGACAGTCACCGCGTAGTTCGACCCACTCGCGACCGGCGTCGCAAACGTGAAGTTCCCATTGCTGCCGAGCGGCAAGTTGTCGCCACCGTTGTTCTGCAGGATCAGGCTGCTGCTGGCCGCCAAGCCCGAGAGCGTACCGCCGACCGTGAACGTGTTGGTCATGCAATTGACGGACACATCGGTGACGTTGGCATTGGTGACCGTGCCGCTGCCGTTGGTAACCAGGCAGGTCTGCGTTGGAGTGCCCGGTTGGGTGAGGACCGTCACCGAGTAAGCCGCCCCACTCGCCACCGGCGTGGTGAACACGAACGCGCCATTGGCGCCAACTGGCAGGTCATTGCCGAGGTTGTTCTGCAACACCAAGCCCGTGCCGGCGAGGCCGGTGACGGTGCCGCCGATAGTGTAGGTATTGGTCGTGCAATTGACCGCTACATTCGTGACGTTGGCGGACGCGATGGTGCCGCTGCCATTGGTGACCAGGCAGGTCTGCGCCGGAGCACCAGGCTGCGTTGAAACCGTGACCGCGTACAGCGCTCCACTCGCCACCGGTGTGGTGAAGGTGAATGCACCGTTGGCACTGATGGGCAGGTTGTCACCGCCAGTGTTCTGCAACACCAGACCGGAACCGAGAAGGCCGGTGACGTTGCCACCGACTGTGTAGTTCACCACCAGCTCATCGGCGCCGATATCGGGGGTCGTCGCAGATCGCGCGTCATTGTCGAAATCAGTGGTGACCCCGGCGAGCGGCGTACCGCCGTCCAGCACCGTGCCAGCGGTGGGCTTCAGATGAAGGTCGCCGGTAACGGTATCGACAAATATGTCGCTAGACACGAAGCTGGCGGTCGTACCGGCAATCGAGTTGGCGTCACGTGCGGGCGGACCCGCCTGCCAAGTCGCGAAGCTGACCGCAGTGCCCGCCGCCGCTGTACCAAGATCCATGAAACTCGCGGCGGTCGTGCCAGTCCCGGCATAGGAGTTGAAGTTCGACACAAAAGTGCCGGTGTTTGCTGACTGGTCGCCGGCAGCAAAGTGATTGCCGGTTCCCGAGCGAGCGTTGAAGGCAAGGTTGTTTCTGGTGGTGTAGGTCGTCGGCGCGGAGTTACGACGCACGATCGCCCAGCTGGCACTCGTTCCGGAGCTGGTACCGCCCACGAATACCGAGTTGTGGTCGGCAGTGAAGATGTTACTGGCAAAGCCGAAGTCATAAATACCCCAGATCACCTGATTACTCGCATTGGCCGGAGCAATCGTCACCATGTTGTTGATGATTGTGAGGGCCGTCAATGCCGCGCCCGCCGAAGATCCCAGCGAACCAATACCGCCAATGGTGCCAGTCGCACCAGGAGCATTGGAGAAGTTGAAGATCCGGTTACGGGAAACCGTGGTTGCGCGTGCATCGCGGAAAATCATGCCGTCCGTCGCGAATGAACCACTGTTCGAGAAGTCACGGATCGTGTTGCGCGATACCAGGTTGGTGCCCGTCGAGCCAAAGTGATTGATACCGACAACCGCGCTGCCGCGGACCGTTAATTGCGTAATGGTATTCCCGGTGATCGTGACGTTTTCAGTACCCGGGTTGACCACGATGCCGCTGCCGCTGAATTCTTGAATCAGGTTATCCGAGATCACCAGATTGGAATTGACCGCACCCGGCAAGGTCGCGAATGACCCAACGCCATTGAACGGAAGGCTGATGACGTCGGTGCGGGAGCGAATGACGTTTCGGGTGATCAGGTTGTCGTCGTTGCCAGTGGTCGTACCCGTCGAGACATTGACGCTGGTGAACCCGGTAGCCGTTTCCAGCGTCAGGTTTCGCACGATGTTGTTGGATGCGTCATTTATCAGACGCACGGTTCCGTTCGCGGTATTCCTGATCAACAAGCTGTTTCCACCAAGATTCAACCCGTCGATGGTGACACCGTCCGCGCCATTCAGGTCGATCAACGCAGCCGCGGGGCTTGCCCCGGTCACTACGCGAGCGCCAGTGGGTTGGATCGAAAGCGCGAAGCCGCCAGCGATCTGATTGAGCGCGTTGGTACCGGTCTCGCCGGTGAGGTCGGAAGTGATGGTGACCGACAGGTTTGCCGAGGCACCGAGGCCATTGATCGTCTGGAACAGTCCGCCGGAGTTGGTGAGCGATGTAAAGGTCCCACCAGTGCCAACCGTATACGCTCCAGCCAGCGGACCGCTCATCAGCAAGGTTCCACTGATTTGGTCGTTCGCCGGCACGGTGTCGCCCGGCAGTTCGGCCGTAGCGAAAATCGTATAGCTACCCACTTCAGAGATCGCCAGCGCTGGGAACGTTACCGTGACCACGCCATTGAAGGCAATCGACGGAATCAAGGCAGTCTGGTTATAAACCTCGACCGCCATGGCATTCAAAATTCGGTAACGGACCTGCACATTTGTCTGGGTGGTCGTACCCATGTTCGTGAATGACGCTTGCGGCGAGAACGGCGAATTGATCAGCTTGTAACCGCCGCTGGTCGGGTCAATGAATGCCGTGGCTGCAACATCATTGGCCGGCGGGGTGATGCCATCAACCTCATCCGCGCCGATGTCATACAGACCGCCGCCCGGTCGCAGCTGCTGATCGATATCGTTGGTTACAGTGCTGATGGTCGCACCAGCATTCTGTGCGGGCGAGCCTACATTGATATGTAGATTGGTCGCACTGACCAGCCCCGGATTGACTACGATGGTCGCATTGTCATTATTCGTATTGGCAGTCAGCAAGGTGCTGGTGTAATTGCGCAGGTTCGACGCTGGCGTGGTCGCGGCTGCATTGAAGTCGCTAGCGAGGTAGAAACCCGTACCGAAGGTCGTCCCGACCTGGCCAATTCCCTGCGTTACCGGATCTGGGCCGGCGAAATAGGTGTTGTTGTTGAGTGTCAAATTCATCGCTGTTGTTCCGCCGCTCGGCAGGAACAAGGAAACATGGGAAGTGCTGGCGACGCTACCGGTCATGGTGTTGGCGCAGATGTTGTTACGCATGTCGATACCGGTGAGCCCGGTAGCTCCAATGGCGCAGGCTGCAGTCAGCACGGTGGTGCCATTGGAGAACAACGCCCCGCTCATGTTGACCGTGTTGTTGTGTATGCGATGGCCGGTGCCCGCGTTGACGCGAAGGCCAATCAATCCGAAGGTGGTACTGAACGTCGATCCACCAGCCATTGCGCCATTGATGTCGCTGATGAAGTTATTGCGCACCGTGACCGCGGTACCGGCGGAAACGCTCAATCCCCAAGCGCCGAAGCTGGATGGGCTTCGATTGTAGACCGATGCAATCTGATTGCGCTCGACCACTGCCGAGGAGACCGATCCGCCGACATCGATTCCGGCAGTGCCAGATGCTCCAGCGGAGCTCTGCACATTGCTGACACTATTGCCTGCTACCAGATAGGAACCGGTGGCAGAATTTATCAGTATCCCCTTTACGATGTTGGCAGTGCCGTTGTTCACCACCCCTGTAATGGTGTTATCAGCGATCGTCAAGGAGGCTCCGATTGCACCCACCAGCTCTACCGCAGTCATGGTAGTGCCGACATAGGAAAGAATGTTCCTGACCGTATTGCCCTGAATAATGATACCGTTGGCACCATTAACCCAGATGCCTTTCGTGTAGATGGTGGTGTTCGGGGCATTGATTGGCGGCACAGTACCGATGACCGCGTCCGCTCCAATCAGATTGTTGCTGATGGTCAGCGAGGAGGCAACAGTTGCCGCGGCACCGTTGAAAACCAGGGCGCGCGCTGCCTGATTCAAAGAATTGTTGCTGATCACCAGATTGTTGATCGTCGTGCCACTCGGCGCGGTATTGGTGGTTACCGAAGTAATCGCCGTGGGCGCATCGGTCGCAGAAGCGCCACCGTTGCCTCCGGCGTAGATCACGAAACTTGAATTTGATGATCCGGTTGCTGACGTAATCGCTGCCGCGTTGCCGGCAGTGACATTCCCGTTCAACACCAGGTTGCGGATCGTGTTGTTGTCTGCCGAAGTCACCACGGTAGCGGCGGTAGCGATGCGGATAACCGACCCCGCAATGGCTGTCGTGGTATTCGTGTTTGCAATGGTCAGATTGCGATTGGTTCCCGCGCTGTTCGGGTTATCGCCATCGATCGTTACATTGTCGGCACCCTTCAGCTGGATCACGCCCAAGCCGGTAGCCGGATTGCCAGTAACCGTCAGCCCGTCCGCGAGAGGCCGTAAATTGACCGAGGTGTAAACGGCGGCACCCGCGCCCGAGCTGTTGAGCGTCGCCGGTGTCGTACCTTCGGTCGTGCTCAAACAGACTTCGATGTTGATGGCGCCTTGGTGCGTACCCGCGTTGATGGCGTCGAACGCGCCCTTTACCGTCGTGTAACCAGTCGGGCCCATAGTGCCTGCTGTCGCCTCGACCTCAACCGCTCCGGCAAGGTCACAGGCGCCAATAGCGCGGGCTGCATCGGCCGAGGATCCACCTCGGTCATCCTGCGCCGAAGCCCCCACACTCACCAGCGCGAGCGCCAGACCGATCAACGAACGACTGAGACACGCTAGGCGCATGTGTGAACCCCTGGTGAAGTGAACGCGGAACTGTACGCTGTTCCGACAGGCGGACTGTCCACGGGGGATGCCGCTCGTCGGGGAGATTTATTTGTTGCGATTAAGCGCTCGCTCGTCGAGGCAGCGACGGTTCAGTGGACCAGCCGATAGCCGCTGCTGCGTCCGCCCGCTTCGGTTGGCGCTTCAGGCAGGGCTGAAGCCCACCAGAAAGCCCAGCGAAAGCATCGCAGCCATGGCTGCTCCCACAAGAGGAAAGCAACACGCCCGCCCTCAGCGCTCGACCGCGTAGAGCCGCCACTCACCCAGGTTGGCGTCGAGCACGTGGGCGCCGCGCTCGCTGAACTTGATGCCGGAGCCGGCGACCAAGTCCTTGACGGTGCTGGATACAAGGACTTCGCCGAGGCGGGATTCGGCGGCGACGCGGCAAGCGATTTCGACGGCGGGGCCGCCGACGCGGTCGCCGAGCATGTCGCACTCGCCGGTGTGCAGCCCGGTGCGCAACTCGATGTTGAGGCGCTGGGCGGAGGCACGCAGGGCGCAGGCCGCGCGGATCGCCCGAGCGGGGCCGTCGAAGCTGGCGAGCACGCGGTCGTCTTTGACCTCGATGGTCGCGCCCTTGAACAACTCCATCTCCTTGCGGAAAAAGAGTTCGTGGCGGGCGAGCAGGTCGATGGAGGACACGCGCATCGCGGCGCTGTCGGACAGGCGGGCGGTGAGCACGGTGGCGAGTACGCGGTCGAACGCCGAGGCATGGCGCACGCCGGTCAGGAATTCCTCGATCTCGTCGAGGATTTCGTCCTGTGCGCCGACGAAGGGAAGATGGTCGATGCCGGGCAGCTCGGCGAACTTGGCACCGGGAATGTTCTCGGCGAGATACCTGCCCTCCTCTACTTTCAGGCATTGGTCGCCAGTGCGATGCACGACCAGCGTCGGTACGCGGATCATCGGCAACACGTGGCGGATGTCGATCTCCGTGTTCATGCGCGTGAGCGCGACGGCGGCTCCGGGGCTTGCGCCGCGGCGCAGGTACGCCGCCCACCAGGCACGGAATTCCGGATCATCGGCGACGCTCGGGGCGCGGTCTTCGAGACCGACCGGTCCGCCCCAGTGATTGCGGATCTCCTCGAGGAAGAGATCGCGGTCGGCCTCAGACGGACCCCACGGATAGCCCGCACCGCGCAGGCGCCGCGCGTAGCTGCCGATCATCACCAGCGCGATGGTCTTCTCAGGGTAGGTGGCGGCAAACAAGCTGCACATCGGCCCGCCTTCCGAAACCCCGCAGAGCACCGCGCGCTGAGCACCGACGGCGTCCATCACCGCGCGGACGTCGTCCATGCGCTGTTCCAGTGTCGGCAACTGATCGATCGGAACGCGATCGGACAATCCTGTGCCGCGCTTGTCGAACAGGATCACCCGCGCAAAGCTCGCCAGGCGCAAAAGGAAACGCGCGAACGAGCCCTCGGTCCAGAAGTACTCGAGATGTGAGATCCAGCCCATCACGAACACCAGGTCGAGCGGCCCGTCACCGACCACCTGGTAGGCGATGTTGATGTCGCCGCTGCGCGCGTAATGCACTGCCGGAATCTTGAAATGGGCCTCGGAGGCGACGTCGGACTGATGGATGACGGCCGTGTTGCCGGAGGCCTGGCGCAGGCCCGGGGGCGCCTCCGCGAGTTCGGCGGCAGCCGGCACTCGCGCCTCGTTCATCAGAGCGTCGCCGAAGCGCGAGCGCAGCTCCAGTTCTTGCGCGAGGCTCTTCAGGTCCAGATGCAGGTCGCGAATGCTCTGGTAACGCTCCTCGCGGTCCTTGCGCAAGGCCTTGCCGACGATGCGCTCGAGCTCGACGGGCAACTCGCGTTCGCCATTGCCGAGGGGCGCCGGCTGCCGCTCCAGGATCGCGGCCATCACATCGCTGGGCGTGCTGCCGTCGAAAGGCGTGCGCCCGCTCAGCATTTCATAGAGCAGCACGCCGAGACTGAAGACATCGCTGCGCGCATCCACGGACAGGCCGCGTGCCTGTTCCGGTGACATGTAGTTCACGGTGCCGAGGATGATGCCGGGGATGGTGTCCCGGCGCCCTGCAGTCACGGGTTCCGCGCGCAGCGGCTTGGCCAGGCCGAAGTCGAGCAGTTTGACGTAGCCGTCCGGGCGCACCATGACGTTTTCTGGCTTGATGTCGCGGTGCACGATGCCGGCCGCATGCGCTGCCTCCAGCGCGCTGGCGACCTGCACGGCAATGCTCAACGCTCCGCCCACCGGCATTTGCGCGCCGAGCATTTGCGCGCGCAAGGTGCAGCCTTCGATGTGCTCGGTCGCGATGTAGGGGTGGCCTTCCACCTCGCCGACGTCGTGGATGGTGATGATGTTCGGGTGGTTGAGCGCGCTGATCGCACGCGCCTCGAGCACGAAGCGCAACATCCAGTCCTGGTTGCGCGTGAACTTGTCGAACAGGAGCTTCAACGCGACGTTGCGCTCGAGCTGCGAGTCGCGCGCCAGGTAGACCCGGCCCATGCCGCCGCTACCCAGTAGCGAGAGGATCTGGTAGCGCCCGGAGCGCGTACCGGGCCGGATCACGCTGTTGCGCTGGTTGATGCGCACCGTCGCGCTGGTCGTTTCGCCGCCGGAACTGGCGCCCATGCCTGCGAGGCTCGACGGCGCTTCGGTGGCGAGCAGCACCGACACCGCAAAGCGGTATCCGCGGCGCGCGACCGTCTCGATGTGCTGGCCTTCGGCATGACTGCCGAGCAGCTTGCGCAGGATGGCGACGTTCTGCGTGAGCGCGGACTCGCCGACCTCCTGGTCCGGCCAGACCCGCGCGATCAGGTCGCGCTTGCCGACCACCACCTGGTTGCGCTCCACCAGTGCAATCAGCACCTCGAGCGCCTGCGAGCTCACCTCGAGTGGCTGCCCATCACGCGTCAGCAGCCGCATGGCCGTGTCCAGGCGAAACGGGCCGAACTCGTAGATGTAGCTCACCGGGTCGGGCATCGCTGTCCTGGCGCGCGAAGCTGATCGTAGGCGCGCGATTGCTGGTCGCTGACCGCGGCGATTGTAGCCTGCGGCGCCGGGCGATTCAGTACGTGGTCGGCGGGACCGGTCCCTTCTCCCCTCTCCCATGCTTCAAGGGAGAGGGGTTGGGGGAGAGGGCAAGCTTTTCGTCGATCGGCACCAAAAAAGCGCCCTCTCCCCTAGCCCCTCTCCCCAAGAGCATGGAAGAGGGGAGCGGTTCGGTTGAGCTCAGCGCGGCTTGGCCGGCTCCCCTGCCCGCGCGCGCAGCATCGCATCGGCGAAGCGATAGCACGCCTGGGCGGTGTCGTCGGGGGAGCGCGGGAGCTCGCCGGGGACGCGGGCGGTCGGGATGATGCCGGTGAGTGCCTGGCCTGCGAACCAGTCGCGCAGCGCGGTGACGTCATCAGCAAGGGGCGACAGGATGGAATGGGACATGGCAAGGCCTGGTTTGATGGGAATTGCGACCCTACTCCAACAGGTGTGAGTTGGGGTGAGTTGGTGTGAGCCTTTGTGGGAGCGGCCATGGCCGCGATGCCTCTGCGGGGCGTTGCGTCGCGTTCCACGAGCATGGTGGGAATGGCCGCTCCCACCAGCGCCAGCGCATGATCACCACACCCGAACCGCACCGACCAACATGTCCATTCCTGATCCCGATCCAGCCCCCGCGCCCACTGCCCCGGACGGCGTTTTCGCCGTTCCCCGCGACACCACGCCCACCTGGGAGGTCGAGCTCCTGCTGTCGGGTGCGCTGGTGTTTTCGATGATGCAGGTGCCGGCCGTTCTCGACGACGCGCTGTTCGCGGCAAGGCCGCGGATCTCAGGCGGCCTGCAGTCGACCATGATCATGCTGTACTTCTACTTGAAGATGACCTGCTATGCGCTGATCGGCACCTTCGTGCTGCATCTGTCCTCGCGCGCGATCTGGGTGGCGGCGCTCGGCCTGCGCTCGGTCTACCCGGAGGGCGTCCTCTGGGACAACCTGGGAAAACGGCCGGTCTACCGCGACTACGCGCGGCGCACGACGCCTACGCTCGACCAGATGATCGCGTCGGCGGACAATCGCGCCAGCCTGGTGTTCGCCTTCGGGCTGCTGCTGGTGCTGATGTCGATCGCGATCATGTTGTTCACCATGGTCGTGATCGTGCCGGCCGGGCTGTTGGAGCAGTGGATTCGTGGCACGCCCGGCAATACGGTCACGTCGATGATCTTTTTCGGACTGATCCTGATCCCATCGCTGCTGGTGACTGTGATCGATCGCCGCATCGGCGCGCGCCTGCCCGAGCAGAGCCTGCTGCGCCGCTATATGCACGGCCTATACCGTTTCCAGAGTGCGCTGGTATGGGGCCGGATCACGCATCCAATCCTGCTCACTTTTTTCAGCCGCATGGGCATTGCGCGCGGCAACCTCCTGCTGGTCGGCGTGCTGTACTCGCTGATGGGCGTGATCCTGCTCGAAGTCGCCATCCGCACCAATGCGATCAGCATGCCGGGTGAAACCTACCTCCCCACCGACGGGCGCGGGCGCGAGTTGCGTTCCGCGCACTACGCCAACACCCGCAGCGAGCGCGAAGCCACGCAAGGCGTTCCCTTCATCGCCAGCGAGGTGGCACGTGGCCCGTATCTCAAGCTGTTCGTGGCATATGTCCCGCGCCGGCTGGATAGGCTGATCGAGCGTGCATGCCCGGCGGTCGTGCGCGCACAGGAAGCGGAGCCCGGCGACAACAAGGCCGCCGCTGAAAGCGCGCGCACGGAATCCCTGCTCGAGTGCGCGGCTTTGCAGCTGTATCCGCTCACCCTTGACGGCGAGACACTGCCCGAGCTGCGCTACGAACTCGGTCGCGATGCCGGCTCCGGCCTGCGCGGTTTTGTCGCCATGCTGGACGTGCGTGATCTGCGACCGGGCCGCCACGAGCTGCGCATCTCACAGCCCCTGCAGGAAGACGAGAAACCGGAAGATCGGCCGCCCTGGATCATCCCGTTCTGGCGCTGAAGCTTCGGGCAAAAGTCCAAGGACTTTTGCCCGGTTTTCGAGTGTTCTCCGGCGGGGCGAAGACGCGGTCTTCGCCGCGCCATTACGAGTAGGCTCCGAGCATGCTCACTGAGCTGCGCCCCTGCTAGTTCGGGGCGTCGACAGATCAGTTGGAGATTTGCGCCGTGGTCGGTTCGTCGAGGCTTTGGGCCTTGGCGACCAGGCTGGCGAATTCGCCTTGCAGGCCGAACGGGTCGGCGGCGCTGTTGGCTCGTGCGAGCGCGCCGATCTGCGCGTAGCTGAATCCGTCCAGATACTTGCCACCGCGTAGCGCCTCGCCGAAGGCCGCGACGGCGGCCGCGAACTGTAGTTGAGTGGAGCCCGGGCCTACCTCGGACGGGCGCGCGACCGGCTGTTCCAGCAGGCGGCTCCGGTCCTGGTCCGGTCGTTTGTAGCGCAGCTTGAGGAAAGCGACTTCGGGAGTGCTCGCCGCAACCGTGTCCGGCTTGCCATAGCGCGAAACCGGCAGGCGCATCGCCGGTGAGCCGACCGGCGTGAGCTCATACAGCGCGGTGACCGTGTGGCCAGCGCCGATCTCGCCCGCGTCGACCGTGTCGTTATTGAAATCCTCGGTTGCGAGCATGCGGTTTTCGTAGCCGATCAAACGGTACTCGGACACGACTGCCGGGTTGAACTCGATCTGGATCTTGACGTCTTTGGCGATCGTCAGCATGTTCGCACTGAGCTCCTTGATCAGCACCTTGCGCGCCTCGCGCTCGGTGTCGATATAGGCGTGATTGCCATTGCCGAGATCAGCCAGCCGCTCGGCCATGTGATCGTTGTAGTTGTCCTGGCCGAAGCCGAGCGTGGTCAGCGCAATGCCGCTCTTGCGCTCGCGGGTGATCAGGTCTTCGAGGTCCTGCTGGTCGACCATGCCGACGTTGAAGTCGCCATCGGTCGCCAGGATCACGCGATTGACGCCCCCTTCGACCAACTGCTCGCGGGCGATCTGGTACGCCAGCTTGATGCCCTCGCCGCCATTGGTCGAGCCGCCTGCGGCCAGCGCATCGAGCGCGGCGAGAATGGTGTCCTTCTCGCTGCCTTTGGTGGATGGCAGCAGCAGGCCCGCGGCACCGGCGTAGACGACGATCGCAATCTTGTCCTGCGGGCGCATCTGCTCGATCACCATGTTGAGCGCAGTCTTGACCAGCGGCAGCTTTTCCGGTGACTGCATCGAACCGGAGACGTCGACCAGGAACACGAGGTTGCTGGCCGGAATCTTCGAAATCGGTAGGTCGAAGCCTTTGAGCCCGACCTGCAGCAGCCAGCGATCCCCGTTCCAGGGCGCCGTGGCGATCTCGGTGCTGACCGTAAACGGCTCATCGAGGCTGTTGGGCACCGGATAGGAATAGTCGAAGTAGTTGATGAACTCCTCGATGCGAACGGCGTCGGTCGGCGGCATGCGGCCGCTGGCGAGGAAGCGCCGGGCATTGCTGTAGGCGCCCGTGTCGACATCGATCGAGAAGGTCGAGATTGGCTCCGCTGCCACGGCAATGACCGGGTTCGGCGCGAGATCAGCGTACTTCTCGGTGTCGGTGGTCTTGTCGAGACCGAGGCGGTCCTGCGGGCCGGTCGGAGGCGGCGCAGTCGGCGCCGCCAGTCCGGAGACTGGTGCCGCGCGAACCAGTCGTGGCGGGGATGACGGCAGTGGCTGCGATTGCCCCGCCATTGGCGCCACCGTCGCCGGGGCCGTACTGGCCAATTCCTCGGGCATGACGACCGGCTCGGGGCTTGCGACCTCGCTGTCGGTGCGGACGTTTCGTGAGCGATCTGCCTCGTCTGCGGCTGCGTAACGATCCGGCTTGGGCGCATCAGCCGGCTGCTCGCGCGCGTCGCCATCCCGCGCAGCAGATTTTCCCGGCGCCATCGCCGACTTCTGGCAGGCGCCGAGCGCCAGCACAGCAGCAATCGCGAGCACCAACGGCAACGGACGGACAACGATCATGAGCTCTGCTCCTCATCAGGTCACCGGCCACGTCGGCTGGTGTCGAAGTCTTGAACGCGGCAGTGGGTGGAATGGGGTTTGAGAAAGCGCGTGATCTGCTCTGGTAAATCCGCGCTGTGCGCGGGACGCTCTTGCGTGTGGTGGGTCTGCGCTCTGCGCGGACGTCTTGCTGGTGGTGGGGGTGGGCGGTGG
>JANPJV010000250.1:0-8142 GCA_031425695.1 Rhodanobacteraceae bacterium | reverse complement strand
GGGGTGTTGGTGTACGCGCGGCCGCGCACCGCGCCCCCCCCCCCCCGCCACGCGCGGGCTTGGGGGGGGGGTGGGTCTGCGGGGGGCGCGGACTCTTTTCCCCCAGCTCGCCAGAACTAACTGCCCCCTCGCCCAGCGGCCCTGACTCCCGCGCCGGGTCGCCTTCCTCGATCCCGGGCCGATCCTCCGCCCGCGCCCACGGCTGCGACGACAACGGCAACCGGTATCCGAGCGGTGAATCGCCCGGCACCAGGAAGCAGTGCTCGCCCCGCAGGAACCACGGGCTGCTGCGCCATTCGCCTTCCAGGAAGGTCAATGGCAGCACCTGCCCAACCACCGCATCGAGCCCCTGCGCAAACACGCGCATCAGCCGCGCGCGCTCGAGCGGATCGTCGATCTGCGATGCGCTCACCTCGACGTTGATCGGCAGCTTGTGCTCGCGCCAGAGGTAGTAGTAGCGATCCTCGAAGGCGGGAAAAGCAAGATCCGCGGGCACGCCCAACCGAGTGGCGAGCGCGCGCAGGAAACGTTCGGCGAGTACTGGGTCCGCGCCATGGTCCTGCGACTCGTCGGCGAGCAACTCGCGTCGGGTCCAGGTCGCAAGGCCATCGGCGCGCCAGTAGCAGTTGAGTGACCAGCGCGGCAGCGGTTCGCCCGGATACCACTTGCCCTGCCCGAAATGGGTGAGGCCCATCGGTGCGTAATGGCGTTGCAGGCGACCAAACAGCTCAACCGCGCGCTTGCGCTTTTCCGGCCCGAGCGCGGCGGTATTCCATTCGGCGCCATCGGGGTCATCGACGGCGATGAAGGTCGGCTCGCCGCCCATGGTCAGGCGCACGTCGTTGGCGGCGAGCTCGGAGTCGACGCGGGCACCGAGATCGAGAATGTGGCCCCACTGCGCGTCGTCGTAGGGCCGGGTGACACGCGGGGATTCGAAGATGCGCTGCACGCTCATCGTGTGACTGAACTCGACGGCGCAGGGTTCGATCGCGCCGGTGATCGGTGCGGCCGACGATGGATCCGGCGAGGCCGCGAGCGGGATGTGGCCCTCGCCGGCGAGCAGGCCGGATGTGGGATCCAATCCGATCCAGCCCGCGCCTGGCAGGTAGACCTCGCACCACGCATGCAGATCGGTGAAGTCGCTTTCCGGGCCCGACGGGCCATCGAGTGACTTGACGTCTGCGGTGAGCTGGATCAGGTAACCGGAAACGAAGCGCGCCGCGAGCCCGAGATGGCGCAATAGCTGCACCAGCAGCCAGGCGGAATCGCGGCACGAACCCGAGCCGTTGAGCAAGGTTTCGTCCGGCGTCTGCACGCCGGGTTCCATGCGGATCAGATACGCGATTCGTCGGCTCAGGCGTTGGTTCAGGTCGACCAGGAAATCCGCGCTGCCGCGGCGCTCGCGCGGAATCGAATCGAGCAGCGCCTGGAAGGCAGGCGTTGCGGGAAGCACGGCTCGAAAAGGCGCGAGCTCGTGGTCGAGCTGCGGGTCGTACACGAATGGAATGTGCTCGGCACCCGGCTCGAGAAAGAAGTCGAACGGATCGAAAACGGCCATCTCGACCACCAAATCGACCTCGATCCGAAGCTCGCGCGTGCTTTCCGGAAACACCAGCCGCGCCAGGTAGTTGGCCTGCGGATCCTGTTGCCAGTTGATGAAGTGCGTCGCCGGCTCGATCTTCAGTGAATACGCCAGCACCCGCGTCCGGCTGTGCGGTGCCGGCCGCAACCGCAACACCTGCGGCCCCAGCCGAATCGCCCGGTCATAGCGGTAGTGAGTGACGTGATTCAGCGCGACATGGATCGGCAAGGCGTGCTCCGCGCTGGGTAAATCTAAGGGAGTGATCCCCTCTCCCATGCTTCTGGGGAGAGGGGCAGGGGAGAGGGCGCTTTGAAGCTTTCCGCAAGATTCAAAGCGCCCTCTCCCCCAACCCCTCTCCGGCCGGCAGCATAGCTGCCGTCGTTCGGACTGACGCGCGGCATGCCGCACAGCTTGTCAGTCCTCACCCCCAAAAGCATGGGAGAGGGGAGCAAAAGCTAACGCTCCAGCCGCAGCGGGCTGTACGCCACTGCGAGCACGTTGCCGCGCGAGATGTCGATGGCGGGCTGGACGCGGCCGTCGGCGGCGCGGCGCAGGAGCAACGGGCGGTCGGCTTCGCGAGCGGGCAGCAGCAGGCTCTTGCAGGCGGCGTGGTAGCTCGGGTTGCCGGCCAGGGTGAAGCGCGGCGGTAGACTGAGCTGGTCCGCTTTCACGCCGTAGCCGTCAGCGGCAAATGCGGTTTGCGCAGCACCGTCGGCGGCGCCCTCACCCAGCAGGAAAACGCTTTCCTGTTCGCACGCGGCAGCCACGCCAAGGATGCCGTCAGCCGCCTGCACGCGCGTCGGTGGCAGGTCGCGGCTGAGCGGATCGAAGGCCCAGATGCCGTCTCGCGCAATCAGCCAGACGATATTTTCCCCCGGCTTCTTGACCAATGTCACCGGCATGGCAGCGACTTCACCGAGGGTCACCGGCTGCTGCAGCCGACCCTTCACGGCCATGCGCACCTGCGTGCGGCCTTCGGCAAATTCGCCCCAGGCCAGGGTTTGCTCCGCGAGAAAAACCGGCTGCACGATGTCGACGCCGGGCGTGCTGGCGACCGGCTGGCGCGCCCCGGTGTTGAGATCCTGGATGAACACGCCGGCCTGCAGCGTCTCCCAGCTCACGTAGGCGAGCAGGCGGCTGTCATGCGACCACACCGGTGCATCCACGCGGGATACCGAGTTCAAGATGGTCTTGGGGTCGGCGCCATCGGCATCGGCGACCACCAGCAGGTGACTGCCCTCCCGTTCCTCGACGAAGGCGAGCCGGGTGTCGAAACCGCCGCCCCTGCCGGTGAGCTTGCGATGCACGCTGTCGGCAATCTGATGCGCGTAGACCCGCGGATTGCTGCTGCGCGCGAGCCGGAAGTGCATCGCGTTCTTGTTGATTCGAAGATCCCGCAGGCGGCACTCGATGCTGCCGTCGTCACCGCTCGTCAGCAGCAGCGCGTACTCGCGCCCGTCCTCCTGCAGGGACGCCAGCAAGACATCTTCGTTGACGAGCGCCCGCTCGCCGACATCGAAGACACCACTGCCCGCCAGGTCCGCGGCAACGATGCGCGCCGCGGGCAGGCTCGATTCCGAGGCGGCAATGGTCAGGGCGATGGGGGCCTGGGTCCAGGCGGGTGCGGCCAGCAGGACGAGAAGCAGCGATGTAAGGACGCGAATGAAGCCGGATATCCAGGGCATGAGCTTGGTCTGAGCCGCAAAGGTTCGATGCCATCGTAGCGCAGCGAGGACAAATTTGGAGCGCGGCGCGCTGCGGGGGCGCCGCATTTTCAGAAATGGGCAACGGCATGACTCCATACATCCCCAATGCATTCTGGGCGCAAGAATGGGCCCTAAATCGCGCTGCGGCTGCGCGGACACAGGGTCCTGCACGAGCACTGGACCGGGATCTATTAGAACAAGCGATCAGCGCGAATGACGCTTCGGGGGGAGCGAATGCGAACCGGTCCAATCAGCAAGGGCTACATTCCGGCGAGCCCCCGGGTTTTAGTGGCCGGGCACGCGAGTGACCGCCCGGGCGCACCGGACCAGAATCTCTTCGGGCAGTTTGCGGCCATCGCCAACGCGGCTGGCCACCGAACGGCCGTGGTGTCTTCGCAGGGTTCCCGCAGCTATGCGCAGCTCCACGCGCAGGCACTGGCGGTTGCCGGCGAGCTGCTGGCCCGGAAGCTGAGCATCGGCGAGTGCGTGGGCATCTCGGCGGCGAACAGCGCCGATCGCGTTGCTGCGGTGCTCGGCATCATGGCCGCGGGTGGCGCCTACCTGCCGATTGACCCGAGCTATCCGGGCAAGCGCATGCGCCAGATGCTCGGGACGGCTGCTGTTCGCTTCGTCCTTGGCGACGACACGACGCTGGAACTTCCTTCGGGCGTGCAGCGGATCATGCTGGCCGAGGCGCTTGCGCATGCGGCTCCCGCTGCACTGCCGTCGCTCGACGCCGCCGCGCTCGCCTACCTGCCGTTTACCTCCGGCTCGACCGGCACGCCGAAAGGCGTCGAGATCACGCACGGCGCGCTCATCGCTTTGGCGCGGACCGGTAACTTCATGCAGCTCGATGCGCACACGCGCTTCCTGCATGCGGCGCCGCTTGGCTTCGACGCATCGAGCCTGGAGCTCTGGGGCCCGTTGCTCAACGGCGGCACAGTGGTCCTGCACGACGAAACGGTGCCGACCGCGGCTGGGCTGAAGCGCACCGTCCGCACGCACAGGGTCACCTCGGCGTGGCTCACCGCAGCGCTATTCAACGCAGTCGTCGATGACGACGTGCAGGCCCTCGAAGGGCTGCGCGAGCTGGCTATCGGCGGCGAGGCACTGTCTCCAGCCCATGTCGGCCGCGCGTTGGCGGCGCTGCCCGCAGTCACGCTGATCAATGGCTACGGGCCGACTGAGTCGACCACTTTCACCACGACCTGGCGCATTCCGCACGGGCTCGATCCAGGGCGGAGCATCCCGATTGGCGTGCCGCTGGGCGGGCGCACGCTGCACGTCGTCGACGAGCACCTGCAGCCAGTTCCCGCTGGCGAATCGGGCGAACTGCTGATCGGTGGCTGCGGGCTTGCGCGCGGCTACCTCGGACAGCCGGGGCTCACCGCTGAAAAGTTCATCCTGCACAGCGGGGAACGCGTCTATCGCAGTGGCGACCAGGTGCGCCGCGGTGTCGACGGGGTCATCGAATTTCTCGGGCGCAAGGATGCGCAGCTGAAGGTCCGTGGCTTCCGGATCGAGCCCGCGGAAGTCGAGGCCGCGCTCCTGCGCGTAGCTGCGGTGCACAGCTGCGCCGTGATCGCCCGCGAGGATGCGGAAGGGGAGAAGCGCCTGGTTGCCTACTACTGCGCAGCGGTAGATCCGGGCGAGATCCTGCTCCGCGACGCCCTCGCCGAGCAGCTGCCGGCCTTCATGCTGCCGCAATGCTTCGTGCGCATGGACGCGTTGCCGCGCACTCCCAATGGCAAGCTCGACCGCGCCGCGCTGCCGGCACCAGCGGCCACCCGGCCGGCGCTGCGCCAGGCATTCGAGGCGCCGCGGAATGACGCGGAACGGCAGCTTTGCGAGCTGTTCGCGCAGGTTCTCGGGCTCGATCGCGTGGGCCGTCTGGACGGCTTCTTCGAACTGGGTGGCGACTCTTTGCGCGCGGTCAGGTTGATTGCGCTGTGGAATCGAGAATCCGCGGAAACGCTGTCGGCACCGGCGTTCTTTCAACAGCCGACACCGGCGGGAATCGCGGCAAAAGCAACAGCATCCGCGCATGGCGCAGACCCATCATCAGCACCAGCAAGAGCAGCCGAGCCGATTGCCATCATCGGCATGGCTGGCCGCTTTCCGGGCGCGAACGATATCGATGGGTTCTGGCAGAACCTCTGCGCTGGGCGGGACACGGTTTCGCACTTTTCCGACGGCGAGCTCGACGCCTCGATCCCGGCGAGCGTGCGCGACGATCCCAACTACGTGCGGGCGCGCGGCTTGATTGCCGATGCTGACCTGTTCGATGCCGCCTTCTTCGGGATCAGCCCGCGCGAAGCCGAGCTCATGGATCCGCAGCAACGCGTGTTCCTCGAGCTCTGCTGGGAGTGCCTCGAGCGCGGCGGCTACGCGGCCGATGCGCAATCTCGTCCCGTTGGCATCTTTGCCGGCATGTACAACGCCTGGTATTTCCTGCGCCATGTCCAGCACCACCCCGAGCGCATCGCGCGCGTCGGCGATTTCCAGGTGATGCTCGCCAACGAGAAGGACTACATCGCCACCCGGGTCGCCCACAAGCTCGACCTCAAGGGCCCGGCGATCAGCGTGCACACGGCTTGCTCGACGTCACTGGTCGCCATCGCCCAGGCCTTCGACAGCCTGCGCAACGGCGGCTGTTACATGGCGCTCGCCGGTGGCGTTTCGATCACTTGTCCGCCGCGCTCGGGCTATGTATTCCAGGAAGGCTCGATGCTCTCGCCCGATGGGCGCACGCGCAGCTTCGATGCTGCCGCGCAGGGCACCGTCTTCAGCGATGGTGCCGGCGTGGTGCTGCTCAAGCGCCTGTCCGACGCGCTCGCCGACGGCGATCAGGTCCACGCGGTCATCCGCGGCGCGGCGATCAACAACGACGGCGCGGTGAAGGCCAGCTTCACCGCGCCGAGCAGCGCCCAGCAGGCGGCGGTCATCCGCGCTGCGCTTCAAGTGGCAGGCGTCGCAGCGCGCAGCATCAGCTACGTCGAAACCCACGGCACGGCAACTCCGCTTGGCGATCCGATCGAAATCGAGGGCCTGCGCCAGGCGTTCGCTGCCGGCGACTCGCCGTCCGATCCCTGGTGCGCCATTGGCTCGGTCAAGAGCAACCTCGGCCACCTGGTGATCGCGGCGGGCGTCACCGGCCTGATCAAGACCGCGCTCTCCCTGCGCGAGCGCAAGCTGCCCCCGTCGATCCATTTCGAGCGCCCCAATCCCGCGCTCGGCCTGGAAGGCTCGCCCTTCCAAGTCAACGCGCGCTTGAGCGACTGGGAGGCGCCATTCCCGCGGCGCGCAGGCGTCAGCTCTTTTGGGGTGGGTGGGACCAATGCGCATGTGATCCTGGAGGAGCCGCCGGTTGCGGCTTCTGATGGGCGCTCCGCTTCACTCCGGAGCACTGACGGCGATGCTTCAGCTTCGCTTGGCTTTGGTGGGAGCGGCCATGGCCGCGCTGCTCCTTCGCTGCTAACCCTGTCGGCGCGCACCCCCGCCGCCCTCGCGGCGATGTGCGCACAGCTTGCATCACATCTGGAAGCCCATCCCGAACTGCCGCTCGCCGATGTCGCGCATACGCTCGTCGTGGGGCGCAAAGCGTTTCCCGTGCGCGCGGCCGTCGTCGCGAGCGACCACGCAGCGGCAGCCCTGGCGTTGCGCGCCATCGATTTCACCAAGCAACCCGGCCAGGCCCGCGCCACCGGCGTCGCCTTCCTGTTCCCAGGGCAGGGCGCGCAGTACGCAGGGATGGGGCGCGAACTGCGTGCGCGCGAACCACGGTTCGCAGCGGCCTTCGACCAGTGCATCGCATTGGCCTCCACAGAACTCGGGCAGGACCTGAAAGCGGCGATCGATGATGAGCACGCCCTGGGCCAGACCGCGATCACCCAGCCGGCGCTGTTCGCAGTCGAGTACGCATCGGCAGTCTGGTGGCGCTCGCTGGGCGTCGAACCGGTCGCATTGATTGGCCACAGCATCGGCGAGTACGTCGCGGCCGCGCTCGCTGGCGTGATGAGCCTCGCCGATGCGATCACGCTGGTCGTCCGGCGCGGCGCGCTGATGCAGGCGCAGCCGCGCGGGTCGATGCTGGCGGTCAAGCTCGATGCGGTCAGCCTGCGCACGCGCCTGCCTGACGGCGTATCGCTGGCGGCCGAGAACGGGCCGCGCGCATGCGTCGCATCGGGTCCCGATGAGCTCATCGAAGCCCTGCGCGCAGGGCTTGAAGCCGACGGTATTACCTGCCGCTGCCTGGCGACGTCACATGCCTTCCATTCGCCGATGATGGACGCGGCGGCGGACGCCTTCCGGTCCGAAGTCGAGAAGATCACACTCAATGCGCCGCGCATTCCCATTGTCTCCACCTTGACCGGCGCACGACTCTCCGCCACCGAGGCGACGGATCCCGATTACTGGGCGCGCCAATTGCGCGAGCCCGTGCGCTTTTTGGCTGCCGTGCAGAGCTTGCTCGGAAGCAATGCACCGATCCTGCTCGAATGCGGTCCGCGCGCCACGCTGTCTGCGCTCGCGCGGCAGCAGCGTGGTGCTGACGGAGTGCCGAGCGCGATTGCGACCCTCGGCGACCAGCCGGATTGCGAGCACATGGCCGGCTTGACCGCGGTCGGCGAGCTTTGGCGGCGCGGTGTCGACGTCCGCCGCGAGTCGCTCGACCCGCGCGCACGCCGAATGCGTGTGGAACTCCCGACCTATCCCTTCGAGCGCCAGCGCCATTGGGTGGAGGCGCCGGTTGCAGCAATCGAAGGAAAAGCGGTTGCCTTGGAAGGAAAAGCGTCCGGACAAGGTCCGGACCCACGTACAGCAGGAGCTGTTGCACTGTGTGGGTCCGGACCTTGT
>JANPJV010000249.1:0-31099 GCA_031425695.1 Rhodanobacteraceae bacterium | reverse complement strand
GTGTTATCTAGCGGGTGTTGTGGGTGTTGGGGGGGGGGCGGGGCGCGGGCCCCTATAACCCCCCCCCCAAACGGCGGCGGGGCCCGCCCAACACCCACCACAAGCAACATCAGCCGCCCCGCCGCACCACCCCGCGTTCGGCTTCCGTCTGCGCCACCTTGTCGCGCAGATAGACCGGTTGGGCCAATTGTGCGGGGACGCCGAGGCCGCGGCGCAGGTCGCGGGCGGCGAGGCGTGCGAGGGTGCTGGCCTGCGGATGGCTCAGGCGCTCGACCTGGTCGAGGCGGTAGCCGAAGCGCTCGCGCAGGCTGGCGGCATGGGCGCGGTAGCCAGATCCGAGCGCGCACCAGACGTCGTCTCCCGGGAGTTCGAGTGCTGCGGGCGTGACCAGTATCTCGTCGGCGCACGGGACCACGAGACCTTGCTCGTCGACTTCAAAAAAGCCCGCGTAAAGCTCGCCCATGCGCGCGTCCAGGAGCGCCAGGATCGGTGGCGCGGCGCCGCGATCGAAGCCTTCCTGGGCGAGCGCGGCGAGCGAAGATACGGGCATGGCCGGGATGCCGATCCCGTACGCAATTCCCTGCGCCGCCGCGACCGCCATGCGCACACCAGTGAAAGCGCCGGGACCGCGGCCGAAGGCGACCGCGTCAAGCTCGATCTTGTCGATGCCGGCAGCGCGCAGGACCGAAGCGATCAACGGCAGCAGCACGTCCCCGTGACGACGACCGGTATCCTCGACGCAGTCATGGATCTCGCCGTTGGCGTAGACCGCGACCGAGAGCACTTCGGTCGCGCATTCGATGGCGAGGATTCTCATGAGCTGGGAGCGGCGGGCGCGGTGTCGATCGGGGCCGCACTGTACCAGTCGAAGCCGCGGGTCAAATACATCGCGCCCGCGAGGATGGCACTCAAACCGGACGGAACGCTCCGCATGGCGCTCTGCGCTGCGTGAGTTCTGACCTTGTCCGAACGCTTCTCGTCCGATGATTCGAAAATCGTCCGGACAAGGTCCGGACCCACGTCCATCAAAAGCAGCCCACCCCGCCCTCGATCACCGCTGCATCCACGCAAACTTCTGCGGCTGCGCCCAGCGGAAGAAGCGGCGCAGCAGGCTCTTGGCGTCGGGGTGGTCGAGGCGATCGGAAAATCTGTGTTGCAGGGTGGCGCAAAAGCGGGCGGCCCAGGTGTTGGCGTCGCGGTAGCGGTGGTGTTCCTCGACCGGCAGGTCGGCGGGAAAGCTGACGCGCTCGAACAGGCGCTGGCGCAAGTCGGCGGGCACGCGGCCGCGCTGTTCGCGCAGGAGGTCGTGCATCAGCGTGAACTTGTCGATTTCGGCCTGCAGCTCGAGCTCGAGCTGGGTGCAGCTGCGGCCATGCTGGGCGTGCCAGACGAGGCAAACGAAATGGCTGACGCCTTCGATGATGAGGCCGAGCGCGTCGAGCGCGTCATCATCGACGGCGACCAGCGGGTCGCGCCGCTGCAGGCGCGCGAGCACGCCGGCATCGAGGAATACGCTGATCGAAAGCGTGCCAGCCTCCTCGCAGACGAGCACCTGTTCGCACGCGGATCGGCCACCCGGCCCGCGCAAGTTCGCGGCGATCTCCGGGTCGCTGAAGATGAAGTCCGAGACCTGGTGACCGAGGTCTAGGTCGTACCGAGTTTCGAGCCGATGCTGCAGCGCGTTGCCGAGCGCTGCGGTTGCTTCGGGAGGGACGCGCTCCTGCGCGGCCGCTTGTGCGTTCGAGGCCGAAGCAGCGGCGCGGAAGCACCGCCCTCCAGATTCCGAGCTCACTCGGCCAACGCCGCCAGCGCGGCAAAGGCGTCGCGGGTGAGGTTCTCCGGCTCGCCCGTAGTGACGTGCACGTCGTCCTCGATACGGATGCCGCCAAATGGCAAGAGGATCTCAATCAGGCGCCAGTCGACGGCGGCGGCCTCCGGGGTTGCCTTCAGCTTTTCGAGCAGCATCGGGATGAAATACAGCCCAGGCTCGACCGTCAGCACATGCCCGGGCTCGAGCGTTCGCGTGAGCCGCAGATACGGATGACCGGGCGGACGCGGGATGCTGCCTCCCGTATCGTCCTTCTGGAAGCCGCCGACATCGTGCACCTGGATGCCGAGGAAGTGTCCAAGCCCATGCGGGAAGAACACCTGGGTCACACCGCGCTCGACTTGTTCTTCAGGCGCCATGCGCACGATGCGCGTGTCGTTCAAGATGCCGGCAATGCGCCGATGACATTCGACATGCAGGTCGCGGTAGTCGCGCCCCGCGCGCATCTCGCTGACGAGGCCCTGCTGCATGACGTCGACACGTCCGATGAGCTCGGCGAACAGGCCATCGTTGCGGGCGTGCGTGCGCGTGATATCGCTCGCATAGCCGGCCTCGCGCGCGCCCGCGTCGATCAGGAAGCTGCGGGAATGGCCAGGGGCCGGGCCCGGCGTGTGGTGGTAATGCAGCACCGCGCCGTGTTCGTTGAGCGCGATGATGTTGCCGTAGGGCAGTTGCGCTTCGGTCTGTTCGACAGCAGCGCAGTAACGCAGGTGGATTTCGTGCTCGGAGCAGCCATCCTGGAAAGCCGCCGCCGCAGCGAGATGGCCTTTGGCACCCCAGAAGCTGGCGCGGCGCATCTGTGCGAGTTCGTACGGCGTCTTGCGCGCGCGCTGGTAGTGCAGATAGTTGATCACGGCTGGCGGATTGTTCGGTACCAGGCCTTCGACCGCCGCATTCGCTTCGCCAAGTACCGCGCAGCGTGCACCAATCGGCAGGTGCGCCGGTACGTCGGCCGGATCATGAACCACGCGCACGTCGAACTCATTCACCCAGAAGCCCGACGGTGCAGCCGGCGGCGCATGCCAGTAGTCGCGCGGCTGGAAATACACCAGGCGCGGCTTTTGGCCCGGCGTGTAGACGATGAAGCTGCCCGCATGGTGGGTGAGCGGCACCCATGCCAGGAAGTGCGGATTGGCGCGGAAGGGGTAGCCCTGGTCGTCGAGGAAGGCCATGTGCTCCTCGCCACTCGGAATCACCAGGTGATCAAAGCCACCGCGCTCGAGCGCGACGTCCGCGCGCCGCATCTGTTCGCGGACGTGGTCAGGGTAGAGGGCGTCGAGGGTCATGGGTAATCGCATCAGCAGGCGTAGCGTGAATGTAGCAAAAGGCCGGGTGTCATTTGGAGTGTGATCGTTGACGCCTCTGTAGCCCGGGTAAGCGCAGCGCACCCGGGAATGGTGCTGCGAGATTCTTCCCGGGTGCGCCTCCGGCTTACCCGGGCTACGAATGAAACCCGTCGATTTCCACCAGCAGCTCCCGGCGGCAGATCTCGGCATGCAGTACCAGTCTCGCCACGTCCGGGGCCAGCAATGCGTCCAGGCGCGCCGTCACCTCTGGCATGGCATCGCGGTCGCGTACATAAGCCTTGAGCAGTGTCCCGCCGCCAAAATTGCAAGGCAGGCTGGGAACTTGCGCTTGCGCCTCGAGAATCAGGGCGTCGAAATTTCGAAAGGTTTCCTGCAGCTGCGTGGGCAGGTCGTCGCCATGCTGAGAGGCGTGGCCGACCACGGCGGCGGTGCCCGAGAGCAGCAGCGGCAGGCGCAGCGCCGATGGTGCGAGCATGGCACGCGCAAAACTGGGCGGCTGCGGGCCGTACTGGCGCGGATAGCGATAGGCCGCCAACTGGCGCGGATTCTCGATGGCGGCACCGGGGCTGCGCGCTGCCAGCCAGAACACCTGCAAGATGCGGCGGCCGTCGCGTCTACCGATGGCGGTGCCGGCGGGGAACTGGCCGCCGTACCCGACCAGGCCGGCGGCGCGCCCGATGCAGAATTGCCGATAGCGCTCTTCATCGCCGGCGCCTTCGGTGATGGCGTCGAGATAATTCCACGCGCGCAACAGGTGCGGATACGCGCTCCCCTGCAGATGCGCGACGAGCTCGCGGTACGCAAACTCCGCCGCTCCGATGATGCCCGCGTGCAGTTCGGCGATCTCGATGCAGCCGAATGCGAGCTTGCCGTCATGCGCGCCACGCAGCTCGCCTGACTGCCAGGGAGTCACGGCCCGCGGCGTGCGCCAGACTTCGAACGGGGCCGGCCCCGCGGCTGGCTGCAGGCCGATGTGCACATAGCGCGGATCGTCGAGCGTGCGCGGGGCGGCATCGCCGAAGCCGAACACGGCCAGTACGCCGCGCCCGAGCAGCGCGCGCGGATCGGCCGCGTGCACGTAGGCCGGCGTGAGGTCAGCGGCCTGAGCCGCAGCGGCGTGCGCGATCAACCCATGGCCTCGTTCGGCACGCCGGGCTTGCTAAACGGACGGCGCCAGCGCCCACGCAGCCAGTGGGCGAGTGAAGTAGCCGCGTGGATGATCCTGAACAACCGGAGCCGCACAAGTACGCGCGGGTTATCGAAGACGTCACCCGCGAGCATCGATATCACGGCCTGCTCCACCCCGAGAATATTCCGCGGGTTGCGGAACAGCGTGACCATCGCCGGGCCGGTGAAGCGCTCGATGAACCAGGAGAACTGGGCGATGCCCCAGTCCAGGTGGCGCCGGTAGGCGCGCTGCAGCGCGGCCTCGCGCCTGGGCTCGCGCAGCGCCCCATCGACCATCGCAACGGCGCGCTCTGCCCCGTGCATGGCCAGGAACACCCCGGAAGAAAAGATCGGGTCGACGAAGGCATAGGCATCCCCGGTCAGCACCCAGCCGGGCCCGGCCGCAGCGCGGCAGGCGTAGGAATAATTACCGGTGGCTTCGACGTCGGAAACGCGGGTTGCGCCACGCATGCGCTGCTCCGCCTGTGCGTGCGCGTGCAGCGTCTGCAGCAGGAATTCGTCGAGCGCGCCGCGGCGCGTCTTGAAGTGTTCGGGATCGCAGACGGCACCGATGCTCATGATGTCCCCCTGCAACGGGATCATCCACATCCAGCCACGCGGGAGGCGGTAGATGGTGATGTTGCCGGCATCTTCGCCGGGGCGGCGCTGCACCCCGGAAAAGTGCGCGAACATCGCCGCAGAGCGATGCCGCGGATTGGCTTGCTTCAAGCCATATTGCTTGCCGAGCAGGGTATCGCGGCCGCTGGCGTCCACCACGTAGCGGGCCTGCAGCGTGCGTTCTGCGCCGGCATGGCGTACGCGCACGGAATGGTGACCGTCCGCGTGGCGCTCGATTCCAGTCACTTCGGTCTCTTCGACCGCGACCGCACCGTTGGCGGCGGCGTTGCGAAACAGGAGCTCGTCGAATTCCGAGCGCCGCACCTGGAAGGCATGGGTGCGCTTCGCATCGAGGGCGCGCGAAAACGGGAAACTGCCGTAGTGGTCGCCGCCAGAAGCGAAGTCGGCCGCCAGCTTGCGCACGCCGATGCGCTCGACATCAGCCAGGACGCCGAGGCGCTCGAGCACGGGCAGGTTCATCGGCAGCAATGACTCGCCAATGTGGAACCGCGGATGCCGTGCCTTCTCCAGCAGTTGCACTGACCAGCCCTGCCGCGCCAGCAGCGTGGCCGCCGTGCTGCCGGCCGGACCGCCGCCAATTACCAGTACGTCGCAGTCGCTCAAGGGTGAAACGGTCATTGCGTGGAGTCGAATCGAAGGGCGGTATGCTAACCTCGCCGCGTTCATTCCCCGCAAGTTTTCCATGTCGAACCAAAGCCCTGAAGAACTCGAGCTCGCCGGCCTGCTGGTCGAATCGCTCAACCTCGAAGACATCACCCCTGAATCGATCGACCCGGAGCAGCCGCTGTTCGGTGAAGGCCTTGGCCTCGACTCCATCGACGCGCTGGAACTGGCGCTGGCGATCTCCAAGCGCTACGGCTTCCAGCTGCGCTCCGACAACGAAGACAACCGCCGCATCTTCGGCTCGCTGCGCGCCTTGACCGCGCACGTGACGCAACACCGCACGGTGTGAAAGCCTGGCCGGTCGCGCTGCTGGCACTGACCTTTCCCCTGCTCGCCCATGCGGCGTCGCTGACCGGCTCGCAAGCCCTGGCGCTGGCATCGGTCGCCGCGCTGGTGCTGGCCGTCGCGTGGCCGCTGCGCGTGCGTCCGGTGGCCTTCGCCGGAGTGCTGGCGCTGGCTGCGGGTGGGCTGGCTCTGCTCGCTTTCGCGGGCAAGGCGCGCACGCTGATGCTGTTCCCGCCCATCCTGATTACACTGGCCATCGGCTGGCAGTTCGCGTCCACCCTGGCGCCGGGGCGCACGCCGCTGATCCGGCGCATCGCAGTGGCCATGAATCCGGACGCGCTCGAGATTCCCGGTGTGTTCGACTACACGCGTCGCGTGACCCTGCTGTGGGCGCTGCTGCTGGGCGCGCTCGCTGCGATCAACATCATGCTCGCGGTCCTCGCGGTACCCGACGGATTCCTGCACGCCGTCGGGATCGAACCGTTTGTTTCAGTGCCATTGGAGCGTTGGTCGCTCTTCGCCAACTTCCTGAACTACGGGGTGATCGTGGGCTTCTTCGTGGGCGAATTTGCCTGGCGCCGGACGCGCTTCCCGCTGCCCTACACCTTCGCTGAATTTCTGGGCCGCGTGGGGCGCCTGGGACCAGATTTCTGGCGCCAGCGATGAAGAGTGTGGTGTTTCATGATTTCCTTGAACTATTTCCGCGTCTTTTGCCGCCATGCTGCGTTGCCTTTGCCGCGCCAGCACAGCTGTCGCGGGCTCGATCGATCGCGCGGCATGCCGCGGCAGCGGATCGATCTCCCTGGCGCCATAGAAGAGCTATGTCTTCTCCTCGCGCCTTGCCTGACGACAAAATCCATCGGAAATATTGTTCAACTTAATCATGAAACACCACACTTGCTTCCCGTTGTGCATCGCCAAAGACCATCCGAGCCTGCCTGGCCATTTTCCAGGCCGCCCGGTGGTACCGGGCGTGGTGCTGCTGGATGAAGTTGCGGGCCACCTGCCGGCGCGGCTCACGCGCATTGCGCAAATCAAATTTGTTGCCCCATTGCTGCCGGGCGAGGACGCGCGCATCGAGCTCGACGTCGATGAGACGGCGCACCGCGCGCGCTTCCGGGTGCTGCGCGACGCCACGCTGCTGGCGAGCGGCGACCTCACCTACGCCGCGCCATGACGCGCAACTGGGAACAGCGCCCGGAAGGCGGCAGCCGCCTGATGATTGCGCTGATCCGCAACGTCGCGCGCTACGGCGGACGTGGCATCGCCCGCCTGCTGCTCTATCCGATCACCCTGTATTTCTTGATCGTACGCGGGCCGGAGCGGCGCTCATCGAAGGCCTTCCTCACGCGCGTGTTCGCGCGGCCAGCGACGTTGCTGGAGTGCGCGCGCCACATTCATTGCTTTGCCTCGACGATCCTTGACCGTGTGTTCCTCCTGTCCGGTGAATTAGGCCGTTTCGACATCCGCGTCACCGGTATCGAGGCCGTGCACGCGCTGATGGACGACGGCCGCGGCGTACTGCTGTTCGGCTCGCATCTCGGCAGTTTCGAATCGATGCGGGTGATGTCCCTGAAGCGGCCGGACCTCACCTTGCGCGTGGTCATGGACCGCATGCAGAACGCGGTGCTGACGCAGATGTTCGAAGCGTTGAGTCCGGAGATTGCGCGCAATGTGATCGATGCCAGCCAGGGCGGCACCGGGATCACGCTGGCTATCGCAGAAGCGACCCAGGCCAACCAGTTGGTCGGACTTCTGGTCGATCGCGCCAAGGGCGCCGAGCCGCGCATCGCCGTCCCATTCCTCGGCGAGCCCGCGGACTTCCCCAGCGCACCGTGGTTGATCGCGGCAGCGCTCAAGGTGCCGGTGGCGCTGGCGTTTGGCTTGTATCGAGGCGGCAACCGCTACGATCTGCACTTCGAGCTTTTCGACATCCCGCCGGAGATGCCGCGCAGCCGGCGCCGGGCCATGCTGGCCGAACTGCAGGCCCGCTACGCGCTCAGGCTCGAGCACTACGTACGTATGGCGCCCTATAACTGGTTCAATTTTTATGATTTCTGGAACAGCGATGCGACCACACCTGCAACCCTGCCGCTGGCTGCCGGGGCTGCTGCCGGCGTTACTCCTGCTGGTGGCGATGTGCAGTCCGGCCGTGGCGGCACCGCCGCCTGAGCCAAGCGCACTGCTGGCCGCACTGAAGCGTCCGGCACCGACCAAAACGACTTTCTTCGAACGCCGCCAGTCGCCACTGCTGGCGCGGCCATTGCTGTTCTCGGGTGAGCTCGAACGCCCAGTTGCGGGCACCCTGGTCAAGCGCATCGACCAGCCCTACGTCGAGCAGACCCGCATTGCCGGCGAGCAGGTGGTCGTCGAACGAGCTGGCGAGCGAGCACGCAAGTTTTCGCTGCGCCGCGCGCCGGAGCTGCGCGCGTTGACGGCGAGCATCGAGGCCGTTCTGGGCGGCGATCTCGCCCTGCTCGAGAAGTACTACAAACTGCGCATGGACGGCACCGAAGCGACGTGGACACTGCACCTGGCGCCGCTCGACAAGCGGCTGGCCAAACGTGTGGATGCGATGCGCTTCCTCGGCAGCGGTACGCAGCTGCACTGCATGGACCTCGCGCTCACTGGAAAGGAGACCAGCCGCACGTGGCTCGGCGAGCGTGCGGCTGCTGCGGCTGGCGCTGCGGATGAGGCAGCGCGCGATGCGCTGTGCGGAGCTTTGCCCGCTCAATGACTCCACTGCACAGGCTCGAGAGCATCGCCGGCATGCCCGCTCCCACATGAGCGAGCATCGCGGCCATGGCCGCTCGCACATGAGCGACACCATTGCCGCGCCAGCGCGGCGCGCCGTGCGCCTGTGCATCTGGCTCGTGCTGCTGGCGCTGGCGGGAGGGTGGTCGGCATCGACACTGCGGGTGAGCGGCGATCTGCGCCTGTTCATGCCAGCGCCGCGCGACGCCGACCAGACGCTGATGATGGAGTTGCTGGGCGAAGGCCCGGGCTCGCGGCTGTTGCTGCTCGCGCTGCAGGGCGGCGCGCCCGACGATCTGGCGGAACGCTCGCGCGCCTTGCGCGAGGCCTTGCTGGAGGCGCCGGAACTGGCGTGGACCGGCAACGGCGAGGAAGGCCTCGACGCACTGCCCGAGGTGCTGCAGGACGCGCGCTACCTGGTGTCGGCAGGCCCCGCGGAAGGCAGCCTCGCGGCGCCGGCACTGAAGACCGCGCTGCAGGATCGGCTGCGCGATCTCGCCTCGCCGGCCGCCGCGATGGTGGCACCGCTGCTGGCGCGCGACCCTACGCTGGAAACGCTGCGCGTGCTGCAGGCCTGGACGCCAGCCAGCGAGCCCGAGCGCCACGATGGTGTGTGGATGTCGCGCGATCTCACGCAGGCACTGCTGCTGGTCGAAACGCGGGCTCCGGGCTTCGACCCTGTCGGCCAGCAGGGCGCGCTGCAGCACATCCGCGCGGCGCATGCCGGGCTCGCGGAACCGCGCGGTACGCTCGAGATCAGCGGGCCGGGCGCCTTTGCCGAGCGCATGTCGGAGCAGACCCGCTCCGAAGCCAGCCTGCTCGGCATGGCCGCGACCGCCATGCTGCTCGCCTTGCTGGCCGTGGCCTATCGCAGCGCGAGCCTGCCGCTCTACGGCGCCTTGCCACTCGCCACCGGCGGCATTGCCGGCATCGCGGCGGTGGCGGCCCTGTTCGGCGACATGCACGGCATCACCCTCGCCTTCGGCTTCACCCTGCTCGGCGTGGCGCAGGACTATCCGGTGCATCTCTTCAGCCACGGCAAGCCGGGCGCCACGCCGCTCACGACCGCGCGCCACATCTGGCCGACGCTCGCGGCCGGCACGGGATCGAGCTGCCTCGCCTACACGATCTTCCTGTTCGCCGGCGTCGACGGCCTGCGGCAGCTCGCGGTATTCACCATGACCGGCCTCGCGGTGGCATCGCTCACGACGCGCTATCTGCTGCCGCGCGTGCTGCCAGCGGTGCACCGCGACGCCGCCGATGCCGCCTTTCCACGCTGGCTGCAACGGCACCTGCTCAGCCGCCGCTTGCCGCGCTGGCCGGTCGCGCTGATCGCGGCCGCCAGCCTGGCCGGTTTGCTGCTGCCGCAGGCGGGCTGGTGGCAGGACGACCTCGGTCAGCTCACGCCGGTGCCGCCGGCACTGCTGCAGCGCGATCGCGAACTGCGTGCCGAGCTCGGCGCGCCCGACGTGCGCTGGCTGCTGGTGGTGCGTGGCGCGGACGCAGAAGCGGTGCTGGTACGCAGCGAGGCCTTGCAGGCCGACCTCGACGAACTGGTCGGGCGGCGTGCGATTTCGGGCTACGAGATCGCGTCGAAATACCTTCCGTCGCAAAGCACTCAACGCGCGCGCCAGGCGCTCCTGCCGACACCGGAAAAACTCGCGGCCGATCTCGCGCAGGCGCAAGCCGGGACGGAGTTCGCCGCCGACGCTTTCCGGCCCTTCCTCGATGCTGTCGAGCGCGCGCGTACGCGTGCACCCATCGTGCCGGCAGATCTCCAGGGCACGCCGCTGCAGCTGCGCCTGGATGGCCTGTTGCGAGCGGCCGAAGAGCGTCCGCGCACAGCGCAGACCCACCAAGAGCCGCGCACAGCGCAGAGCCACAAAGAGCCGCGCGCAGCGCAGAGCCACCAAGAGCCGCGCGCGGCGCAGAGCCACCAAGAGCCGCGCGCGGCGCAGTCCCACCAAAAGCCATCGGGTGCGCTCGGGCTGGTGTCGCTGAGCGGCCTCGACAATCCAGCCGCACTGCAGGCGTGGGCCGCAACACAGGCGGACGTCCATCTGCTCGACCTGAAAGCCACTGCGCAATCGCTCGCGACCGCCTGGCGCGCGCGGTTGCTCTACGCGATGGCGGTCGCATGGGTGCTGCTGTGCATCGGCATCACCTGGTCGATCGGCTCATGGCGGCGCGCCGTGCGCGTCTTGGCCCCGGTCGCATTGGGCACGCTGGCCTTGCTAGGGCTGTTCCATGCGCTCGGAATCGCGCTCACGCTGTTCCACCTGGTGTCGCTGGTGCTCGCTGCCTGCCTAGGCGTCGACTACGCGCTGTTCCTCGAACGCGCCGGCAGCGACGCGCACGACCAGCGGCGCACGCTGCACGCGCTCGTCGTGTGCTCCCTGTCGACCTTGTTCGTGTTCGCGCTGCTGGCACTGTCGCAACTGCCAGTGCTGCGGGCAATCGGACTGACGGTCAGCGGCGGCGTGCTCCTGCAGACATTGCTGGCCTGGCTCATCACCAGCCGCCCAACGGAGCGCCCGGCATGATCGACCGCGTGACCTTGTTGAATTTGATTCCGCACCAGTTCGGCATGTGCCTGCTGGATGGCGTGCTGGCCTGGGACGACACCTCGCTGCACGCGATCAGCGACTCGCATCGGCACGCAGACCATCCGCTGCGACGCGGTGATCGCTTGAATGCGCTGCATCTGTGCGAATACGGTGCCCAGGCGATGGCGGTCCATGGCGGCTTGCTGGCCGCACGCGCGGGCGGTGTCGCGCGTCCCGGGATGTTGGTGTCCCTGCGCGGCGTGGAGCTGCGTTGCGAGCGCATCGACATGCTGCCGGGCCGGCTCGACGTACATGCGACGCTGCTTCAGGCGAGCCCTGTGAGCCAGCAATACGAATTCCGCATCGACCATGCGGGCGGGCTGCTCGCAAGCGGGCGGGCGGCGGTCATGTTGCAACCGGAGTAAGGACCCTAGAAACCTCAGTTGCTACGGGGCAGATTGCACGGTTCTGGCGGCGCATGCCTGCGTTGCAACTCGTCGGAATAGAAGAGCTATTCCGTCCGGCCCGCAGCAAGCTGCGTGCGTTCGAGCGGTCGCGCGGCATGCCGCGCAAGCCGACCGCTCTCACCCTCATTGCGCCTTGCCCTGCACCTCCATAACCGCACACTCTACCCCGTCCAACTGAGGCTTCTAGGATCATGAAAAGGGCATTGGTAACGGGCGGCAGCGGCGACCTCGGCGGCGCGATCTGTCGCGCGCTCGCGGCGCAAGGCTTACAGGTGATCGTGCACGCCAATTCCGGCATCGAAAAAGCGCAGGCGCTCGCGGCGGAATTGGCCGGCTCTGATGCCATCGCGTTCGACGTATGCGACGGGGTTGCCGCGCGCGCCGCCATCGCGACGCTGCTGGAGGGCGGCCCGATCCAGATCGTTGTCAACAACGCCGGCATCCACGACGATGCGCCAATGGCCGGCATGAGCGAGGCGCAATGGAAGCGCGTCATCGACGTCTCCCTGCACGGCTTTTTCAACGTGACCCAACCCTTGCTGCTGCCGATGGCGCGCACCCGCTGGGGACGCGTCATCAGTGTCTCGTCCGTGGCCGCAGTGCTCGGCAATCGCGGCCAGACCAACTACGCCGCGGCGAAGGCCGGCCTGCACGGCGCCACGCTCTCGCTCGCCCGCGAAATGGCCAGCCGTGGCATCACTGCCAACGTCGTCGCACCGGGAATCGTCGAGGGCCGCATGATCGGCGCCAGCTTCCCGCCCGAAGTCATCAAGGCAACGGTGCCGGCGGGGCGCGCTGGGCGCCCTGAGGAAATCGCGGCGGTCGTCGCCTTCCTGGCCTCGGATGCCGCGTCCTACGTCAATGGGCAGGTGATCGGAGTGAATGGCGGCATGGGTTAGCTGTCGTAGGTCATGTTGCCTGCTGGCGCGCTAGCGCCGGGCGGGCTACTTGACGCCACTCACGACCAAACTCAACGTAGGTCACGTTGCGCCCGCGTCCCGTTTGTAAGTGCATCCACGAGTTTCGGGCGCTACGTGACAATGCGATGCGGAAGAGCCGTCACGTAGCGTCCGAATCGTCGATGTCGCCACCAGGGCATTTGCGCGGACGCAACGTGACCTACGAGAACGTGCCGTGCCACGCCCTATCGAGCATCGGCTCATGCGGTGTGGTGGTGGGCGGCAACAGCGCGTCAAGCGCCGAGGTATCGAGGCCGGCGCACGAGCCTTTCGCCACCTCGCGCAACTCCCTCGCCAAATCGCGCAGCCGCTGCAGATTGCCTCGCAAGGTCGTGCGGAAACTGGCGTCGTCGTGGGTGTCCTGCAGCGCGCGGTTGAGCTCTGCAAACCACGGAATCCTGGCCTGGTCGAGGAAGCGCGGCGGCAACGCTGGGTCGCGTGGCGAATTGGCGCGGCCCCAGTCGCCGAGCAGTTTCTGCATCGCGAAATTGAGCGCCTTGGCCTCTGCCAGTTCGGAGCGCAAACGCGACATCGTGGACAGGTTCGCGATGCGCCCGGCAAAGAACAGGGCGGCCAGCACACCCCAGTAGTAGGTGTAGTCCCAGATGACTTTGAGCGGCATGATGTCCGCGTCGCCGAACAGGTGGTACTGGTCCTGGTACATCGCCAGCGTGCTTTCGTAGAAGCTGAAGTAGAGCTGCTCGTAGATGGCGGCATAGGGCTGCCAGTGCTCGCCAGCCAGGTCTTTCTCGATCAGCGTCGCGATGTAGGTGTTGCTGATGGCGATGAAGTCGCTGCCCGGCGAATAGTACGGATCGAGGAACAGCCCCGCCTCGCCGGTCAGTGCCCAGCGCTGCGGCGAGAACACCTGTTTGCAGCCGTAGCTGAAGTCGCGGAGATAAGCGAAATCCTGCAGCGTGTCGCGCAAGGGTTCGAGCTGCTCGGCAATGCCCGGCTGATGCGCGTGCATCCATTGCATGGCGAGGTCGAAAGTCTTCATCGTTGCGAGCGGATGCGTCTGCGCATCGCACACGATGCCGACCGAGTGGCTGCCCGACGCCAGTGGGATCAGCCACACCCAGTAGCCATTGCCGATGTAGTGATTGGTCGAGCGCCAGCGCTCCGGCGGAATGCAGCGCGAGCGCCACGCGGCGTCGTTCGTCCAGTCGTCCGGCGTGAGCCGGGCTGAATGGCGCCACCAGACTGCGTTGGCGTTGTGCGCATTCGCCTCAGCCAGCCCGAGCTTGCGCTTGAGCAGCCCTGCGCGACCCGCCGCATCGACGACCCAGCGCGCGGACAGCGTCTGCGCCTCGCCGTCGCGGACGAAGTACACGAGATGCGGCGCTTCGTCGTCGGCGAGGTCGACATTCTTGACCGAAGCGCCTTCGAAAAGCTCGATGCCACGCTCGCGCGCGATGGAGCCCAAGAAATTCTCGAAGCGCCCGCGATCGATCTGCCAGGCGCCGGTCGGCAGGGCTTTGCTCGCGCCCAGTTCGTCGCAACCGTCGAGGTCGCTGCGGCCTTCGCTGAAGAAGAAGCGAAAGCCGAACTTGACGATCTGCTCGGCGTCCAGATGCGCCTTGAGCCCCAGCGTGTTCGCGAAGTACGCCGCACCAATCTCGACGGTGGACTCGCCGACCTTGAACGCGGCTTCCGGCGCTGCGCCGACCCGTCGCTCGAGCACGACGATGGCGAGCGCGGGATGCTTCTCTCGCAACTGCAATGCGAGCGAGAGCCCGGCGAGGCCGCCGCCGAGGATGGCGATGTCACGGGTCATGGGCCTGCAGCCGGATCGAACACGGGCACCACGTCGCGGCGTGCCAGCCGGTAGCGCGCCAGTGCCACCGCGCCACCCTCGGACAGTGCGCGACCGACGACATGGGCGGTGATGCGGTACAGGTCCTTCAACGGACGAAAGTGGCTGCGGCGGAACTGGCCGGCGATTCCATCGCCGGCATAGCGCGATTCGATCGGCACGCACACGCAGCGTGTGCCGAGACGGCGCGCGGCCTGGATCAGGATGTCGGCTTCGAACACGAAGCCTTCGCCGGCGACGTCTGCAATCTCGCACACCGCGCGCGGGTAGTAGCGCTGGCCGCTCTGGGTGTCAGCGACGCGGTAGCCCATCGCCCAGGCGTAGCCCCAGTCGCCAAACTCGTTGGCGAGGCGGCGATGCAAGGGTTGCTGGCTGCGCTTGCGCAAGCGCGCACCGATGACGATATGGCCGGGATACGCGTCCTCGGCGGCAAGCAGGCGCGGGATGTCGGCGGCGTGGTGCTGGCCGTCGCCGTCCATGGTCAGCACGCCGTCGACGTCCAGCTCGAGGGCGGCGCGGAAGCCGGCACGCAGGCCTTCGCCCTTGCCCTTGCGCGTGGCATGGCGGATCACCCGCACCGACAGGTCGGCGATGCGCTCGAGCGTACGGTCGGTAGAGCCATCGTCGACGACGATGACGTGCTGCGCCACGCGCAACGCGCCTTCGACCACTTCGCGGATCCGCAACTCTTCGTTGAGCGCCGGAATCAGGACGGCGACGCGCTTCGCGTCAGCCATGAATGAGCTCCACGCGCATGACCAGGTCCTGGCCCGCCGGCAACTCGCACAGCGGGCGCTCGTTGGCGAGTGCGTCGATGAACACGAGCGCTGGCGCCATCGCATTCCGGCCCGCGAGATCGGCGAGCGCGCCGGGCGGCAGCGCCGGTGCCGCGCCCGGGTGCAGCGACAGTTTCAGGCTGCGGCAGCGGCCATGGCCGCGATGCTCCTGCTGGTCTTCGCGCTCCAGCACCATGGCGAAACCCAGCAAGCCTTCGCTGATCGACACCTTGCCCAGCGGCCCGGTCGCGAAGCTGTCGTACGCGACCAGCAGGACTTGCGGTGCGCCCGCGTCGAGCTGCATCGCCGCTTCGAGCAAGCCCTGCGCAAACGTGGCGGCGTACGCCGACAGCGCGGTCGAGGGCGCGTGTGAACCGACCCCGATGGTCCAGTAACCGGCGGCCGCGTTGTGCACCGAATTATGAAAACGCGTCGGCGACATATCAGTCGGTGCCTCGCTGAGCGTTCGGCAGATGGCGTCGGTGATCGCAAGGTCACCATTCATCGAGGCGAAGATCGACGGCGTCACGGCCGGGTCTGCCTGTGCCGCGTCGCAGGCGGCCTGTGCAACCGCCAGGGCCAGCAACACCGAATCCGGCGCGCGGCGGCGTTCGTTTGGTGGCAATAGCGCGGGCGCCGCTTTCTTGAGCGCGTCCGCCGCCGGCCCAGCCTCGCCGCGTGCGACCGCGCGAAGCGTGGCCCAGTCCGGCGTGCCGATCGCCCAGGCACCGATGCCGCGGATGGAGACTTCCACCGGAGCTTGCGGGGCCGATCCCACCGGAGTGCTCACGATCCGCGCTCCGCGCCGAACACCAGCGAGCAGTTGTTGCCGCCGAAGCCGAAGGAATTATTCATCGCCACGCGCACGTCGCGATGGGCATTCTCACGCCGCAACTGCGGGCCGCACGCGGCGTCGGGGTGCTCGCAGTTGAGCGAGCCGGGAACGAGGCCGGTGACCATCGAATCCAATGCAATTACCGATTCGACGATTCCGGCGGCGCCCAGCGTGTGGCCGGTCCAGGCCTTGGTCGAGCTCGCCGACGTGGTGGCCGGGAACAGCGCGGCGATTGCGCCGGCCTCGATTTCGTCGTTCTTGGGGGTCGCCGTGCCGTGCAGGTTGATGTAGTCGATGACCTCGGGCTCGAGCCCGGAGCGTTGCAGCGCCGCCAGCATCGCCAGGCGCGCGCCGAGACCTTCCGGATGCGGGCTCGACATGTGGTGGGCGTCGCTGGACTCGCCGTAGCCGCGCAGCCAGGGGCCATCGCCATCGCGCTCCAGCAGCGCAAACCCACCGGCTTCACCCAGCGACAGGCCATTGCGCGCAGCATCGAAGGGGCGACAGGGATCGGCCGATATCAGCCCGAGCGAGTTGAAGCCGAACAGCACGCTGCCGCAGAGCGTATCGACGCCCCCCACAAGCGCGGCGTCGACAATACCGGACTGGATCAGGCGTGCAGCCTGCGCAAACACTTTGGCGCTCGACGAACAGGCAGTTGCCAGGGTGACGCAGGGTCCGCGCAGTCCGGTCGCGGCCTGCAGGAAATCGCCGAGCGAATGCACCGTATGCACGATCGGGCGTTGCAGGTCAGCAGGAAAGTGCTGATCGCCGTCGAGCCGCGCGTACGCCTCTTCGGTCGCGCCGATGCTCGAGGTGGAAGTGCCGATGACGATGGCAATCCGATGTGCGCCGTAGCGCTCAGACGTGGCCTGTACACGGCCGAGCATGCCGTCTTGCTGCAACGCCAACCAGGCGAGGCGGTTATTGCGGCATTCCCAGCCGGAAAAAGGCGCGGGCAATGGGAGGTTTTCCAGGCCGTCGACGCGCCCGATCCACGTCGCCAGCGGCGTCGTCGAAAAGTCGTTCGGCCGAAGGCCGCTGCGCCGCGCAGCAATGGCCTCGCGCAAGGCGCCGACCCCGCGCCCGCAGGCCGTGGTGGCGGTGCGCGCGGTGATCGCGAGCGGCGTCATCGGCGGATGGACAACGGTCATTCGATGGTTGGGCTGCAACGGGGCGCCGAGTATAGCCAGCGCATCAGCGCGCCTGCGCACCGCTTGGAATGCCCGCGACCGCAGGCCAGAATCCGCGCATGTCCGCCCGCCGTTTCCACCTCCAGCGCCTGTTTTCCGATCGCGATGTGCTCCACGCCCTGCTGGTCACCGGGGTCGTGACAGTTGCCAGCGGCGGCCTCGTCTACCTGGCCTGGTTGTGGCAGTCGGTGCGGGTTGCCAGCCGTGCCGGGACGACGGCAGGCGGCGCCGTGCTGGTGTTCGGCAAGCATTGCATCGACGGCCGGCCAGACGCGGAATTTCGCGCCCGCCTGCAGCGCGCGCACGCCCTGGCGAACACCGGCCAGGCCAGTCGCGTCCTGCTGCTGGGCGGCGGCGGCGACCCCACCGAGGCGGCGGTAGCCGCGCGCGAGCTGCGTGCGCTCGGCTGGCCGGAACAGGTGCCGCTGCTGCTCGAGGACCAGTCGCGCGACACCCTGGAAAACTTGCGCCATGCGCACGCATTGATGGGCGTCGGCGACGGTCCGGCGTTGCTGCTCAGCAATCGCTATCACCTCGCTCGCTGCGCCCTGCTGGCCGACTGCATCGGGCTGGAGCACCGCCTGTGTGCCGCGGAAGACGGCTGGCGATTCACGCCGAAGGTGCTGCTGGAGGCCGGCCTTTCCTTGTGCATCGACGTCGGCCGCCGCTGGGCGCGACTAATCGGTCATCGGCGCATGCTGGACAAGCTGAGCGTCGGCGGGGCGCCCTGACGCGCCAAAAATGAGCGGTACTGGGTTTTTTTGTGGGTCCGGACCTTGTCCGGACGCTTCTGGATAGCGCCGACAACAAGCGTCCGGACAAGGTCCGGACCCACGCAGCGACAGCCCGCGCCCTAGCGGTTCCTGAGGACGTCGAGCAGCGCCTGCCGCGGCAGCTTTCCCGTCGCGTTGCGTGGGAGCGCTGGAACGACGCGCAACGGCCGCGGCAGGAACACCGGGTCCACGGTGTCGCGCAACACTTCGAGGATCTGTGCTTCAGCCAGTTCCGGCGCCACCACCAGCGCCGCGACGCGTTGCACCGGCACGCCATCGTTGTCGGGCTGGAACACCACGGCGTCGGCGACGCCCTGCACCGCCAGCAGGCGCCGCGTGAGCTCGGCCAGCGACGCACGCTTGCCGGCGATCTCCAGGTGGTCGCTGGCACGCCCGGCGAGGCGGAAGCGATTGCCCGGCAGCGTCTCGATCACGTCCTGCAGCAGCACCGGGCCCGGAAGCCATGCCGCTTCCACCTGCGCGCCATCCGGGCGGGGGCCAAAGCGCACGCCGGGGTAGTGCGTCCAATCCGCTTCCGTCGCCGTGAGCCGATGTCCGACGACGCAGGTCTCCGTGCTGCCGAAGAATTCGAGCACAGGCGCGCCGAAGGCCTGCTCCGCGGCTTGAGCGAGCTCGATGGGGAGCGGCGCCGTGGCGCTGACCACTGCGGCCAACGACGGCAGGGGCAACCCGCTGCCGACCAGCGCACGCAGGTGCACCGGTGTCGTCACCAGCACCCGTGGCGCCGGTAACTCATTCAGGGCCGCAGCGATGTCGGCCGGGAAAAACGGGCGCGAGCCGTGGACGCAGACATCGCCCCGAAGCGGCAACATCACCGAAGTCTCCATGCCGTACATGTGCTGAGACGGCACAGTCGCGACGATGTGGGAATGCGGCCCGGCGATCGCGGCAATCGCTGCCGCATTGAGCGCGTTTGAAGCGCAGAAGCCGCCCCAGTATTTGGGTTGCGCCTTGGGCAGACCGGAGCTGCCCGAGGTGAATCCGATCGCGGCCAGGAATTCACTTGGGATGGCCGGCATTGCGCCACACGCCTCTGGCAACACGTCGCCAAGACGCAGGTGGCGCGGCGCGACGGTGCCGGTGCGCACGTTCTCGACCAGCCCGCAATTACCGAGCAGGCAGGCACCGGGATGCCGCTCCAGCAGTTCGATGATCACGCCCGGCGCGCGCGACGGCGGCAGCAGCGTGGTCTTGCCGCGGGTCAGCGCTGCGGCGAAACCGACCAGGAAGCGGTAGCGGTCATCGCACAGATTGAGTACCTGGGCATCGTCCGGCAACTGCGCGGCCACGCCGTGAACATGTCGCAGGAACTGGGCGACGTCGACGCGGCGCCCGGCCTCGATGGCGACCAGCCGGTCGGTCGCGCCGGACAACAGGGCACGGAACTCGCCCATGCTGCTCGCAGGCAAATCGTCGGTGAGCGTGGCGTGCATGTTTCCCCCTGGTGGGCCTAGCCTCGCGAAAACCCGCGCCGGACACAAGAGGCGGCGCGCAGCGAACTGTCGAGCAATGTTGCTCTGGTGGGTCCGGACCTTGTCCGGACGCTCTTCCTTCCAGGCAGTGCAAGAAGCGTTCGGACAAGGTCCGAACCCACGTGTCCCGCATTTGCCGGCCAACCCGCCATCCGGTAGCTTCATCACCCCCAACACGCCCACAAATTGCGGCGTTTTTTGCTTCGCTTAACCTTGATCGCTGAGCATGATCAAGGATAAATGGCGCATCCATGTGCCCGTGCAGCAGCTTCCATTCGCGTGCGTACGTAACCGGATGAACGGCGAAGATCGAGACATGTTCAGCGCAGATCGCGACTGGACACTCAGGCTGCGGGACCGCAGACTACGCGGCCCTGCTGCCCACCCGTGATCCATGGCGCGCCTCCTGCTGCTGCATGGCCCCAATCTCAACCTGCTCGGGTCCCGCGAGCCGGAGATCTACGGGCGCAGCACCCTGGCGCAAATCAACGGCGAGCTCATTGACCAGGCGCAGCGCGCCGGCCATGAGCTCAGCACCCTGCAGAGCAATGCCGAGCATGTGCTGATCGAACGCATCCACGCGGCGCGCGAGGATGGCACGCGCTTCATCCTGATCAATCCGGGCGCGTTCACCCATACCAGCATTGCACTGCGCGATGCCTTCGCCGCGGTCGCGATTCCCTTCATCGAGCTGCACCTGTCCAACGTGCATGCGCGCGAGGAATTTCGGCAGCGCTCCTACCTTTCCGACCTCGCGGTCGGCGTCATCACCGGTTTCGGCGTCGACAGCTATCGCCTTGCCCTGGATGCCGCCATGCGCCGCGTGGGTTGACCCGCTTCTAAATGACCCCTTTCGTTTTTAGCGCCAAGACCCGGGAGATTCGGCATGGCCATGGATATCCGCAAGATCAAGAAACTGATCGAGCTCTTGGAAGAGTCGAATCTCGCCGAGCTTGAGATCAAGGAAGGCGAAGAAACCATTCGCCTGAGCCGTTGGCCGAAGAATCTGCCGATGCCGAGCGCGGCGCCCGCCGCGCCCACCATGCACTACGCGGTTGGTGGCAGTGCGCCGAGCGCGCCGCCGGCCTCGAGCGCACCGCCCTCCGGCAGCCCCGCGGCCGAGCCGACGTACGATGGCACCGTGGTGCGCTCGCCGATGGTCGGCACCTATTACGCAGCCTCCGCGCCGGGCGCTGCGGCCTTCGTCAAGGTCGGCCAGCAGGTCAAGGTGGGTGACACCCTCGGCATCATCGAGGCGATGAAGATGTTCAACCCGATCGAATGCGAAGTTGCCGGCACGATCACCAAGATCTTCGTCGAGAACGGCCAGCCGGTTGAATTCGACGAACCGCTGGTCGTGGTCCAGTGAGCTCGCACTGCTCCGGAGCTGACTCTCATGCTTGAAAAGATCGTCATCGCCAACCGCGGCGAAATCGCCTTGCGCGTGTTGCGAGCCTGCCAGGCGCTCGGCATCAAGACGGTTGCCGTGCATTCGACCGTCGACCGCAACTTGAAGCACGTGGCGATGGCCGATGAGTCCGTATGTATCGGCCCGCCCGCCCCGCGCGACAGCTATCTCAATATCCCGGCGATCATTGCCGCAGCCGAGGTGACCGACGCCCAGGGCATTCATCCCGGCTACGGCTTTCTCTCCGAGAACGCCGACTTTGCCGAGCGCGTGGAAGAATCGGGCTTCGTCTTCATCGGCCCGCGCCCGGAAACCATCCGGCTGATGGGCGACAAGGTGAGCGCGATCACCGCGATGAAGGAAGCCGGCGTGCCGTGCGTGCCTGGCTCGGGCAAGCCGCTCGACGACGACGCCGTCGAAAGCGGACGCATCGCCAAGGAAATCGGTTACCCGGTCATCATCAAGGCCTCCGGCGGTGGCGGCGGCCGCGGCATGCGCGTGGTCCATACCGAGATGGCACTGCTGAATGCGGTCGCGATGACCCGCGCCGAAGCCAAGAGCGCCTTCAATAACGACCAGGTCTATCTCGAGAAGTACCTGGAGACGCCGCGGCATGTCGAAATCCAGGTGCTGGCAGACAGTTTCGGCAACGCGATCCACCTGGGCGAGCGCGACTGCTCGATGCAGCGACGCCACCAGAAGGTGATCGAGGAAGCCCCGGCGCCGGGCATCAGCGAGAAGCAGCGCGCCGAGATTGGCGAGGTTTGCGTGGCCGCGTGCAAGCGCATCGGCTACCGCGGCGCCGGCACCTTCGAGTTCCTGTACGAGCGCGGCCGCTTCTATTTCATCGAGATGAATACGCGTATCCAGGTCGAGCACCCGGTCACCGAGATGGTAACCGGCGTCGATCTCGTCACCGAGCAGATCCGCATCGCATCAGGTGAAAAATTGCGCTACAAGCAATCGGACATCGTCATGCGCGGGCACGCGATCGAGTGTCGCATCAATGCCGAAGACCCCAACAACTTCACGCCCTCACCCGGCACCGTGACCCGCTACCACCCGCCCGGCGGCCCCGGCATCCGCATGGAAACGCATCTCTATGACGGCTATCGAATCCCGCCGAATTACGATGCGATGATCGGCAAAGTGATTGCCCACGGCCCCGACCGCGCCACCGCCATCGCCCGCATGCGCGTCGCCTTGAGCGAGCTGGTCATCGAGGGCATCAAGAGCAACATCCCACTGCAGCAGCAGAACATGCTCGACCAGATGTTCCAGCTCGGCGGCTTCAACATCCACTACCTCGAGCGCCGGTTGGCCGAGGCGCGGAAATCTTAAAGCGGTTTCGGTGTCGGTTGTCGGTGTCGGTAGAGCACACGAAGCCGGGTGTCTTTCGCTCTTCCGACACCGACACGGCTTTGCTCTTGCTCTTCCGACACCGAAACCGACAACCGACACCGCTCTTTGGATCACCACATGCCCTGGCTTGAACTCCATCTCCGGCTCGAATCAACTGATCACGCCGCGGTCGAGGCTGCGCTCGAAGGTGTCGGCGCGCTGGCGCAGACGTTGACGGATGCCGAGGACAATCCCGTGCTGGAGCCGGCGCCGGGTGAGACGCCGCTGTGGCCGCAGTTGCAGTTGCAGGCGCTGTTCGAGGCCGAGCGCGAGCCACTGGAACTGCTGATCGAGCTGGAGGGCAAATTGCCTGAAGTGGTTTTGCGCAGCGCCCGTTTCGCCTTGCTTGATGATCGCGACTGGACGCGCGCGTGGATGGATCACTACCGGCCGATGCGCTTCGGCGAACGCCTGTGGATCTACCCGACCACGATCGAGCCGCCAGACTCGCCCGGTAGCGTGATCGTCCGCCTCGATCCCGGTCTCGCCTTCGGCACTGGCACGCACCCGACGACGGCTCTGTGCCTGGCCTGGCTCGACGGGCTCGAATGGTCGGGCCAGAGCCTGTTCGACTATGGCTGCGGCTCGGGCATCCTCGCCGTCGCCGCGCTCAAGCTCGGCGCCAGCAAAGCCGTCGGGCTCGACAATGACCCGCAGGCGCTGATCGCAAGCCGCGAAAACGCGCAGCGCAATGGCGTCGCCGGCCAGCTCGATCTGCTTGGCGCGGACGCGGCGCTGCCGCCACCGTGCGATCGGCTTGCCGCGAACATCCTGCTCAACCCACTGCTCGCGCTCTGCGAGCGCATCGCCAGCACGGTCAAGGCGGGCGGTGAAGCGGCATTCTCGGGAATGCTGGCCGGGCAGGAAATCGAGTTCATCGAACGCTACCGTGGGCACTTCGAAGGCTTCGAGGTGACGCGCAGCGAAGATTGGATCCGGGTGACAGCGCGTCGGCGTTGATTACGTAGGTCATGTTGCCCGCGAAGCGGGCTACTTGACGGCTTCTGCCGCGTGGCATTCGTAGAGCCGTCACACGTCCCGCTGCCGCGGGACAACATGACCTACGAGAGCACGTCGACACGCGGCTCCCGCTATCCTCCGCCCCATGTACACCCAATGCCATCAATGCCTGACCGTGTACCGGCTGCAGGCGCAGCAACTTGCCAGGGCGCGCGGTAGCTTTCGCTGTGGGCATTGCGGCGCGGTCTTCGACGGGCTCGAGCGGCTGATCGAGAAACTTCCGGACGAGCAGTTCCAGGACCTGCCGGAAGAGGAGCCGAGTCCCACGCCGATCGTGCTGGCGATCCCGGCAATGCGTCCGGCGCCAAAGCAGCCGGCCTTGTTCGAGGCACCCGAAGCACATGGCCGCCGCGAGCCGCGGCTGCCCGGCGAGTGGCTCGCGCTCGACCGCGAGGGCGCGACGCATGCGCCGGTGCATTTCGATGCCGGGCGCGGATCGCGACCGCCGCCGCGGGTGGACGGTGCGGGCCGCCGCGCCCAGGCGGTGCGGACCGGCGGCGGCACGCGCTGGTGGCTCGGCAGCCTGGCGCTGGCGCTGGGCTTGAGCGGCCAGATCGCGTACGCCGAGCGCGAGCGCCTGCTCGACGATGCGCGGGTTCGTCCCTGGCTGGACCGCATCTGCGAACGCGTCCGCTGCCAGCTTCCGCTGCGCTCGCAAATCGATGCGATCCGCCTGCTGAGCCGCGAGGTCCGACCGCATCCGCAGGCGCCCAAGGCGCTCATGATCAGCGCCAGCATGGTCAACAATGCCGACTTCACCCAGCGCTTCCCGATCGTCGAAGTGACCTTGTCCGACCTCGGTGATCGCGCCATCGCCAAGCGCCGTTTCCTGCCTGCCGAATACCTGGCCGACAGCAGCAACGACCACGGTTTCCCCCCAGGCGCCACCGCGCCACTGGTCTTCGAAGTCGCCGACCCAGGCCAGTCAGCGGTAGCCTTCGAGTTTCGGTTCTTGCCGGTCCCGGCGGAGCTTAGGTAGTCGGTTATCGGTTTCGGTTTCGGAAGGAGCGGTGATGGAGAGGGCCTGTCTCCTGCTCTTTTCCGACACCGACAACCGAAACCGACACCAGCTCTTCTGTGACGCAGTCGCGCTTCGTCGGAAGTTCACGGAAATCGATTGACGCGCCAGAGTTGCTTGGGGGTATCCTGCCCGTCCGCCGTTTCATGACCCACGACCCTTAAAGCTGCGCTGCTCGCGGCTCGGGCGTGTGTTCCCTCGGGTAAGGATATGCACACAATGACCGTCGCGCCTTCGCACGATCGTGGCTCGGATCCGCAACGCAGCGAAGCCACGCTGCGGGATGCGACGGCCCGCGCAGTGCGTCGCTATCTCTCCGACCTCAACGGAACGGAGTGTCAGAATCTGTATGCGCTGATGTTGCGGCAGGTGGAGCGGCCGCTGCTGGAAGAAGCGCTCAACCATTGCGGCGGAAACCTGACGCGCACGGCCGACCTGCTCGGCATCAATCGCGCGACCCTGCGCAAGAAGCTGAGCGAGCACGAGATCGCGCACTGAACCCATGGGTTGTGAGCACGCTGACCGAATGGCAGCGTACGCGACCGCTACCGACGATCTCGCCGCGCTGCTCCGCTTGACCTAATGGAATCAATCATGTCCGCTTCCGAGCGTCAGCCGATTCGTCGTGCCCTGATCAGCGTGTCCGACAAGACCGGCCTCCTGGAACTGGCGCATGCACTGAATGCGCATGGGGTCGAGATCTGGAGCACCGGCGGCACCGCCGACTTCCTGCGCACCGCCAAGCTTCCGGTGGTAGATGTCGGCAGCAAGACCGGCTTTCCGGAAATCATGGATGGGCGCATCAAGACCCTGCACCCGCGCGTGCATGGCGGGCTGCTCGGTCGTGAGCACCTCGACGCAGCGGTGATGGCGGAGCACGGCATCGAGGCGCTGGACCTGCTGGTGGTCAATCTCTATCCGTTCGCCAAGACCATCGCCAAGCCGGGAGCGAAGCTCGACGACGCGATCGAGAACATCGACATCGGCGGCCCGGCAATGCTGCGGGCAGCCGCCAAGAACCACGAGCGCGTGAGCGTGCTGTCCGATTGGGATGACTACCCGGAGATCATTTTCGCATTGCGCCTCGGGGGCAGCACGCTGGAACAACGCCGGCGGCTCGCGGCCAAGGCCTACGCACACACGGCCGATTACGATGGGCGGATTGCCGAATATCTCGGGGCGCGTGCGCAGGCCGGCTCGGGCGTGGAGAAATTCGCGCCCACACTGCACCTGTCCATGCGTCGCGGCGACCCCCTGCGCTACGGCGAGAACCCGCACCAGGCCGCCGCGCTCTATCTCGAACAGCCCAGCTCGCCGGCAACCGTTGGCGGCGCGCGCGTGCTTCAGGGCAAGGCGCTGTCGTTCAACAACCTGGTTGACGCCGATGCCGCCTGGGCGTGCGTGAGTGCCTTCGACGAACCCGCGTGTGTCATCGTGAAACATGCCAATCCGTGTGGCGTGGCGGTCGCCGAAAGCCTTTTCGACGCCTACGAACGCGCCTTCGCGACGGATCCGGTTTCGGCCTTCGGCGGCATCATTGCGTGCAACCGGATTCTCGACGGCAACACCGCCCGCGCGATCGTGGAGCGCCAGTTCGTCGAGGTGATCATTGCGCCGGGCTACCACGAGCTGGCACTCGCCGCGCTCGCCAGCAAACCGAATGTGCGGGTGCTGGTGTGCACGCTGCAGGCACCCGGCAGCGAGTCCGGGCTCGACTACAAACGCATCGGCGGCGGCATGCTGGTACAGGAGGCGGACCGCCCCGCGCTCGACTTCAGCTCGCTGGTGGTGCCCAGCCAGCGCCAGCCGTCGGCCCAGGAATACGCCGATCTCATGTTCGCGTGGAAGGTCGCGATGTATGTCAAGTCGAATGCGATCGTGTACGCGCGCGGCGGGCGCAGCATCGGCATCGGCGCCGGCCAGATGAGCCGCGTGGTCAGCGCCGAGATCGCCGCCTGGAAGGCGCGCGCCGCCAACCTCACGGTGGCCGGCTCGGCGATGGCCTCGGATGCCTTCTTCCCGTTTCGCGATGGCATCGACGCGGCGGCGAAAGTGGGCATTCGCGCGGTGATCCAACCCGGTGGCTCGATGCGCGACAAGGAAGTGATCGAGGCCGCCGACGAGCACGGCATGGCCATGGTGTTCACCGGCGTGCGCCATTTCCGGCATTGATTCGATGTCCGCGTTGTGTAGGCCGCAGTGCGCGCGGCTTTTGGCGCGCTCTGCGGCACTTTCGCGAGGGAGCGCCGCAGAGCCGCTCCGCGGCACTACGGCCTACGTGGCTATGCCAGCTATGCTCCCGAGCCTTGCAATCCTTACTGATCGATTCGTGAACCCATGAGCGCCCCCGATCCGCGCGCCGCCGATACCCGCGTGCGCCTGCCGTTCGAGCGCCTGGTCGCGTATTCGGCCCTGCAGTTGCCGCTGGCGATGGCCGCGCTGCCGGTCGTGCTGAACGTCACGCAGTACTACGGCGAGGTGCTCAAGCTCTCGCTGGCGGTGATGGGGCCGATCCTGATCATCTCGCGCATCATTGATGCGATCCAGGATCCGGTGCTTGGTTACTTCAGTGATCGGCTGACCAAGATCCGCCATGGCCGGCTGATCCTGGTCGGTTCGATGGTGCCGTTGCTGATGGCCGGCTTCTTCATGTTGTTCGACCCGCCGGCCATTTTTCATCCGGGGGCGGATGGCATCAACCCGCATCCGACCTTGCTCGGCATCTGGCTGTTCCTGGCGCTGGTGCTGGTCCACCTCGGGTATTCGGGGGTGTCGATCAGCTATCACGCGCTCGGTGCCGAGCTCAGTGACGACTACAACGAACGTACCCGGGTGACGGTCGGGCGCGAGGTCTTCGGCCTCACCGGGATGATGTGCGCGGTCGTGCTGCCGACCTTGCTCACATCGCGCTTCGGCGAGGCCGCCGGCTACCAGCTGCTCGGCATCGTGTTCCTGCCAATCTGCCTGTTCTTCGCGCTGCCGACCTTGTTCTATTCGCCGCGATCAGTGCACGGGCCAGTCCAGCAGCGGCCGGGCGTCGGCGTGCTCGCGTCCTTCTTCTCGCCATTGCGCAACCCACTCTACCGACGCCTGCTGATGGTGTTCGTCGTCAACGGCTCGGCGCTCGGGATCGCGGTCAGCGTGATGCTGTTCTACGTCGAACACGTGCTCGGCGGCACCAAGCTCGAGGCCGGCATGATCCTGCTCGCCTACTTCCTTTCCGGCGCGGCCAGCGTCCCGTTGTGGATGTACCTGTCCAAGCACCTGACCAAGGCTGCGGCCTGGTTCGTGGGCATCATCCTGACCGTGGTCGCGATGGCGCTCGCGGCGCTGCTCGGCCACGGCGACATCGGGCTCTTCATCGGCATTTCGGTACTGACCGGCATGGGCCTTGGCGCCGATTACGGCTTGCCGCCCTCGATCCTCGCGGACGTCATCAACGCCCAGGAAGGCCGCGACTCGCGCGGCGCGACCGGCTCCTACTTCGGCCTGTGGGCGCTTTCGACCAAGCTCGCCACCGCGATCGGCGCTGCCTGCTCGCTGCCGATATTGGCGATGCTCGGTTTCAATCCCGGCCGCGGCGCGTACGACACCCAGGCCTTGGTTTTCGTCTACGTCGCGCTGCCCATCGGCGTGAAATTGATCGCCGCGGCGATGCTTTGGAGCGTCCGCATCGAAGCCGAACGCCCGGCCGTGCGCGAGATTCTGTGGCGCAAGGCCAGGTCTTAGTTCCCCTCTCCCATTTTTTAGTGAGAGCGGTTGGGGCGAGGGGCTTTTTGGACAGCCGGCGCACGATCGGAGCCACGCGGCATTGCTATGATCAGCCCTCGTTCTCCCGTGCCGAGCTGCCGCCGTGGTCGATCGATTACCCGTGGAAAGCGAGCTTAAATCCCTGGCCGAGAAAGTCGACCGCCTGGTCAGCACCAACGTCCGGCTGCACGAAGAAAACCGCAGCCTGCGCGCGACCAATGCGGAGGTCGCCCAGGAGCGTGCCGCGCTGCTGGCCAAGAACGAACAGGCACGGGCGCGGGTCGAAGCGATGATCCTGCGCCTCAAAGCTCTGGAGCAGAACGGATGAGTTCGAACGCGGTGACGGTCACGATCCTCGATCGCGAGTACGCGGTCAGCTGCCCGCCCGAAGAGCACCAGGGCCTGATCGAGGCGGCGAGCTATCTCGACGCCAAGATGCGGGCGATCCGCTCGAGCGCGAAGTTGGTTGGCCTGGAACGCATCGCGGTCATGGCCGCGCTGAACATCGCGCACGAATCCATTCAGGCAAAGAGCGAGCTCAAGCGCGTCGACGTTGATGTTAGCGGCGAATTACAGCGCATGAACGCGAGGCTTGAGGCCGCCCTGGTTGCATCGGTAAGATAGCTACGCGTCCTCTGCGTTGTTCGACCGCGTGTCCGCTATATACCTTGACCCTAATGCTCGACCCGGGAAGAGATCTACGCCGTGTATGCGCATGTCCGCCTCGCAGCGGACCGCCTTTAGCGGCCTTCTTCTTCCCCCCTGATCCAAAGGATCAAGGTCGTGAGATCCGCATCGGCATCGGCGGAGGACCCTCTCTCGATTCTGGTCAAAGCCCATCCTGGGCTTTGACCAGGCACGCCCGGCAAAAAATGTGATTTTTACCGGGCTTCATTTTCACCGGCGATGCCGATGAAAATGGCGGCACATCCTTGTGCCGCGGCAATAGACACTGTGCGTACGTCCGGACGCTTTTGATCCTGGAGGGCGGCGCTGCGGCGCCGCCGCTCTTGACTTGTTTGTGTCCGGACGCTTTTGCGCTTCTGTAGGATGTTGATCGCCCTGCGGAGCGCTTCAAACTCACGCCGATGCATAGCGACGATGAAAAGACCCGCCACGAATACCGCGCCCGCGCGCGGACGGCGCGGCGTGCGCTTGTCGATGCGCAACGAGTGGCCGCTGCAGCGACTTTGCCAGCGACCCTGGCATCGCTGCCGGAATGGTCGAATGCGCGTCGTATCGGCTGCTACAGCGCCGTTGCCAGCGAGATCTCGCTCAAACCGGTGATCGATGCGGAACTTGCGCGTGGGCGGCCGGTCTATCTACCCCACGTCGAGCACACTGCGCCGCAGATGCACTTTGCGCCGTGGCGCGGCAACGTGAAGCTGCTCATGCCCAATCGCTTCGGCATCGCCGAGCCCCTGGTCGACGCGGCGGAGCTCGTGGGAGCAAACGCGCTGGATGTCATCCTGTTGCCGCTGGTGGGCTTCGATCGGCACGGATTGCGCCTTGGATCAGGCGCGGGCTATTACGATCGCGCGCTCAGCTTCAGGCGAAACCGCGCGCCCCCGCCCCTGCTCGTGGGTATCGCCTTCGCGTGCCAGGAAGTGCCGCCCATCCCGGCTGCGCCATGGGACGTGCCGCTCGACGCGATCGCGACCGAGCGCGAGCTCATCCGCATCATTCAAAAACAAGGATAGCCATGGCCTTCTGGCTGATGAAAAGCGAGCCCGACAGCTTCTCGATCGATGATCTGAAGCGCAAGAAACGCGAAAACTGGGACGGCGTGCGCAACTACCTCGCGCGCAATCACCTGCGCGCGATGAAAAAGGGCGACCTGGCTTTTTTCTATCACTCGAGCTGCGCCGTGCCGGGCATTGTCGGCATTGCCAAGATCAGCAAGACGGCATTCCCCGATCCGACCCAGTTCGACCCGGCCAGCGACTATCACGACCCGAAAAGCGATCCCGCGGACCCGCGCTGGTCGGTGGTCGAGGTCACGTACGCGCGCCACATGAAGCGCGTGATCACGCTGACCGAGCTCAAGGACCTGCCCGCCCTCCAGGACATGCCCCTCGTCCAGCGCGGCGCGCGGCTCTACGTGATGCCGGTGACCGATGTTCAGTGGGAAATCATCCTGGCGCAGGAGCGGGTGGAGGTGTAGGTGCTTTTCTTTGTGGGTCCGGACCTTGTCCGGACGCTTTTCCCAAATGCAATCAAAGAGCGTCCGGACAAGTCCGGACCCACGAAATCCAATCCGGAACCAGCCCCATGACCCCAGAAGAACAAAAGCAACGCTCGGCCGAAGCCGCAATGGAATACGTCGAGGACGGCCAGGTCATCGGCGTCGGCACCGGCTCCACGGTCAATCTTTTCATCCCGCTCCTGGCCGAGCGCAAGCACGACATCGAAGGCGCCGTGTCGAGCTCGCAGAAGTCCACCGACCTGCTGAAGCAGCACGGCATCCGCGTGCTCGAGCTCAACGACGCCGGCGATCTGCCGGTCTATATCGATGGCGCCGACGAGTGCGATGCGCACTGGCGCCTGATCAAGGGCGGCGGCGCCGCGCTTACGCGCGAGAAGATCATCGCCGCGGCCAGCCGCAAGTTCGTCTGCCTGATCGACCAGAGCAAGCGCGTCGAGCTGCTCGGCAAGTTTCCGCTGCCGATCGAAGTCATTCCGATGGCCAGGAGCTACGTCGCCCGGCAGATCGTCAAGCTCGGCGGCCACCCGGTCCTGCGCGAGAAATGCACCACCGACAACGGCGGCGTCATCCTCGACGTCCACGGCCTGACCATCACCCAACCTGAGGCCCTCGAACGCGACCTCAACCAGATTCCCGGGATCATCACCGTCGGCCTGTTCGCGCTGCGCAAGGCGGACTTGGTGATCTGCGGCGGCGAGGTGCTGAAGCTCTGAGCTGATGGTGGGTCTGCGCTGCGCGCGGACGCTTTTGCTTGTGGTGGGTCTGCGCTGCGCGCGGACGCTTTTGCTGGTGGTG
>JANPJV010000248.1:0-1605 GCA_031425695.1 Rhodanobacteraceae bacterium | reverse complement strand
CGCGCGCAGCGCAGACCCACCAAAAGCCATCACCGCTCGATCTTCACCAGCACGATCTCTCCGCCGCCTTCCAGCACGGCGCGGCCGCCGTGGCTTTCGCCGGTCAGCAGCAGGCCGTGTTCGCTGCCGAGCCAGTGGCGGCGTTCGCCGATGCGCAGCTCCGCCTCGCCGCCGAGCATGTAGATGAACCAGTCCTCGTTCGGGTGATCGAACAAGACCATGGCGCCGACCAGCGGGCGGGGCAGCAGGCGGGCGCCGGTGAGGCGGTCGGAGGCGATCAGGTTGAAAACCGTGGCCGGCGTCTCGCCGAGATCGGCGTGCGGCGGCGGGGCGCCGGGAAAGCAATGCGCTTTCAGCCGCGGATCGAGCGCAAACTGACGGCCGTCTGCAAACTCGAGCTCGACCGATCCACCGTCGAGCAGCGTGATCGAGCGCTGATAACCCGGGAAAGCCGAGAACGGGCCGGAGCGGTCGATGCGCGCCAGGCTCACGCGCCAGAGAAAATCGTCTTCGCTGCCCTGCCGCAGGATCTCCCGCGTCATGCCGCCACCGTTGCGCCAGCGCGTGGTGACCTGTGCTTCCGGTGGGATCGCAGTCAGGCGCATCGCTTTAGCAAGCATCCAGCATGGCGGCCAGCTCGCGCGTGCTGCGGCGCAGGCTGTCCTGCCAACTGAAGCCAATGATGAGGTCATTGGTCTTGGCGTCGCGGAAGCTCTCTTCCTGCCCCGGCGCGAGCAGATGCCGATAGTCGACGGTGATCTCCGTGCCCGCCGCCAGCGCCTCGCGTGCGAACACGAAGCCCAGGTGCCATAACCCGGTCGGCTCGAAGGCATGGTTGATGTAGCACTCGTCCGGCCACTCCGGCGTCGCCGTGTAGCGGTCCTCGAACCAGCGCACCGTCGCCGGCATCAACGCCTCCGAGTCCGGCAAGGCCAGCAACTGCTCCCAGGTGTAGACCCGCGGAATCGCATCCGGCGCCACCACGATCGCGCCCGCGGCGACCGCTTCCTCGACGTAGAGCCCCTTGCCTGCACCGGGAATGATGGACGCAGCAATGCGATAACGGGGAAGGATCATGGGACTGGCGGTTTTGGACGAAGCCGGAGTATCCCAAGAGCGTGGTGCGGAAAGAAGGCGGGGATGCCGCGATCGGCTTTTGGTGGGTCTGCGCTGTGCGCGGACGCATCACAGTACGCCCAGCAGAAGCGTCCGCGCGCAGCGCAGACCCACCAGATGCAGAAGCGTCCGCACGCAGCGCAGACCCACCAGATGCAGAAGCGTCGGCGCGCAGCGCAGACCCACCAGATGCAGAAGCGTCCGCGCGCAGCGTAGACCCACAAGCGCATCCAAAGCGGCGCGGACCGCCGCACTCCAAATGGAAGCAGCACGCGCGGGCCTGGGGATAGGGGAACCCGCGCATGCTGCCCTGTCGCGCATTACGCGGCAGGCTTGGTCTCGGCCTTGGCCGCCGGCGCGCCGCCGATGCGGATCAGGTCGCGATTCTTTTCGACGGTCTTCAGGCCGACGCCCTTGACGTTGACGAGCTCGTCGGCGCTCTTGAACGGCCCGTTCTTGGTACGGTAGTCGACGATGGCCTGCGCCTTG
>JANPJV010000247.1:0-4555 GCA_031425695.1 Rhodanobacteraceae bacterium | reverse complement strand
TGCGCTATGCGCGGACGCTTTCTCCAGTTTGGCAGTCAAGAAGCGCCCGCGCACAGCGCAGACCCACCAGGATCAAAGGCGTCCGCGCACACTGCAGCCCGGCGGTGTGATCGAACCACCCACACTGGCGACACACGGGATCAGCGGATGCGCTTCACCAGCGTCGTGCGGTTGGACCCGTCGACCTTGAGGCGCCACGAATCGAAAGCACCTGGGGTGATCGTCACACCCGGGTTATCGACTTCCTTGTGGGAAAACCGGTCGTCCTCGGCCTGTTCCCAGACCATGCCGTTCTCCAGCACGAACTGGGTGTCGCCGCTCCAGCCGTTGAATGTGCCCTGGATACGGTCCTTGAATTCTTCCCGTCGCGCGTTTTCGAAACCCACCTGCGACGCGGTTTCCGCCGGCACGCCGTCGACACCTGCCGCCTGGCCCTGGGCAACGGCAGCCGCCACTGCCGGGTCTGCCAGCCGCACGCTGCGTTCGATCCACTTATTCAGCGCCGCGAGCTCCTCGGGGCTGAGCTTCTCCAGGCCCGACTCGCGAAAATCCTGCGCGCTCATCCGCTCTTCGAGCGAGGAGAAGCTCTGGCTTTGCGCGCAAACGCTGGAAGCGGACAACAACAGCAGCACGGCGAAACACACTCGGAGCATGGTTGACGGTCTTGGCGGGAAAGCGGGGCAGTCTATCAGGGTGTGGCACAGCGGCTGCGCGGGGGGTGCAGGGCGTTCAGGCGGACAAAAAGTGAAGTCGGTTTTCGGTTTTCAGTTTTCGGAAAGGGCCAACGCGCGATCCCGGGAACGACAGGCAATTGGCTTTGGACTGAAAACCAAAAACCGAAAACCGAAAACCGCCTCACCCGCCTGCCCGCTTCGGCAACGCCACCCCTGGGGCCGGGCGTTCGCGCAGGACGACGCGGCGGAAGCGAAACAGTTCGGCGGGCCGTCCGCCGGTCGCGTGCGTGCGCTGTCCGGTCGCTTCGACCAGGCCTGCGCCCGCCACCAGGCGACGGAAGTTCTGCGTGTGCAGCGGCTGCCCGGCCAACGCCTCGACCAGGTCCTGGAGCTGGCCGAGCGTAAATTGCTCCGGCAAGAGCTCGAACACCACCGGCCGGTATTTGAGCTTGCCGCGCAGGCGCCCGAGCGCGGTCGCCAATATTCGTCGATGGTCGCGCGCCATCGGCAGGCCGAGCCCGTAGTGGCCACGGGCCTCGGCGGTCAGGCCCGCTTCCCACATCAGCTCGTAGCGCTCCAGGCTGCGTTCCGGATCCCAGCGCCGGCCGTCGAGCGCGAAACATTGGCGCGCCCGCTCGATTCTTTCGGCTACGCCCCCACCCCAGGCCAGCAGGGCTGGTTGCAGCTGCGCATCGATCAGCGCTGGCCGTCCGTTGCGCCAGTCTTCCCATGGCAGGAGACCGTACCAGTCGGCCCAAGCCGCATCGAAGCCGGCCAGCAGTCGATTCTCGCGCACCAGCGCGAGATAGGCCGCGGAGATCACCCGCGGCCCGCCGGCATGCTCGCGGGGATCGCGGAAGCGGTCGCCGAAGGTGTAGAGCTGTTCGACGTACCCGAGCGCGAGACCCGTCTGCTGGTTGACCCAGGCGCGCATGCCGCGCTCGAGCGTGACATGCGCAATGAGGTCGAGCGGCCCCGACGGCAATGCGGCGGCATTGCCCTCAGTCACCACCAGCACGCGCGGCACGCCAGCGGTGACGGCGACAATCACCGCATCGAGACTGATCAGCACTTGGTCGGGCATCGGCGGATATTAGCGATGACCGTCGCGTAGCCGGGCGCCAAGCGTTAGCCCCAGCCCAATGGGGATCGCCTCGCCGCGCCGGATTAGCAAGAGATGACCCCGCGCGCACACGATCGACGGGAGAAATCGACCTAGAATGCCGGCCCCCTGTCGTACCGGCCTCCTTTAATGTCCTTGATGAGATTGCTTCTGGCCAGCGCCCTCGCGCTCGTCGCCCACGGCGCCAACGCGCAAGTGGCACTGACCGGAACGCCGGTTCAACAGAACTTCGACACCCTGGTCAATACCGGGACGGGAACGCAGGCGCAGGTGCCTTCCGGGTGGGCGTTCCTCGAGAGCACCGCCAACACGTCCTATACCGCGACCGACGGCAGCGCCAACAGCGGCGATACCTACAGCGCGGGCGCGGTCGGTTCTACGGATCGTGCCTTTGCGACATTGGCGAGTGGTACCACGCAGTCGCGGATCGGGGCGCAGTTCGTCAACCAGACCGGCGCACCCATCACCGACTTGACGATTGCGTACACGGGAGAGCAGTGGCGCAACGGGACTACCACCGCCGCCGACAACCTCAATTTCGCGATCTCGACGGATGCGACTGGACTGGGCACCGGCACCTGGACGGAAGTCGACCAGCTCGACTTTGCTGGCCCGGTCGCTGGCGCAACGGCGGCACCCATCGACGGCAACGTGCCGGCAAACCAGACGGCAATCTCGTTCACGATTACCGGGCTGTCGATTGCGGCCAACCAGGGTTTCTGGATTCGCTGGGTTGATACCGATTCCAGTGGCTCCGACGACATGCTCGGCATCGACACCTTCTCTTTGAGCACGACCGGTCCTGGCGATCTCCCTCCGGCCGTTTCCAGCACCACGCCAACCAACCTGGCCGTCAATCAGTCGACCACCGGCAACATCACCGTTCAGTTCAGCGAGCCGGTGACCACCAGTGCCGGCTGGTTCACCCTGAGCTGCAACCCGGGCGGTTCCATCGCCGTGACCGAATCGGGCACCGGCGCGACGCGCACGCTCGATCCGGTTGCCGACCTGCCGGCAAACGCGAACTGCACGGCGAACATCATCGCCGCCAATGTGATCGACCTGGATGAAACGCCGACGCCGATGGCCGGCAACTACAGCTTCACCTTCGGGACCGATGCGCCGCCGACGGTGACCTCGACCGTACCGGCTAATGGTGCGACCGGCGTCGCCGGGAATGCCAACATCGTCGTGAACTTCAGTGAGGCGGTGACCACGACCCCCGGTTGGGCGACGCTCGTCTGCGGCGGCAGCCCGATTACCGCGACGACCACTGGCACTGGCGCCACGCGCACGCTTGATCCAGATACCGAACTGGCCTTCAACGCCAGTTGCACCGTGACCGTCAACGCCGCAGGCGTCAGCGACGTGGACTTGCCCGCAGATCCGATGGCAGCGGACTTCGTATTCGGTTTCACCGTCGTTGCCGATTTGCCACCGACCGTCGCCAGCACCGTGCCGGCGAATAACGCCACCAACGTCGGAATCGGCTCCAACCTCACCATCACCTTCAGCGAGCCGGTGACGCTCGGCGGGTCGTGGTTCGCCATTGAATGCACGGTGTCGGGCGGCCATCCGGCGGTCGTCAGCGGCGGATCGATCAGCTTCACCCTCGACCCGATCGATAACTTCGACAATTCCGAAGTGTGCACGGTGAGCCTCAACGGCGCATTGATCGTCGACCAGGATGGCGCTCCGCAGAACGCGGCCGACTACAGCTTCAGCTTCACGACGCAGCCGTCGACGGCAAATTACTACCAGGGTGTCGACACCAGTTCGGCCGCTGCGCTGCGGACGTCGTTGCACAACCTCATCGACGACCACCGGGCGTTCCAGTACTCGATCACTGGCAACAGTTGCAACCTGGCAGCGCCGACCGTTGCACTGTGTGACGCGTGGGACATCGTCGAAGCTGCCGAACAGGATCCGACTGAATCGAACAAGATCCTGGACGTCTATCGCAACCGCAAGTACACCAAGATCACTGATCGCTCGGGCAGCACCGGGCCGACCACCTATAACCGCGAGCACACTTGGCCAAATTCGTTGGGCTTCGGCGACCTCGGCGGCGGCGATACCAACGGCAATCCGCACTCGGCGTACACCGACGCGCACATGCTTTATGCCTCGGCCTCGGACCACAATCAGGACCGCGGCAACAAGCCCTACGCGAATTGCCCCGGCTGTCCGATTCAAAATCCGACCGACCTGAATCACGGCCAGGGTGGCCCCGGCTTCCCCAATGAGGGCATGGCCCCCGACGGCAACGCTGGCAGCTATGAGGTGTGGGACAAACGCAAGGGCGATGTCGCCCGCGCCATCCTGTACATGGACGTGCGCTACGCCGGCGGCACCCACGGTACTTATATGCATCAGGAACCAGAGTTGATCGCGACCGACAATCGCAGCCAGATCCAGGTGACGGGGAATGGCGTCGTTGGGGCGACCGGATACATGGGACTGCTGTCGACCCTGCTCGAGTGGCACTTCGCCGATCCGCCGGATGCAATCGAGCTCGCCCGCCACGAAGTGGTGTTCAGCTTCCAGCAGAACCGCAACCCGTTCGTCGATCACCCGGAATACGCGGCGTGCATCTTCCAGAACCAGTGCGGACCGGGCAACGATCTGTTCAAGAACGGCTTCGAGTGAGTTGACGCGGCCCCGGTGTTGATAACCGGGCCGCCCTTAAAGGCGTCCGCGCCTAGCGCAGACCCACCACAAGCCAAGGTTCTGTGCTCCTGGTGGTCTGCGCTGCGCG
>JANPJV010000246.1:0-9376 GCA_031425695.1 Rhodanobacteraceae bacterium | reverse complement strand
GTGTTTGCTCGGCGGGTCGGCGGTTGGGGGCGTGTTCTCGGGGGGGTTTGTCCATTTCCTCTGCTCGGTGGTTCGGCTGTTGGTCCGGACGTTTTTTCTGCGGGGTTCCTTAACGCTTTGGTATATGGTCGGGACCCACGTAGAGCAAAGCAAAGCCCGTCCACCCGGCCGTCGCGCCCTCGCCTGTTAGCATCGCCACATCGTTACGCGGAAATGCCCATGGCACAGGAAACTCCGCGCTGGCCGACGCCTTTGTTGCGGGTCGTCGAAGCCGCGCTCAATCGCGTACTCAGCCTCGATCCGGGGGCGGCCGAGGCGATCAAGCCGCTTGAAGGACGCAGCGTGTCGCTGCGGGTGAAGCCGTGGCCGTCGCCGCTGCAGCTGCGCGTCGAGTCCGGCAAGTTGATCGCCAGCGATGCCGAGAATGCCGACCTGTCGATTTCCGCGAGCGCCGGCGGGCTGATCGCGCTGGCGGCGGAGCGCGGCGGTTTCGCGATGCCGGCCGGGCGTATCGATATTTCCGGCGACGCCGACCTTGCGCGGCGCGTGCAGAAGCTGGTCGACAAGCTCGATCCGGACTGGGATGCACCGCTCGCGCGCGTGTTTGGCGAGGTCGCGGGACACCAGATCGGCAAGGGACTGCGCGGTGCCTTTGCGTGGGGCCGCGCCACCGCCAAGGCGATGCTGCAGAACACCACCGAATACCTGCGCGAGGAATCGCGCGATCTGATTGCTCCTGGGGAAATGGAACAGTTCATCGAGGACGTCGACCAGATGCGCGACGATGTCGACCGCCTCGCAGCGCGGATCGAGCGCCTCGCCAAGCGGCGAGCGCGCGGCGCATGAGTGCATGACCGGCTTGCGCCACATCGCCCGCCTGTACCGGATCAGCAGCGTGCTGATGCGCTATCGGCTGGACGAGGTCACGCCGGCGGCACGCCTGTTCGCGCCGCTCGCCTGGCTGCGCGCGTTTTCGGCTGATTCGGTTGGCGCCGCCAAGATGGGCCGCGGCGAGCGCTTGCGGCGCGCGCTGGAAGAGCTCGGCCCGATCTTCGTCAAGTTCGGGCAGGTGTTGTCGACCCGGCGCGATCTGTTGCCCGCCGACGTCGCCGACCAGCTGGAAAAACTCCAGGATCGGGTCGCGCCGTTTCCGGGTGAGCAGGCGCGCGCGTTGATCGAAGCGCAGCTCGGTGCGCCCATCGAGGCCAATTACGCAAGCTTCGACCAGGTGCCGCTGGCCTCGGCCTCGATCGCCCAGGTGCACCCGGCAACCTTGCTCGATGGCCGCGAAGTGGTGATCAAAGTGCTGCGGCCGGACATCGCCGCGCGCATCCACGCCGATCTTGGCCTGCTCAAGGCTCTCGCGCGGATTGCCGAAAATCGCCTCGAGCGCGCCGAGCGCATTCGCCCACTGGAAGTGGTCGAGGAAATCGAACGCACTTTGCATTTCGAGCTCGACCTGATGCGCGAAGCCGCCAACGGCAGCCTGTTGCGCCGCAACTGGCTTGGCTCATCGGAGCTCTACGCGCCGGAGATGCTGTGGCCGCTGACGCGGACCGGCATGATCACCATGGAGCGCGTCTACGGCATCCCGATGAATGATGTCGACGCCATGCGCGCGGCCGGCATCAACTTCGAGAAGCTCGCCGAGCGCGCCATCCAGCTGTTCTTCACCCAGGTCTTCCGCGACAACTTCTTCCACGCCGACCTGCATCCCGGCAATGTGCTGATCTCGCGCGAGACGCCGGCGGACCCGAAGTTCATCGTGCTCGACTTCGGCATCATGGGCACGCTCACGCCGACCGACCAGCGCTATCTCGCGGAGAATTTCACCGCGCTCTTCAACCAGGACTACCGGCGCATCGCCGAGCTCCACATCGAAGCCGGCTGGATGCCAGCGGACGTGCGCATGGATGAGCTCGAAGGCGCCGTCCGCAGCATCTGCGAGCCGTATTTCACGCGCCCGTTGAGCGAGATCTCGCTCGGCGAAGTGATCATGAAGCTGTTTTCGGTGGCTCAAGCGTATCAACTGACCATCCAGCCGCAGCTGATCCTGCTGCAGAAAACCCTGCTCAATATCGAAGGCATCGCGCGCACGCTGTGGCCGACGATCGATATCTGGGCGGTCGCCAAGCCGGTGCTGCAACAGATCATGCTGGAGAAGTATGGCTGGAACGCGGCCCTCCGCGAGATCCAGACGCGCCTGCCGGCCTGGATCCAGAACGCGCCGGAAATACCGCGCCTGGTGCACGAATACCTCAAACAATCGGTCGGCGGCCGGCACAAGCTGCAGATGCGCTCCTCCGACCTCGAGCGCCTGGTCACGGTCACCCGCCAGGGCCAGCACCAGACCGTGCTCGCCATCCTCGGCAGCGGCCTCACCATCGTCGGCGCCCTGCTGTTCGCGCTCGATGCCGGCGGCCCACGTTTCTTCGGCGTCCCGCTCGCCGCAGGCGCTGCGGGCCTGGGTGGCCTGTGGGCGTTTTTCGCAGCCTGGCCGCAGCGCTCGTAGCCTGCTGTCAGCGAGCGGCTGCGATGCCTTGGCTTTGCTGACGTGGTCACGTTGCGCCCGCACCCGCTTCGGACACTCCTGGGCGGCCATCGGGCGCTACGTGACACCTCGCGAATGTCACGTAGCGCCCGAACACTATTGCTCCCACCCGATGCACGACGCGGGCGCAACGTGACCTACGTCATCAGCAAAAGCAAAAGATCGGCGCCATGGCCGCTCCCACGAGAGCCCTCCACGAGAGTCCCAAAAGTTGCCTTATGCAGCGAGCAACGTGAACTGTTTTTGTCCCAAAAGCTTCTTGAAATCGCGATCAAAGCTGACCAAGTGCTCGCCAAGATGGATCGTCGCTGCCGCCAGCCATGCGTCGGGAATATCGTTCGCGCTCAACTGCAGATCGCCACACAGCTTGCGCATCACAGGCCACTCCGGGCCGCAGGACGCCAGCTGCACCCCAGGGATGGCCAGGAGCGCTTCGGCGAACTTCAACGCAGTCTCGATCGGCGTGGGTTGCGCAAACACGCGCGCGCTGGTCACCAGCCTGATGTAACTGGTCAGCACCATCGGCATCAAAGTCAGGCTGCCGCCGCGTGCGAGCGCAGCCAACCCTTCAGTGAGCCACTCGATTGCCACGTCATGGTGGGGATGATCGCTGCGAGACGCAGCGACCAGCACGTTGACGTCAGGTGTCATCGTCTGCGGCCAGCAGCATTGCTTTATTATTGAGCGGATTGATGCCGGCAGCGAGCCCACCTTTTCCGGCAAATACTGGCAGCGGCAACTTGGCACGCAGTTTCGCCTGGTGCTCACTGCGCAGCCGCAACTGCAAGCCTTCTTCGATCAATCGCGTGAGACTCGTGCGCTGCTGTGCAGCCAGCGCCTTTGCCGCAACGAGCAGTTGGTCATTTAAGTCGAGTGTCGTCTTCATGCGGAAAATTATACAGATTTCTGTATGAATGACACTGTCCTGCGAGCGTCAAGGCTGCGCTGCCTAGCCTTTTGGCTTCATCTGACAAATCAAGAGATCACGGCCATGGCCACTCCCACCAGAGCGGCTCACGGCCCAACCCGCACCCTCATTCGAAGCCCGCAACCCAAAGCACGCCCAATCCCACGCGCGCAGCATTCAGCGCATCGATGCGCCCGTGGCCGACGACGTTGTTCGGGATGGTCGCGGCCGGGATGCCGCCGCAGACCTGGGTGTTGGTGATGTCGTTGACCGCGGTCGCACGCATCAGCGCCTCGATGCGTGCGGGATCGCGCTTCAGGGTGGGGTCGATGGACATCAGCAGGGCGGCGACGCCGGCGACATGCGGGCCGGCCATGCTGGTGCCATTGAAGCTCGCGTAGCTGTTATTGCGGGTCGCCGATCGCACGGTGACGCCAGGCGCCACGATATCGGGCTTGAGGCGGTTGCTGCCATCGACTGTGATCGGCCCGCGTGAGCTGAATCCTGCCATCGCAGTGGTGCCAATCGCGCCGACGCTGAAGCTGGCGGCATAGGTTCCGGGCGGATCACTGATGGTCGAGCAGGAGGAGCCCGAGTTGCCTGCGGATACCACCATCAGGATTCCGGCGTTACGCACGTTCTCGACCACGGTGCGCAGGATGTCGGGTGTGGTGCAGCCTTCTGACGGCGGGCAACCCCAGGAGTTGTTGACGACGTGCGGCGCGCGCAGCGGGTCAGGGTTGTTTCCGGCCAGATCCGTGGGCGCCATCATCCATTGCATGCAGGTGGTGTACGTGGTCGGCGTGCCATTGCCCAGGTCCATGTTGCGGCAGCCGATCCAGCGCGCGGCCGGCGCGACGCCTATCTGGTTCGCACCACCGTCGTCGCCGACTATGGTGCCGACCGTGTGGGTGCCGTGGTTGTTGTCGTCGCATGGGAACGCGGACGCCGTGCCACAAGTACCCCCGGCGCCACCGGGACGGATGCCGTCGTACCAATGGTAATTGTGGTTGGCGACCGCACCATTCCAACCGAGGTACTGGCGTTTGATCGCGGGGTGGTCCCATTGGATGCCGGTGTCCTCGCCGGCGACGATCACGCCCTGGCCGCGAAAGCCCATCGCCCACAGTGCCGGAGCGTTGACGCGGGTGACGCCACTCTCGATCGCCTTGGTGGGTTCCGCAGTCGGCTGGAAGAGATCTGGCTGGATCATCTGCATTGGCGCGTCGAGCTCGATCGCGGCGACGTCGGCCCGTGCGGCCAGCTTGGCGGCAAGTGCGGCGTCAGCCTCCAACGTGATGAAGTTGGCAGCCCAGAACGCACGGTAGGCAAGCCCGCGCGCGTCGAGATATCTCCGCAGGGTAGCCTGGCTGCGATCTGCCTCGGCGCGCAGGGCGGCCACCGTGGCGACAAGGCGGGCGTCGCCTTTGTTGCTGGCAGCGATCTTGGCAGTGTCTGCCTGCGCAGCCAGGCTGACGACCAGCGGGACCTGCGCGCGTTTCGCGAAAGCGGCTTGCACCGTTGGGTTGATCTTGTCGTTCGCGGATGCAGCCGAGGCCGTCAGCAGTGAGGCGATCAACAGTGGAAGAGCTTTCAAGCGCATGAGCCTGCCGGGTCGAAGTGAACGTTGCGTATTTTAGCCGCGCCGGACTGCGCAGTTGTGAGTTCTGTGACGCCGTTCAGGCCGAAGACCCGGATTCATTTTCAACTGTGGCTGAGGACGATTGTCGTAGGTCATGTTGCCCGCGCAAGCGGGCTACTTGACGGCTGGAAACTGTCAAGTAGCCGGCTGCGCCGGCAACATGACCTACTTCCAGCTGGACAGGCGCGACCAGAATTGGATTTGCTGCGCCGACGGCGCGACCGGCGGGTGGGCGGAAAGCTCGACCAGGTCCGCACGCGTATCCAGGTCAAGCTGGGTCTCCAACCTGGACAAATCCAAGCCCGCGCCTATCAGCGCCAGGAACTGTTCTGCCGTATCGGGTGCGCCGTAGGCGGGGGTGTCCCAGGGATCGGCACCCAGGTCGGCATTCGCGCCGAAGAGCACGAAGCCGCCGTCGGTGGCCGGCGCGATGACGCAGGCGGGTCCGCTGTCGAGGGCGCGGCAGGCGTCTTCGATGAGCCCGGCGCTGATGCCCGGCACGTCCGCGCCGAGCAGCAGGGCACCGTGGTGACGCGAGCGCAGTTGCGCATGGATGCCGGCCATGCGGGCACCCAGGCCGCCCTCGGGTTGCAGCAGGCAGGGCCAGCTCGACCAATGCGGCAAGCCATCGGGCTCGGCGACCGCCCAGTAGGCGGTCAGATCAACGCGGGCGCAGGCAAGGTCCACGCTCGCCCGCACGCAATCAATGCACGCCCGATAGATCTCCAGCGCCCGCTCTTCACCCACGCTCGCCGCCAGGCGCGTCTTGATCGGGCTCAGGCCCGGGGTTTTGACGAAGATGGCGATGCCGTGGCGCATTTGGTTTCAGTTATCGGTTTCGGTTTCGGACTAAATCGGTTGGCCGCGGGTCACGTTGTGGTCACCGAAACCGACAACCGAAACCGAAACCGCTTCACCCCTCCCGCCACTGCTGCCACGTGAGCCGCTGGTGCTTCCAGGTGGTGGCGAGCCAGCCGTGGGCGCGGTATTTGCGGGCGCTGGTGTAGATGGGGGCGGGGATGCGGCGGACCGGTAGCTCGGCGCTGCGGGCGGCGCGGACCAGGGCGTGGTCTTCGCCGAATGGGCGCGCCTCGTCGAAGGCGCCGAGCTCGTAGAAGCGGCTGCGCGGCAGCACCAGGCCCTGGTCGCCGAACGGCAGCGTGGCCAGCCGGCAGCGCGCGCGGACGCCCCACTCGTTGAGGCGCACGAGCCAGGGGCCGTCGTTGGCGAAGCGCAGGTCGAAATAGCCGAGCGCATCCTCGTCGCGGGCAATGAAGGCGCGCAGCGCGTCGAGGGTCGCGGGTGTGAGCCGGCTGTCGGCGTGCAGGAACCATAGCCAGCGCTGGTCGAGTGCGGCTGCCCCCGCGTTCTGCTGGCGTGCGCGGCCGCGGCTGGATTCGGTCCAGGCAATGCCAGGGCTGCGCGGGCGACCCTGCAGGTCACCATGGGCGAAGACCAGCCGGCGCGTGAGGCCCGGGGCAAAGCGGTCGAGTTGCTCGAGCAGGCCGCGCCAGCTGCGATCGCCCGGCCCGACCGGGATCACGGCAGCCACGTCGGCAAGGGGCGCGTGCAGCGGTCCGCCGTCCGGCGCCGCGGCAACCGCCCGCATGGCGCTTACTCCGGGCGTCCGAGTTCCTCGTCGACCGGCAGCGGCTGGCCGGTATAGGCGTGCAGGAAGGCCTCCGTCAGCAGCTCGGAGATGGTGGCATGGCGCAGCTTCTTGATCTGCCGACGGGTACGTTCGTCCGTCAGCAGCTTGAGCACGTGGACCGGGATGGTCACCGTGATCTTCTTGGTGGCCTCGGCGCGCTTTCCGCGCTCGATATAAGGGTTGACGAATTTCTTAGGCATCGGGGCCCTCCGTTGCCGCCAGAGGCTACTGACTCGGCGGCTCTCGGTCCAGCAATGAAACGGCTGCGAACGCCCCGCGCGTTCAGCCGTGCATACGCCCGGATGCGATGCGGCACGCGCACCGGCTCGGCGCCACGTACGGGCGCCGCGCTGCGCTGCAGGCTGGTCGTCACACTGATGAGATCGGCGAGCACTGCGGCCGCGGTGACGCGCACGCCGGCACCGGCGCCGGAGATGACAATTGGCTGGGTGCCCTGGAAGTGCGAGCGCAACACCACCCGGTTTTCGGTCCCGCGCGCGCCGGCCAGCGGATGGTCTTCCGCGACCAGCGCTGGCCCGACCACAGCGCCGGTTTCCGGGCTCCAGCGGGCGCGATATACGAGCCGCAGGCGCGCCCGTTTCGCGTCGAGGACTGCCTGTGACCAGGCGTCCTCGTGATCGGCGAGCGCGCTGCGCCAGTCCTGTTCCGGCGCGAGCGCGAGCAGTGGTTCCAGCGCAATTGCGGCGGGCTCCACATCGATGCCGGCCGCACGCAGGATGATGCTGAGCTTGCGGCGCACGTCCTCGCCACCGAGGTCCGCACGCGGGTCGGGCTCGGCGAGCCCCAGCGCGATGGCCTCGTCGATGGCCTGCGCCAGGCTCGATCCGTTCTGCGTCCGGGTCAGCAGATGGCCGAGCGTGCCCGAAAGCCCGGCTTCGACCTCGATCAGCTCATCCCCCGCGGCGCGCAGGCGACCAATCGTGGACAGGATCGGCAGCCCCGCCCCGACCGTGGCCGACCACCCGGCCGGGGTGTTTCCGGCAAGCGCCTTGGCCAATGCCGACCAGGCACCGGTCCCGGCGGCAAAGGCCAGCTTGTTCGGCGTAACCAGGGCGATCCCGGCCGCGAGCAGGCGTGGCGCGTAGCTCGCGATTTCGGCGCTCGCGGTGCAGTCGACCAGGACGGCGGGACCGCGTGCGACGAGAAAACGCTCGATCAGCGCAGCGGCGCTGGCGGTCGCGTGCGCTCGGAGAGCGACGACGGCCGTGGTCGGATCGATGCCGAGCGGCTGCCACAGCGCCCCGCGCGAATTGGCGACCCCGACCAGGCGCAGCGGCAGCGCCGTCCGCTGTGCGAGCAAGGCAAGCAGCTCGGCACCGACGCGGCCGGTCGCACCGATGATCGTCAGCGGCAGCGGTCGCGCATCCGACCGAGTGTGTGCAGCCGACGCCGGGAGCGCCTGGTCACGAAAGGCGCGCAGACCCGGGTCGAGGCTCGCGGCGTCAACCAGGAAGCCGTCGTGGCCGTACAAGGTGTCGATCTCGAGCAGCTCCGAGTTTGCGAGGTAGCCCGCGAGGCGCGCCTGCTCGCTCGGGAAATACAGCTGGTCGGAGCTTAAGGCCACGACCAGCGCGGGCTGGCGGATCTGCGCCAACGTTGCCGCGGGATCGCCGCCAGCGCCCAGGTCGAAACGGTTCATGGCTTCGGTCAGGCGCAGGTAGCAGAGCGCGTCGAAACGGCGCACCAGCTTGTCGCCCTGGTGATCGAGATAGGACAGCACCTGGAATTCGCCGTCCGCGCGCAGCTCGCGTCCGAAGCGGCGATCGAGCTCTTCGGGCGAGCGGTAGGTCAGGTGGCCGAGCTGGCGAGCTAGCGCCAGTCCCTGGTTGGGGGCGGCCTCCGGCAGGTAATCGCCACCGGCAAAGTTGGGGTCGCGCCGGATGAACTCGCATTGCAGGCGTGCCTGCGCCAGTGCCTGCGGCGGCTGCCGCCAGCTGCTCGCGATCACCGCGACCCGGCGCACGCGGGTGGGCTCGCTGCGCGCCCACTCGAGCGCAATGAAACCCCCCATCGACGCGCCCACCACCAGCTCGATGCCGCGGATGCCGAGCTCCGCGACGAGCAGGCGCTGATGGGCGACGATGTCGGCAATTTCGATCTGCGGAAAGCGCGAGCCGTAGCGCTGTCCGGTCGCCGGATCGAGGCTGTCTGGACCGGAACTGCCGTAGCAGCTGCCGAGGTTGTTGATGCACAGGATGAAATGCCGGCTCGGATCGAGGACACGCCCCGCGCCGAAGGCGCCCTCCCACCAGCTGGCAACGTCACTGGTGCCGGTCAGCGCATGGCAGACCAGGATCACGTTGTCACGTGCGGCGTTGAGCGTCCCCCAACTCTGGTAGCCCACCGTCGGACGCGCCAGCTGGCCGCCACTGCTGAGAGCGAGCGGGCCGTCGGCGGTGAAGGTACGCAGCTCGGCGGGAAATTGGCGGGGCATGGTCTCTCTCGCAGCGTTGGGCTGGACCAGAGTCTAGACGTCTGGACGTCTGGACGTCTAGACGTCTGCACGAGAAAGTTTGGGTGGGCGGGGTTTTGTGGGGGGGGGGGGGGGGGCGGGGGGGGGGGGGGGGGGGGTTGGGGGGAGAAGGAGGGCGGGGGCGGGGGGGG
>JANPJV010000245.1:0-6038 GCA_031425695.1 Rhodanobacteraceae bacterium | reverse complement strand
CCTTCCGTGTACGCTGCCGGACAAGCCAAGAGAAAAGTGCGAGCGACGCTGAGCCAGACAAAAAGGGCGCGCATAGTGAACGTCTGCATCTCCTGACGAAATGGCACCGACTGGAAACTCCAAGCGGTGAGACCGCTCGCCTGGTTTCGCGTACGGTGCTGGACAGACAGAGAGGATCATCTTGTTCTGGTGTTTCGTGGCTTCGGAAGCCAGAGTGATGCACCCCGCGGGCAGCGTAGATCTGATCTATCACGGTTCGGAGGTTGTGCGCCTCACGGCGGCGATTGCGGCTGCCCGGCCGGATGCGCGCACCACGCGAGTGATGTGTGCAAAGCTGCGACACCGTGAGGAACGAGCTGGTCGGCCGCGTGCCTCGGTGAGCGCGAGCGCCAAAACGGTTGCCGAGTTGAGAGCTCGTCACCCATGGCGCATGCCTGCTTCAGACAGCGACTCACGCTGAAGTAGTTCAACTGCACAGGTAATCATCTTGATTTGGGTCATTCACATCACGCCCAGATCATCGCCTGCCGAATTCGGAGGCTAAGGTGCATGGATTAGTTTCGTAGAAAACGTGTGCATCGACCGGATGTTCGAAGGTGATGAGCAGCGCGCACAAGCCGGCCACCGGAGTTCAAGTCGCGAACTGACCACACACGTGCGCTCGCGTACACTGCTGTGTCAGAAACCGTGTATGGTTTTCCCATGTCAGAAATCATCGAACTGAAAGCAACCGAGCATCCTCCGGCTGGCGTGCGATACGCGCTCGTAATTTCTAGCCTCGAGTTCCCGTGGCACGGTGCGGGCTCCGTGGATCGCGGCCCGAGTAGGACGTATTATGCCACAACCACCGAGCACGATATCGCCTTGATAGTCGGAAGGGCGATGGTGTGGGCAGATGCGCGGCTGATAGCGAACGTTTATCTGCGGCGAGAGTAGGCCGTTGTTATCGAGAGGAGACTGCATGAGCACAGAGAAGCCCAAACCTGGCGAACTGGGCCGCGCTCCGTTCAAAACACCCGGCAAGAACACAAACGCGCCGTTGGCCAACCAGACGATCGTCGCTTTGCGCGGCGAACTCAAACAGCTCACCACCGACCTTGAAGCTATCAGCGGCGGTCAGGCCGGTTCAACCTTCGCCAAGGGTGACAAGAAGAAACTCATGACCCGCATAACGCGCTGAAATCCATCCTGGCGAAGTTAGACGCTACCAGCAGCACAAAAACTTGAGCTTGCATTCCACGTTGAATGATCGCGGATGTCGGTCCAGCGATATGGAATTTTCGAATTCATCGGCACGCTTCGGACTTTAGCCAAACTAGCAGATCGGGTTTTGCCAAAGTCGGGTCATGAGTCCGAATCTTATCGCTTGCTCCACAATTGCAAATAAAATCAATGTCGTACCTGCCGCTAGTTAGGGGGCGGGATACGCATTTTGGCCAGCGAGCGCCTAGCAATCTCCGGGAGCGCCGTCTCCTAGACGCGTCAGCCGAGCCGGGACCAAGACCCCATCACTACCACCGGGCGATTTTGCTTTCGGGCCCGCCAAGCCTATCGTCGTCGCCTTCAGACTGACCGGGGGAAGGGCCATGCCAGCGACGCTTCGAAGACTGCTGCTGCTATCCGCCGGAGCAATCGCGCTGGCTGCCTCGGTACCGGCGCAGGTCAGCACCGACGCTTCGAAAGCGATGTCACGGGCGGATGCTGCTGGTGCGCGTGCCGACAACGCCGAAGCTCTCGAGTGGAACCGACTTGCGGCTGAACAGGGCGATGCAGGGGGCGCAGTCGGATCGTCCGGCGCAGACGCCGTAAGCTCAACCGTCCTGCCGCGCCTGTAGGTGCGTCCCGCGCCCGGGTGTCTCAGCCGTTGCACGGTTATGTTCCGCGCTCCAGTGTGGCCGCGCGCGCCTTTTTCAGCCGCATCTGTCGCCAGCCGCTCCGTCAGCTTCATGCCAATCTCGACGCCGATCATTCTTGGATCTTTGAGAGGCGCGCGGGTGGGTCGAGTTGTCTTGGCGATGCGCGAGGAGCGTGCTCAACCTCTTGCGCGGCCGGTAGGGGCAATGGTGGACCGCAGTATCAAGGTGCTCGACGGCTGTGGGGCATGGGGAGGACACTCGCGCGCTGCAGGCGGCATCGGGTTTAGCGATGGCGGCGTCAGTGTAAATCGCGCTTGAGGCGCCAAGCACTGCTGGCTAGGTGTTCAGTCCCCGGCGCAGGCGGGCCACACGCTCGACGGAAGTTGATTGGCGCATGCAGCAGAGAACCCGGCGGCACCCAGAGTGCCGGATACTCGAACATTACGACTGGCGCGGATTGGGCGAGGAACCGCCGCAGCACAGTATCATCGGTGAATGGCTGAACTGGATCGACTCAGCCGGATCGCCACAGTTTGCGTTTTGACGACCTCGGGGCCCGAAACGTTCCTTCGCGCTCCAAGTTTTCTACCGGCGGTTTGACGCGGCCGATTTCCGACGCCTGGCAGCGGGGCGCCGGCCGTTTAGGTCCGTTTGGCGCCGCGCAAGATCGGGTGCGTGAACATGAGAATTCCCGTGAGGGAGTCGTAGACCTCAACGTGCGTCGCACCAGACCGACTACGGTGCATTGGGAAGTGATCCTGAGCGTGCCGCTCGGCGGTCTCGAACGAGCGCTCCCAAGGGGTCTGCTCGATCTCCTCGGCATGCTTCATAAATTTGATAACGTAGGGCACGCTGTTATCCTCCCTGCCTACCGCCAAGCACAGATTCTCGCAGAGCCTTGGCGATTGACAGGAGGCGCTCTCGTGGGGCGACAACTTCGGCCCGCACGTCCGTCAGGTCCGGAGCGTGCTGGAGGCCCAAGGTGACACAACATGGAGCCGAACGGTCATCCTTCACTCTCATTCACGGCGTGGGCGTCGCCGCAGGTTTCCTGATCGCCGCGTATCGCTTGTCTAACGCCAGCATGTCCCTGTCGAGTTCGGCGCGGGGCAGGTAGCGACCACCAGCGATGACCGCTGAGATACGGCGCGTGTTGGCGACATCCGCCAATGGATCGCCATCGAGCAGGATGAGGTCAGCGCGCTTGCCGACGGCGACGGTGCCCCGATCCGCGTCTACACCGAGCCATTCCGCGGGAAGACGCGTCGCGCCTTCGAGGACACGCCGGTTATCGAGACCAGCGCGTGCCATCGCTTCCAGCTCATCGTGAAGGGAAAAGCCAGCGACCAGTCCTGGAACCGGCGTGTCGGTGCCTGCGAGAACCGGAATACCGGCATCGCCAAACGCCTTTACGAGCTTCGCGTTGAACGAAACGATCTTGCTAAGGTATTCGATCCGCTTGGGGCTTGCCTGAGCAACGTAGGGATTGTGGTTCGTCACGACCGAATGGAAGAGGGGCGTGAGAAAGCTGATTTCCGGGCGTGTCTTCAGCGTTTCGGGGTGGGCGGTCTGCTCGACGAGCCGTTCGTTGAGCGTCAGGGTCGCGGTGAGCCACGTTCCGTTCTGCTTGGCCATTGCCACATAGCGCGGGATGTCCGCTTCAGAAGGAACTGCTGTCTGCTGCGCAAACTCTTCCGCATGGGCGACCATGGTGAAGCCGGGCTGGAAGAATTTGGCGGTGATGCCTTTGCCCCGCTGCGGGATATGGCCAACAACCGGGAGTTTCAGGCGACGCGCCTCTTCGACAATCGCGGTGAATGTCGGCAGGTCAAGATTACCGTAGGCCTTTATGATCTCATAACCTTCGGCGGCCGCGTCTCGGACGGCCTGGCGTCCTTCGACCGGATTTGTCGCAACCCGCGTCATTCCGATTGGCCATGTCGCCGGAGCGCCGTCGATCATCGCGGCCATTGCGATGTGCGGTCCGAGCGTGCGTGCGGTTTCCACTTCAAGACGCTGTCCAACAGTCTCTGACATGGCCGACAGGTCGATGATCTGGAGGACGCCGTGCGCCACGTACGGAAGGAAGACGTCTTGTGTACTGATCGTACCATCCGGGATCTTGGGCTGCTGCAAATAGAGCCGCAGAAGACGGTCGTTCTCCAAGTGGACATGTGCGTCGGTGAGGCTGGGCATGAGCCACTTGCCCGCGCCATTGATATGCTGAATGCCCACAACCGGCTTTGCGGTGGCTGATGGTTCGATTGACGTGATGCGGCCATTCTCGACAATAACTGTCTGATCAACGAGGACGCTGCCGTCCGGCGTCATTGGAACGACCGTCACGTGCTCGATGGCAAGCGTTTTCGTGTTGAACGGCGTGCCATGCGCAACACCGCCAACACTGGCAAGCGCTATCGCCATGCAGGAAACTGCCCTGATCGAAACCATGTTGTTCCTTTGCGGCCCGTCGTAGACGAGCAAATGCCCAACCATGCGCTGTTCAGCACGAAGGACTGCCATGAGCGGCGTAGCGGCAGGTTCCTCGGGAGCGAGGAGGGGGCCGACGATATCCAGCATTGCTGGACCTCGGGGAGGGATGCGCCACGTGACCGCACATAGCAACAGCCGCTACTGCGATTACTGGACTTGGCGCATGTCTGCTCCTGGCCAACCCAAGTCTACAGATAGGCGCAAGCAGGCGACGGCTAGTCACATCCGTAGACAGAGCGGTGAGCTTCAAACTTTCTTGGCAGGGGAAGCATCAAGCTTAGCCAGGATGGATCTCACGGAGGCGATACGACCTTTGAGTTTCGTCCTCTGACCCTTCGCAAACGTTGAACCAGCCTGACCGGCGGCAATCGCTTCCAGATCACCGGTGAGCTGTTTAAGTTCGCCGCACAACGCAACGATGGTTTGGTTCGCCAAAGGCGCAACCGTGCTTTTTCCCGGCGTCTTGAACGGAGCGCCTCCGCGTTTGCCGGGTTCCGGCTTCTTGGTGCTCATGCGTTTTCTCTCGAGAACCAGTGGCCGTAGAGCTGGACGTAAGATTTCCAGACTGCGGCGCTGGAGCCCACGTGTTGCGTCTTCCGACAGTTGAGGGCCTTACAGAAGCGGGACCGCCGCTAGCACTATGAGAGCGCTGGCGATAACGGCCCACATTCGAAGCGAGACCAGTTTGTTCTGCATCGGCTCTGCCGCTTCTTGCAAGCAGAGGACAATGCATGGTCCGCGGACCAAAGTCGGTACGTTGTACGACACTGACATGCTCAAACCTGGTATATGCCCGATCAGTCGCGCGACGCCTCTGAGCGTAGATGCCGTAATTCGTGGAGCGCGATGAGTCTCCACTCGGACATTTCGAATAGCGGCTAAACTGGCCGCTTGCTTACATTTCTGGCGCGGCTGAACCAGAAGTGGGTGGCGGACTTCACTTACATTTGGACCGCGGAAGGATGGCTCTACGTGGCGGCGATGATCGACCTCTACTCACGCCGCGTGGTTGGCTGGTCGATGAAGCCCGAGATGACGGCCCAGCTGGTCACCGACGCGCTGATGACCGCACTCTGGCGACGTGGCCGGGCTGAAGCCCTGCTGCATCACTCGGATCGCGGCTCGCAGTATACCAGCGAGCAGTTCCAGCGGCTGATGGCCGACCAGGGCGTCGCCTGCTCAATGAGCCGTGCTGGCAACTGCTGGGATAATGCAGCGATGGAGAGCTTCTTCTCCTCGCTGAAGACGGAGCGGACAGCCCGCAAGACGTACCGCACACGCGATGAGGCGAAGGCCGACGTGTTCGACTACATTGAGCGGTTCTACAACCCGCGGCGACGCCACTCGACGCTAGGCTATCTCCGCCCGGTTGCGTTCGAAGAACAGGCGGCGTTAGCTTAGGTGCGTGTCCACGAGACCGGCAGCAGCCCATACTGACGGCTTTGTTGATAAGCGGCCGCCTGCGTTGGGCTAGCGACTTTCGTCACATTGTCCCTATCACGCGTCTGGTGCGCCCAGATTGGATTTCATGCTACGCGAGATTCAGGTTGAGTCTTCGACCACGGCGCTAGAAGGCGCTGTCAGGTTAGCGCCACAATTGAACTAGCGCTCATCAGATGGCGCTTAGAAGCGCGGTGCGCCCCCCTGAAACGTCAGTGCTTTCTCTCAACGCGTTGGCTGCTTTTGGCC
>JANPJV010000244.1:0-5113 GCA_031425695.1 Rhodanobacteraceae bacterium | reverse complement strand
CACAGATTACAAAGATTACGCAGATTAAGGATCCAAAGCAGATTAGGAGCAATGGTTCCGCCCTTAATCTGCTTCTAATCTGCGTAATCTGTGGATAAAGTTCCTCGCCTCTTGCTCTTGTGCTGGTGCTCCTCGCTCAGCCCTGCGCCTCGGCCAGCTGTGACAGCCGGCTCAGGATCTGGGCGGCGGAGATTGGCTTGACTTCGTGGGCGTCGAAGCCGGCCTGGGCGCTGCGCAGGCGGTCTTCTTTCTGGCCCCAGCCGGTGACGGCGACGAGGTAGATCTCCTTGCCCCAGTCGTGCGAGCGGATGGCCTGTGCCGCCTGGTAGCCATCCATCACCGGCATGCCGATGTCGAGCAGGGCTGCCTGCGGCCGGTGCAGCTCCGCGAGGTCGCGGGCCTCGGCACCATTGCGGGCAATGTAGACCTCGTGACCGTTCAATCGCAGCATCAGTGCCAGTGAGTTGGCTGAGTCGAGATCGTCGTCGGCGATCAGCACCTTGCGCGTCGCGAGCTCCCCGACGACTGGGTGCTCGTCATCGACGCCGGCAGTTGGGGCGGGCTCGTCGGCAAGCATTGGCAGACGCACTTCGAAACAGCTTCCCTGGTCCAGGCCCTTGCTGGTCACGCCGACAGTGCCACCATGCAACGCGACCAGCTTGCGCACAATCGCCAGGCCCATCCCGAGACCGCCGGTCGCCTTGTCGCGAGTTTCGCGCACCTGCGTGAACGGCTCGAAGACCTGGTCGAGCATCTCCTCAGGAATGCCGACGCCCTCATCGGTCACTCGCAGTACTGCCATGTCGTGGTCCTGTTCGACGCACAGCCAGATGCGCCGGCCGGTATGCATGTACTTGGCTGCGTTGTTGAGCAGGTTGCCGACTACCTGGGCAATGCGCATGGCATCGCCGTTGACGCGCAACGACGGCTCTTTGAGCTCGACGATCAGCTGCTGCTGGCGCGCGTTGAGCTGCGGACCGCTGGCCTCGACTGCGCTCGCGATCACCTGGTTGAGCTCCAGCGGTGCCCGCCGCAACTCGATCTGGTCACGCGTAATGCGCGAGATATCGAGCAGGTCATCGACCAGCCGGGTCAGTTGCCCGATCTGGCGACCGAGGACCTCGCGCGGCCATACGAGTTCGGGATCCGGATTTTCATGCTGCTTGAGACGGATGATCTCGAGCGCATTGCAGATAGACGCGAGTGGGTTGCGCAGCTCGTGGCCGAGCATTGCCAGGAACTCGTCCTTGCGTCGGCTGGCCTGGGTCAGGCGCTGGTTGGCATCCTCGAGAATGCCGTTGAGCTGCTCCAGCTCCTTGGCCCTTTCGAGCTTGAGCAGCTCATTGGCATGCTCGAGCTCGGCGTTGGTTTCGGCGAGGTGCGAGTTCAGGCGTTGCAGCTCGCGCCGTTGGCGATAGAGCTCGACCAGCACCATCACCTTGCTGCGCAGGATCTCCGGCACCACCGGCACCAACACATAATCGACGGCGCCGAGCTTGTAGCCCTTTAAGCGATCGAACTCGCTGATGTTGACACCGGTCACGAAGATGATCGGCGTCTTCTCGAAGCGCGGGTGCTGGTGCACCATGTTGGCGGTTTCGAAGCCGTCCATCCCCGGCATGTTTACATCCAGCAGGATCAGCGCGAACTCCCGCTGCATCAAGAGGCGCAGCGCCTCGTCACCCGAGCGCGCCCACACCAGGTTCTCACCCAAATCCTGGAGCACCGCCTCGTAGCTCAAGAGCCGCGAGGCTTGGTCGTCGACCAACAGGATGCTGACTTTTTCCTCAGTTTTCATTCGGGCTATGTATCAGCGGTGCAACCAGATGCGCAACAGGGAGAGCAGCTGTTCGGTGTTGACCGGCTTCGCAATGTAGTCCGACGCGCCTGCCTTCAGACACTTTTCGCGATCGCCCTTCATCGCCTTGGCGGTCAAGGCAATGATCGGCAACAGCCGATACTCTGGGTCCTTGCGGATCTGGCGCATGGTCTCGTAGCCATCCATCTGCGGCATCATGATGTCCATCAGTGTAAGCGCGATGTCGTTGTCCTGCTTCAAGATTTCGATGGCTTCGGCGCCGCCGGTCGCGCTCAACACCTTCATCCCATGGCGTTCGAGCAGGCTCGACAGGGCGAAGATATTGCGTACGTCGTCGTCGACCACCAGGACCGTCTTGTTGGTCAGCGCAGTATCGCTCTGGTGCAGGCCTTCGAGCATGCGTTGCTTATGCGGGGGCAGGTTACCAATGACCCGATGCAGGAAAAGTGCAGTCTCGTCGAGCAAGCGCTCGGGTGACTGCACGCCCTTGAGCACGATGCTCTTGGCGACGCGGCGCAGGCGCATTTCCTCTTCAGCGGAAAGCTCCTTGCCGGTAAAGATCACGATCGGGATCTCACACAGCGCCGGCTCCCGCTGGATCAGCTCCAGCAGGTCGAAGCCGGAGATATCAGGAAGCTTGAGATCGAGGACTGCACAGTCGAACTCTTGCGTGCGCAACAGTTGCAGCGCCAGGGCGCCGGTGTCGGCGGTCACGATCTCGACATCGTCGTGGCCGATGAGCTCGACGATGCTCATGCGCTCAGCATCGTTGTCCTCGACTACCAACAGCCGGCGAATGCGCGGCGCCGCGAACTTCTTGATCTTGTCGAAGGCTTCCGCCAGTCCCTCGGACGTCGTCGGCTTGTTGATGTAGTGGTAGGCGCCGCGTTCCATGCCGTGCTGGCGCTCTTCCTCGATGGTCACGATCTGCACCGGGATGTGGCGGGTCGCGGAATCCTGCTTCAAGCGACTTAGCACGCTCCAGCCGAGCATGTCAGGCAAGAAGATATCCAGCGAGATGGCCACCGGCAGGTGCTGGCGCGCCAGCACCAGGGCGTCGTTGCCGCGGCGGGCGACAATGCCCTTGAAGCCCTTGTCGCGTGCCGTGTTGAGCAGCAGTTGCGCGTAGTTGGCATCGTCCTCGACCACCAGCATGACCTGGTCCCCGGGCTGCAGATCTTCGCGATCGTCGGCGACATCCTCGCCACGCGGCCCGGACAGCAGATGCGTGCTCTGCACCGGTTCGGACTGCAGCTTCAATTGCGGTCCCTCGGTGCGGTTGATGGCCGGGCCGATGTGGTTGAGCGGCAGGTACAGGGTGAAAGTACTGCCGCTGCCGGGTACCGAGGTCAGGCGGATCTCGCCGCCGAGCAGGTGCGCGAGCTCGCGGCTGATGGCGAGGCCGAGGCCAGTGCCGCCGTACTTGCGCGAGGTGCCGGCATCGGCCTGCTGGAACGCCTCGAAGATGATCTTCTGCTTGTCCCCCGGAATGCCGATGCCGGTGTCGCTGACAGCGAACTGCACGACCACCGGCGCCTGCTTGAGGACCGAGTGATCCGGTGTCCACCCACTGGTGGCGACGCCGACCTGCAGCCGCACCCCGCCCTTGGCGGTGAACTTGAAGGCGTTCGACAGCAGGTTCTTCAGCACCTGCAAGAGGCGCTTCGGATCGGTGGTGATTGCGCGCCCGAGGCGCGGGTCGAAGTCCGAGACGAAATTGAGCTGGCGATTTTCCGCCTCGTGCCGGAAGTTGCGCTCGACGGTCTCGCGCAAGTGACTGAACAGCAACTCCTCCGGCTCCACCGTGACAGTGCCCGATTCGATCTTCGACAGATCGAGAATGTCGGTGATGAGGTTCAGGAGGTCGGTGCCGGCGCCGTGGATGGTGCGCGCGAATTCGACCTGGTTGCTGGTCAGGTTGCCCACCGGATTTTCGGCAAGCTGCTGGCCCAGGATCAGGATCGAGTTGAGCGGCGTCCGCAGCTCATGCGACATGTTGGCGAGGAATTCAGACTTGTAGCGGGAAGTCAGTGCGAGCTCGGCGGCTTTCTCTTCCACCGCGCGGCGAGCCTGCTCGATTTCCTGGTTCTTGCGCTCAACCTCGGCGTTCTGCTCAGCCAGCAGGCGCGCCTTCTGCGCCAGTTCCTCATTGGTCTGTTGCAGCTCCTTCTGCTGCGTCTGCAGTTCACCGGCGAGCTGCTGGCTCTGCTTGAGCAGGCCCTCGGTGCGCATGGTCGCTTCGATTGTATTCAGCACGATGCCGATCGACCCGGTCAGTTGCTCGAGGAAGGCCAGCTGCGAAGGGCTGAATACGCCCAGCGTAGCCAGCTCGATGACCGCCTTGATCTCGCCCTCGAACAGCACCGGCAGCACGATCACGCTGCGCGGCGTGGTGCTGACCAGGCCCGAAACCACCTTGATCGCGCTCTTCTTCGGCGCCTCTGGGGTCAGGTCATCGAGCAGGATCTGGTTGCGATCGCGCGCACACTGCCCGATCAGGCTCTCGCCGATGCGGTAGCGTCGCGGATTGGCTTCGGAACGTTCGTCGGCGTAGCTTGCCAGCTGGTTCAGCACCGGCGTCGGTTCGGAGTTGTCCATGATGTACATGACGCCCTGCTGCGCGCCGACCAGCGGTGCCAGTTCGGACAGCAGCATGGTGCCGACGGTGATCAGGTCGCGCTGGCCCTGCATCATTCCGGAGAACTTGGCGAGGTTGGTCTTGAGCCAGTCCTGCTCGGTGTTGCGCTCGGTGGTCTCGCGCAGGTTGCCGATCATCGCGTTGATGTTGTCTTTCAGATCCGCCACTTCGCCCTTGACGTCGACCTGGATGGAGCGCGTCAGATCGCCCTTGGTCACCGCGGTCGCCACCTCCGCGATCGCGCGCACCTGGCTGGTCAGGTTGGCCGCGAGCAGGTTCACGTTCGCGGTCAGGTCCTTCCAGGTGCCGGCGGTGCCGGGTACGTTGGCCTGGCCGCCGAGGCGGCCTTCGACGCCGACTTCGCGCGCGACCGAAGTCACCTGATCGGCGAAGATCGCGAGCGTATCGGTCATCGAATTGATGGTGTCGCCGAGCGCTGCAACCTCGCCCTTGGCTTCCACGGTCAGTTTCTGCTGCAAGTCCCCGTTGGCGACCGCGGTCACCACTTTCACGATTCCGCGCACCTGGTTGGTCAGGTTGGCGGCCATCACGTTGACGTTGTCGGTCAGATCCTTCCAGATGCCGGCAACGCCGGGGACCGTGGCCTGGCCGCCGAGATTGCCGTCGGTGCCGACCTCGCGCGCGACGCGCGTCAC
>JANPJV010000243.1:0-3491 GCA_031425695.1 Rhodanobacteraceae bacterium | reverse complement strand
CGAACGAGCCTCCGTGTAGCAACTGACGGCGCCAACCGTCAGCCACTCAGTTCCACCCCCACTACAGGATTAGAACCGTGAACAACAGCAGCGAGTTTACTACCAGCGACACCAGCGACACCACCACCGACATGTTCCGGCATGACGACAAGTTCACCAAAGGCGCCTACGGTCGGATCGTCCGAGGTGGCAAATGAGCACCAAAGACACGCTGTCGGCGGCATCCGACATCTTCCTGCAACTGGCCGCACTCGCCACGGCCATCGTCCGCCTGGCCGCGGACCGCGCCGATATCGCTGAACTGGCCAAGCTCCTGAGCTACGTAGCGGCCGATTGGGCGAACACCACCGATTGCGCGACTGAGCGCACGGAGATCCCGCCGAGCACCCCGCCCAAAGTCCGGCTCGATGCCTACCGCGCCGAGTCGGGCCAATGGTCCGGAGTGATCCGAAGGCAGGGCGAAGAACTTGGGCGCATCGCCGGCTGCAAGTCGATGGCCGAAGTGGAGGAAGCCGCCGCCGATCAGGGCTATGACGTTCAGTCCGTGACCTTGCGCGAGGCTGCTGCCCACGCGAACAAGCTCGACGATGAGCAGCCGGAAACCGACCCGGAGCCGACCCGCGACGATAAGTTCGGCGTCCATCGTCAGCTTCCCCACGACATCTTGAGCGACCGTCTCTATCAGGCGCGCGGGCTCTCGATGCTGATGTACGGCGAGGGCGCCGAATTTGTGCGGATGCTGCGCAGCGACCTTCGAGAAGGTGTCTGCTGGACCCTGGCCAGCCTGATCGATGACGCGTTCGTCGCCAACCGCAAGATCGAGGAGGTGGGCCATGTCGGCTAACCCCTACTTCGCCGAGACACCCGAGGAACTGGCGCTGCTCGTGTTCTTCCGCTCGCTGACCCCGCCGCAGCAAAAGGCGTGGGTGAAGATGCTCAAGACGCTGGCCGCGTTCTCCAAGACGATGATGGAGGACGCAGCCCATGGCCACGACTGACGGCACCGACCTCGAGCTTTTCCTCCCCTGTTCCAAGCTCAGCAACGACGCCTTGGTGACCGCCATCACCATGGGCGGCTGGCTGACGAAATCGATCATCACGGCCATGTGCCACTTGCAGCGCGAGGACAACCCCGAGGCGCGTGTATCGGCACTCAACGCGCTGGAGTTCATCGGCGCCGCGATTGCCGAGCAGATCAACGTCAAGGCATGCGCGCTCAATGCGCGGGTGGTGGCGAAATGACCGACCCCACCGACCACGAGCGCAAGCTGGCCGAAAAGGCCGCAGAGCGAGCGCGGGCACCTAAGGCGCGGTTACTCCATGTCCGACCGTCTGGGGCTGTCCTGCTCGTCTCGATGTCCATGCCTGACGGCACGCTCGTGTTGCTGCGGGTGCAGTCGATGGACACGCCCGGGTTGGAATTCCTGGCCGACGAGGATCGGTCTCGGATTGCCGGGGGCCTGAGCACAATGCACCAGCGACTGCACGACGGTGCCGACCATGCCGCGTAATGCGGCTGCAAAGAACCTCGATCCGGCAGCAATGCCGGGTCGTGGTGCATCTTATGGTGCGCGCACCATAAAACGGTTTCGGCGGTCGAAAGACGAGAGCGAGACTCTCAACCAACAGATCATCGACGCACTCGCCGCCGACCATCCGCAGTCGGTGCGCCACGTCTTCTACCTGATGACCAACCCCCGATTGGCCGCGCCAGTCGAGAAGTCAGACCGCGGTTATCGCCATGTGCAAATGCGGTGCGTGAAGCTCCGCCGCGAGGGCCGGATTCCGTACGGCTGGATTGCCGACGCGACCCGCATGGGTTTCTTCACCGACACCTTCAACGGCGCTGGTGACTTCGTGCGCCGCATGGCTGGCCACTACCGCGCCAACGTGTGGGAGATGGCGACCGCGCGTTGCGAAGTGTGGGTGGAGAGTCGAAGCATTGCCGGCGTCATTCTGCAGACGTGCCGCGACCTGGCCGTAAGCCTCTACCCTAGCGGCGGGTTCGCCTCGCTGTCGTTCCTCTACGACACCGCGCAGACGGTCAACGCTGAGGATGACGGCCGTCCTCTGATCGTCTTCTACATCGGCGATTACGATCCGGCCGGCGTGCTGATTGACAAGAAGATCGAGGAGGAGTTGCGCCTGCACCTAGACCCCGGCGTCGACATGCGCTTCGAGCGAATCGGAATCACGCCGTTTCAGATCGAGCTGTACGACCTGCCGACGAAGCCACGCAAGGAGGGCGACAAGCGCTCGCCGGAAGTCGAACACACGGTCGAAGCGGAAGCGATGCCAGCGAGCTTGCTGCGCGATCTACTGCGCCGACGCATCGAGAAACTGTTGCCGGCCGACGCACTGCGTATCGCCAAGGTTGCCGAAGAGTCCGAACGCGAAGGCCTGCGCACGATGGCCCGGCTGTTCAAGGGGGGCGGCGATGTCTAAGTCAGCCACGGCCCTCAGGAAGCAACGCGAGCGGCAGGCCAAGAAGGGGGAAGTAACCCCGTTCTCGAAACTCTATCGGTTCATGGCGCAGTCGCCTCAGTTCCTGCTGCTGTCGGCTGCCGCGACCAAGGTCTTTGTGATCCTGCTCTCCCGGTTCAACGGCAAGAACAATGGTGATCTCAACATCGCCCGGTCCGAGATGCTCAACATCGGGCTGGGCGCCAACGGGATCGTGTTTCGCAATGCGATCGAGGAGCTCGTCAACAAAGGCTTCTTGATCATTACCCGGCCGGGGAAGTTCAGCACGGGCTGCTCGTTGTATGCGCTGACATGCGAACCGATCGACGCATCACCCAAGCACGACTTCCCGCAACAGCGCACACCTTCGAACCTTTGGCGAAATTTCCCCTGCACTGCACCAGTTCAAGGACAAGCACTGCGGCAGTGCAATGCACTCCGAAAAGTAGCCTCTCCCTGCACTGCCTCAGTGCTTGTAGACACCAAAAAGGACTCGTCTGCCTGCACTGCACCAGTGCTCCTTCTAAGATCTAGCCATAGGCAGAGCGCGAGCGAGGCTGTTGCTCTTGCTTCCGCCCCTGTCTCTGATGGTGATCCTGTTGCGAGCGGCGATCACTTGCGGGCTTTTGCCGCTGATCCTGCCTCTGCTGTAAGGCTGGAAAATATTCGGGCCGGCAAACAATCGAAGAAACGCCCGCCGCGCATGGACTCGGCAGCATGACCACGCCCATGGAGGCTAGGCCCGTGAGCAGGCGAGCCGACGGGACGGACATTGCCTGCACGCTCGTGGCTGCCCGCACGTTGCGCGTTCAGCACCCGCAACAGGGTGAGGCGACAGCAGGACCCAGACAAAAACGCCTGGGCCCCATAAGCGTCGGCCCCGTGTCGGATCGCCGGAGCGCAAGCGCTGGCTTGGCACAGCACGTCCCTGGTGAATGAATAAGGACATGACATTGACGACCGACATCGTGTTGACGCAACAGCAGATGGCTACTGCACTCGGCATCAGCCAGCCGCAAACGTCCAAA
>JANPJV010000242.1:0-43217 GCA_031425695.1 Rhodanobacteraceae bacterium | reverse complement strand
GGTGTCGTCATGCTCCATCCGGCCGCGTCGCAGGTCGAGCGGTCCGGTTTAGTCAGAGGCTTTTCGGGTCACAGAGGTCTTCAACAGGAACCCAGTCTCCACCCAAAAAAACGCTCTTTATGTGCATTTTGTGTCCGCTTCACTTTGTGCTTTTTGTGTAAGAACCGCTCTTCGCTCCTAGTTCCTGCGTCCTCTCGGCCTGAACGGTTCGCCCGCGGGTTTGGCGAGGAAAGTCGCGCGTTCATCTGCGTTCATGGCGAGCAGGCGGCGGCGCAGGCCGTCGCGTTGGCGCGGGGGCAGGGCGAGCATGTGGGCGCGCAGGGAGGCGCGCTGTTCGGCGCTCAGCGACTCGAACATGGCGCGGGTGGCGGCGCGCTCGGGTTCCGGGATGTGATTCATGATCTGGCGCGCGCGGTCGGCGCGCTCGGTCGCACGCATGCCGGTCAGGAAGCCGCGGCGCTCCTCCGGTGACATGGTGTCGAAGCGCCGGCGCAGCTCGGCACGCTCTAGCGGCGGCAGGAAGCGGAAGCGGTTGAAGACGCGCTTGAGCTCGCGGCGCTTGTCAGGGGGCAACTCGCGGAAGGCCTCGTAGCGACGGCGGATTTCGGCGCGCCGCTGCGGGGGCAGGCTCTGCCACTCGGCGAAGCGCGTCGCCGAGGCGGTGCGCTGTTCGGGTGTCAGCAGCAGCCAGCGGCGGGCGCCACGCAGCAGTTTGTCCTGGGTATCGGCGTCGAGGCGCTCCCAGGTGTCCGAATGCGGGGCGAGCACCCGCTTCTCGTCGACGCCGAGATCGTCCCAGCGCACGGGCTCGGCCGCGCCTGCGGCGCCGGCGACCACCAATGCCAGCAGCAGGAGCCAATGCCTAATGTGTGCGCGGAGCTTGTTCATCGACTGCTTTTCCCTGGTTCCCTGACTGTGCCGCCTGCTCCAGTTCCTTTGCCTCGGCGCTTTCCAGCGCGAGTGGATCGACAAAATCGCCTTCGGAGTCTTCGAACTCGGCAAAGTAGAGCAGCATTTCCGCGCTCGGAGCGGCTTCCGGAGCCGGCGTGACCGGTGGCGGTGCGTCGGCAGCGCGCGGCGCTTCCGCACCAAGCACCGGCCCGCCCAGGGCGAGCCCGGCAGCGCCCAGCCAGGCAGCGCTCAACCATCCAGGGATTGCTGATCCAGCCAAGCGTAGAACTCCAGGTTCTCAATGAGCTCGAGATCTTCTCCCGCCACCAGCATCTCGTATTCGGGCTCGCTCATGGGCGCCGCCGGTAGCGTGGCACTGAGCGCGCCTGCCGCCGGTTCATGCGAGCCCGTCGATCGCGCCAGCTTCGCGTCTGTGAGCGGCTCGGTGTCGATGACCGGCGCGGCAGTGCGCACGCCGAGGGTCAGCACCAGCATCACGCCGCAGGCGCTGGCGACGGCCAGGGCCGGCCATTGCCAACGCCTCGAGCGCGGCCGCAGGCCCTCGTCCAGCGCGCGCTGGCGCGCCTGATTGAGTCGCGAGCGCGTCGCCGCATCCAGGTTGTCGAGCTGCGCATCTGCGAGCAACCGGGTGTCCTGCGCCCACTGCGGCAGATCTGGATCTTCCGGCCCGGATCGGTTCGTACCGGGTTTTCCCTGACCGTGGGTCATCGATGTTCCTCCAGACGGCGTTTCATGGCATCCATCGCCCGAAACAGATGAGTCTTGACGCTTCCCTGTGAGCAACCCATGACTTGTGCAGTCGCGGCGACATCGAAACCCTCCCAGATGCGCAGCAGGAAGGCCTGGCGCTGTCGATCGGGCAAAGCTCGCAGCGATGCCTCGATCGCATGCGAGGCCTGTGCACCCGACAGTTCTTCGCTCGGGCTGCGGGTCACCTGGTCGGCGACTTCAGCCAGGGGGTCGTCAGCTCCCTCATCGCCCTCGCTGCTTTTCAAAAATACGCGCCACCGCCGGCGTACCGATTGGCGCCGATGATGATCCTGGATGCGACTGTCGAGCACCCGCCAGAACAACGGTGACCAGTCGTCCTCGGCCTTGTCTGCATAACTCTTCACGAAGCCGAGCATGCTGTCCTGCACCAGTTCGAGCGCGTCATCCACATTGCCGACTGCCAGCGTGGCCATGCGCAGGGCGCGCCGTTCCACGTCCTTGAGGAAGCGGTCGAGGCGCCCTCGCAGAGCTTGCGTCGCGGTGTCGGCCTCGGTCACTTGGGGGCGTTGGGTGTCGGCGAGGGTGGAATCCCAGGCGATCATCGTCGATCCGGTCGCGGCTTGCATATGCAGATCAACGCGCTGAGCGTCAAGCCGTTGACAAGCGCCGGATCAGCCGACCCATATTTCGGTTTTGCACAGCCTGTGATGGTCTCGGGCAAATGTTTCATTATTGTCAAGTAGCTGTCGCAGTAAAATCGCAAGTCTTTGAATATATTGTGTTTACTCGAAACGGCCAGAGAGTCGCCAAGGCGCGCTCGAGCGCGTCAGGCGGGCCTTTGGAGGCCTTGTCCAGAGGTTCATCCACAAGCTTATCCACAGGCAGTGTGGATAAGCACCGCGATCTCAACCATGGCTGGTACTTAGGAGCTTATCTTCGACATTGGATGAGGAGTGCGCGCTAACTTCGGCCCTCGTTCACGGCGTGTTTTTTGGACCATCGATCACGAAAAAAAATTCCTCAGGGACGCGAAGGTTCACTTGACAAGCTTGCGGATCTGTTCAGCGGGCTCCGCGGTTGTGCACAGCTGGCACCTGCGCGCATCAATTCGTAACACGGTGCGGATTTGCTTGTTGCCGACGCCCGTAAGTCGTTGATCCTGCTTCCAAGCAGAGAATTGAGCAGAGACTCGCCGAAGCGCTTGCCAGTGCGTTGGGACGGGCTTCTTGGCCTGGTCATGGAACTTCGTCCACATGGTTATCCACAGGGCATGTGGATAAGCCGCGGGATTGCTTTCCCGGCAATTACTTAGCTCCGACACCTCACGAGCGTGTGAGCATCGTGTCAATGCCGGGGCCGATCGTTGGACGAGCAGCCGGAAAACTGAGGCGCCCGGATGCGAGACTTGCCCCATGGAATTGCTGATCCGCGTCGCGGTGCCGGTACCGTTGCCACGCCTGTTCGACTACCGGCCCGCCGAGGGCATGGACGCGGCTACCCTGGCTGCGGGCATGCGCGTGCTGGTCGAGTTCGGGCGGCGTCGACTGGTCGGGGTGATTGCCGAGACGGCCACCGGAGAGACTTCCAAGCTCAAGCCTTTGCTGGCCGTGCTCGACGAGCGCCCGCTGTTCGACCCGCAGCTGTGGTCGACGCTGCAGCGTGCTGCGCGTTACTACCATGCGCCGCTGGGCGAAGTGCTCGCGTGTGCGCTGCCTGCGGGGCTGCGGCGGCCAGAAGCGCCGGTGCGCAACCAGCTGACGATCTACCACCTGACGGCGCTCGGTCGCGAGGCCAGCGCCTTCGTGCGCGGCAGTGCGCAGAAACGCGTGCTCGAGCGCTTGGCGCTCGCGGCGGTCGACGCCACCGAGCTGTCGTCACTGCACCCGCGCTGGCGACCGCTGCTCAATGGCTGGATGGAGCGCGGCTGGGTCGAGGCGATCGCAGTTTCGCCATTTGCGCCTCCGCCGATCCTCGCGCGCGGACCGGAGCTGGAAGGCGAACAGAGCCTGGCAGTGGGAACGCTGCTGGCGGGGCTCGGGAGCTTCAAGGTGAGCGTGCTCGAGGGCGTGACCGGCAGTGGCAAGACCGAGGTGTACCTACGCATGCTCGAGGCAGTGGTCGCGCGCGGCCAGCAAGGCTTGCTGCTGGTGCCCGAGATCGGCCTTACGCCGCAGCTGATCGCGCGCGTGCGCGAGCGCCTGCCGGCGCGGGTTGCGGCGCTGCATTCGGAGTTGTCGGAAGGTGAACGGGTCGAGGTTTATCTCGCGGCCGGGCGCGGCGAGGTCGACGTGGTGGTCGGCACGCGCTCGGCGGTATGGACGCCGCTGCCGCGCCTGGGCGTGATCCTGGTCGACGAAGAGCACGACGCGTCGTTCAAGCAGCAAGACGGCATCCGCTACCACGCCCGCGACGTCGCCCTGCTGCGGGCGCAGGCGCTCGCTGCGCCGGTGGTGCTCGGCAGCGCGACGCCGAGCCTGGAAAGTTTGCGCAATGTCGACCTCGGCCGCTATGCACACTTGCGGATGCGCCGGCGCGTCGGCGGTGCGGTCGAGGCGCGTTGGCGCGTGGTCGACTTGCGAAGGCAGCGTCTCACCGACGGTTTCGCCCAGGAGACCCTGGCGGTGATCGGCAGCCACCTGGCCGACGGCGCCCAGGTCCTGGTGTTCAAGAACCGCCGCGGTTTCGCGCCCAGCCTGCTGTGCCATGACTGCGGGTGGCATGGCGAGTGCCCCCATTGCGATATCGCGCTGACCTGGCACAAGGGAGCACACGCGCTGCGCTGCCATCAATGCGATTTCGTGAGCGCGGTCCCGAACGCGTGTCCGAGCTGTGCCAGCCTCGCGTTGATGCCGCAGGGCAGTGGCACCGAACGCCTGGAGTCCGCACTCGCAAATGCCTTTCCCGCGGTGCCGCTGGTCCGTCTCGATCGCGATACGACCACGCGCAAGCACAGCTTCGGCGACGCCATCGAGAAACTCATGCGCGGCGAGAGCAGCTTGATCGTCGGCACGCAGATGCTGGCCAAGGGCCATCACTTGCCGGCGGTTACGCTGGCGGTCATCGCTGGCGTCGACGAGGGCCTGATGAGTGCCGACTTCCGCGCCAGCGAGCGCCTTGCGCAGCTGATCGTGCAGGTCGCCGGCCGGTCCGGGCGCATGCAGAAAATTGGCGAGGTGCTGCTGCAGACGCACCTTCCCGAACACCCGCTGCTGCAGGTACTCCTGAATCGCGGTTATGCCGAGTTCGCCCGGCAGGCGCTCGCGGAGCGGGAGCCGGCGCAGTTGCCGCCGATCACCCATGCGCTGGTCATTCGCGCCGAGCATGAGGACGGCGCGCGGGCCGAGCGCTTCCTGAGCGAGGTACTCGCCGCAGCCCGTCCGGCGCGCGACCCCGGTCTCGAGATTTCTGGTCCGCTGCCCGCACCACAGCCACGGCGTCAGGACCGCTGGCGCTTCCAGCTCATCGCCATGTGCGGCGAACGCGGTCCTTTGCACGCCTTCGCAGATCGTGCGGTCGCTGCCGGCTATCGACTCGCAAGGGATCACAAGTTGCGCTGGCACATCGACATCGACCCGCTCGATTTCGGCTGACTCCCTGCTGCACTTTTATGAACGCTACTGTAATGAGCGAAACATTCTGGAGCGAAGTCCGCGAGGCGTTATGAATTCATCACAGCAGGGCGAGCATTCTTTTTGAAAAAAAAGAGTGACCCGCAATGGTCAAGGTACCGCCAAACCGCCAGCTCAAAGTCATGATCGTCGACGACAATGTCGAGTTCGCCCAGTCGTTGTGCGCGCTGGTCACGGCCTGGGGCCATGATTGCGAGATCGTCGAGGACGGCGAAAAAGCGCTCATTGCCGTTCGCGACAATATTCCGGATCTCATCATTCTCGACATCCTGATGCCATATCTCGACGGCATTGAAACCGGCCGAGCGCTGCGCGCGCAGATCAGGCGCGCAAACCTGGTCATCGTCGCGATCAGTGCCTGGGCACAAAACCTGGACAAGGCGCTTTCCGAAGCGGAAGTCTTCAACCATCGGCTCATGAAGCCGGTGCGCAACGAAGAGCTCGAGCGCATCCTCGAACGCGCGGCTGAAGCGCTGAATTAAGTCGCTCCAGGTAAGCCCGCCGGTCATCGCGTCGGAGAAAGCCGTGCGGCGAGGTTCTATCCTCCGCTCATGAATCGTCTCCCAATCCTTCCGCACTGGCGCGGTCGCCAACCCTACGAGCCCACCTGGCGCGCCATGCAGGCGTTTACCGATGCCCGCGGGGAGCACACGACCGACGAGCTGTGGCTGCTCGAGCACGAGCCCGTGTTCACGCTCGGGGTCGCCGGCAAGCATGAACACCTGCTGGCCCCTGGAGATATTCCAGTACTGCCGGTCGATCGCGGCGGGCAGGTGACCTATCACGGGCCGGGGCAGCTGATGGCCTACGCCTTGCTCGACCTCCGCCGCCTGGCCCTTGGCGTGCGCGAGCTCGTGCAACGGCTCGAACTGGTCGGCATCGAGTTGCTCGAAGAGCTCGGGATCACCGCCGAGCGCCGAAGCGGCGCACCTGGGCTGTACGTCGAGGACCGCAAGATCATGGCCATCGGCATTCGTGTGCGCCGCGGCTGCTGCTTCCACGGGATCGCCCTCAATGCCGACATGGACGTGGAACCCTTCACCCGCATCAACCCGTGCGGCTACCAGGGCCTGCAAATCACGCAGATCGCCGACTTCGGGCCGGATCCGGGGATGGAGGTGCTGGCTGCGGCGTATGTCAGGCACTTCTGCAAGGTGTTCGGGTACCCTCTCCGGTAGGTCATGTTGCACGCGCAGCGAGCTACTTGACGCTCTGCAGGTCGGCGTCAAGTAGCCCGCTTCGCGGGCAACATGACCTACAAGAGCGCCATCCGCCGCCTCCAGGGAGCACCGGCAACCGGCTCGTGTACGATGAGCGCCCTTTGAACGTCGTTTGACCGCGGCGCGCATGGCGGCCAGGCCACTCCCACCAGCAGTCCAACAACCAACCTTCGAGACCCGTTGCGCATGAGCGAGATCCAGCTGCAAAAGAGCATTCCGGCCCTGGTAATGGGGGACAAGCAGCTGGGCGAGGACAAGGTCGGGCGCAATCCTGTGACCTTCGACCCGCAGCGCGCGGTGCTGCGCAAGCCGAGCTGGATCCGGGTGCGCCTGCCGACTGGGAATGCGGTCGAGCGCCTCAAGGCCAAGCTGCGGGCGAACAAGCTGGTCACGGTGTGCGAAGAGGCTTCCTGCCCCAACATCCACGAGTGCTTCAGCAAGGGCACCGCGACTTTCATGATCCTGGGCGAGGTGTGCACTCGCCGCTGCGCCTTCTGCGACGTCGCTCACGGCCGTCCGAAGCCGCCCGACGCCGACGAGCCAGAGAACCTCGCCCGCACGATTGCCGAAATGGCCCTTCGCTACGTGGTGATCACCTCGGTCGACCGCGACGACCTGCGCGACGGCGGCGCGAAGCATTTCGTCGATTGCATCCGCCGTGTACGCGCGCTTCGCCCGCAGACCGTGATCGAGATCCTGACCCCGGATTTCCGTGGCAAGGGGCGCATGGACCGCGCGCTCGAGGTGTTCGCCGACTGCGCTCCGGACGTGTTCAACCACAATCTGGAAACCGTGCGCGAGCGCTATCTCGAAGTGCGCCCGGGCGCCGACTACGACTGGTCGCTGACCCTGCTCAAGCGCTTCAAGGCGCTGCATCCGGCGGTGCCGACCAAGTCCGGCATCATGCTGGGCCTGGGCGAGACCCTGACCCAAGTCCACCAGGCGCTGCGCGATTTGCGGGCGCACGACGTCGACATGGTCACCATCGGCCAATACCTGCAGCCGACCGCCCACCATCACCCGGTCATTCGTTACTGGACTCCGGATGAGTTCGCCGAGCTGCGCGAATTCGGCGAGCGCTTAGGCTTTTCGCACGTCGCCAGCGGCCCGCTGGTGCGCTCGTCATACCACGCCGATGTGCAGGCGCATGAGGCAGGCGTGGCGTTCTGAGGCACTGGTGACCGCGGTTCGACGTAGGTCATGTTGCATGCAAAGCAAGCGACTTGACGGCGACATGCGTAGGTCATGTTGCTTGCAAAGCAAGCTACTTGACGGCCCTTTTGGTGAGCCAAGGCGTCAAGTAGGCCGCTGACGCGGCCAACATGACCTACCACGGCCATCATGACCTACCGCTTTTGGTTCGCCAAAGCAGAAAGCGCCCTCTCCCCCAGCCCCTCTCCCCAAAACAGGGGAGAGGGGAGAACAACATTGAACTTCCTCGCGAATCGCTGGTCGACAACTGCTGGCCCCCAGGCGTTCGCGCCCACGTGGCGTCTACAGGCGTAGTGGCATTCCTGAATGACATTTCCACCTAGGCGCGACATGTCGGCGCCACGGGACCTTAGTCACTTGATCGCGATCGAGCCAGCATGCACTCTTGGCCGATCCAGCGGAGATCCTCGATGAAGTTACGCACTTGTTGCATGGTCACGGCGCTCGTTCTCGTTGGAGCGCAGGGCGCGCTCGCGAAACCGCGCACGGTCGATATTGCCGAGCTCAAGCCGACGGCCTCCCAGGGCGAAGCCGCAAGCTGGGTGATGCGCTATCTCACGCGCCTGCATTACGCGAGCAAGCCGCTCGACGACGCGATGTCGAAGGAAATCCTGCGCCGCTACCTGGAATCGCTCGACAGCGAGAAGCTGTTCTTCCTGGCCAGCGACGTCGCCGATTTCGAGGCGCGCTTCGCGACTTCCCTCGACGACGCCATTCAGAAAGAACAGCTCGAGCCACCGTACGAGGTCTACAAGCTCTACTTGACCCGGCTGCGTGAGCGGACTGAATACAGCCGCTCCCTGCTGGCGAAGGGCTTTGATTTCACGGTCGACGAGGACTACCAGTACGATCGCAAGGACGCCAGCTGGCTCGGCTCCAAGGCGGAGCTCGACGAGCAGTGGCGCCGGCGCGTCAAGAACGACTGGCTGCGGCTCAAGCTGGCCAAGCGCGAAGACGCCAAGATCGCCGAGACGCTGGACAAGCGCTATGCCGATTTCCTGACGCGCGTCGAGCAGCTCGACCGCCAGGACGTTTTCCAGAGCTTTCTCAACGCCTATGCGATGGCGATCGAGCCGCACACCAATTACCTCGGCCCACGCGCCAGTGAAAACTTCGCGATCTCGATGCGCCTGTCGCTCGAAGGCATCGGCGCGGTGCTGCAGCGCGAGGGCGAATACGTCGTCATCCGCTCGATCGTCGAAGGCGGGCCGGCGGCCAAGGACGGTCGGGTCAAGATCGGTGACCGGATCGTCGGCGTCGGCCAGGCCAAGGACGCGACCACCACCGACGTGGTCGGCTGGCGCCTGGAAGACGTGGTCGACCTGATCCGTGGCCCGAAGGATTCCAAGGTGAAGCTGGACGTGCTGCCGGCCGAAGTCAGCGTCGGCGGCAAGCCACAGCTGATCGTGATCCAGCGCGACAAGGTCGAGCTGGAAGAGCAGGCGGCGAGCAAGCGCATCATCGAAACGGTGGGCGACAATCCACGCAAGATCGGCGTCATCGACCTGCCCGCTTTCTATCTGGATTTCGCCGCGCGCTCGCAGGGCGATGCGAACTACCGCAGCTCCACGCGCGACGTGAAGAAACTGCTGGTCGAGCTGGCCGATGAAGATGTCGACGGCGTGCTGATCGACCTGCGCAACAACGGCGGCGGCTCGCTGACCGAGGCGACCGAACTTACGGGCCTCTTCATCGACGCCGGTCCGGTGGTGCAGGTGCGCGATGGCCGTGGGCGCGTCCAAGTTGAATCAGATACCGCGCGCGGCGTGGTCTACAGCGGTCCGCTGGCAGTGCTGGTCAACCGTGCTTCGGCCTCTGCTTCGGAGATCTTTGCCGCAGCGATCCAGGACTATGGCCGCGGCCTCGTGATCGGTGAGCCGACCTTCGGCAAGGGCACCGTCCAGCAACTGCAGGATCTGGACTACATCGCCAACAAGGAAACCCCGGAGCTGGGCCAGCTCAAGTACACGATGGCGCAGTTCTTCCGCGTCGACGGTGGCTCGACCCAGCACAAGGGCGTACTCCCGGATGTGCGCTTCCCGGTAACCCTGGACGCCGAGGACTACGGCGAATCGACCTACGACAATGCGCTGCCGTGGACCAAGATTGCCGCGGCGTCTTATTCACCGGTCGGTGATTTCTCGCGGCTGGCGCCGACGCTCGCCCATCGTCATGAGGCGCGCATTGCCGACGATGCGGAGTTCGGTTTCCTGCGCGAAGACATTGCCCAGTACCAGAAGGCGCGTGCGCGCAAGTCGATCTCGCTGAGCTTCGCCAAGCGCGAGGCCGAGCGCAAGGCGGATGAATCGCGGGCGGCCGTGCGTGCCAAGGCGCGTGGTGACAGCGATGAAAAACTCGCCAAGGCCCTGGACGACGGCCTGAATCCGGGCGAGCGCGGCGCGGCCGATCTCGAAGAGGAAGCCAACAAGGACAAGGAAAAACCGGACGTGTTGCTGCGCGAAGGTGCGCAGGTGTTGGCCGATGCGGTTGACCTGATGCTCGACAACCCACGCATTGCCGAAGTCAGCGACAAGCCGGCCGCGGCGCGCGGGCGGAATCTCCCGCCGGAATCCTGAGGCCTGTGCCGCGAACCCGCCGCCGAGTCGTTTGAAAGTGGGCGCGCTGCGCCCGCGCCGCCCTCCGTTTGCCCATTCGCTCAGGCTGAACGAAGCGCCGGCGCAATGCCGGCCTTCATCTCTGTGCAGCCTTTGTCTTCAATTGGCTCACATTGCAGACTCCTGTTTCGTCCACAATAGCTGCAGAATTTCGCGCGATATTCACGATTTGTGATTCCGCGCGCATCGCGGCTTAGGCGTATCGCGGTTTCGGCGGAACCAGGCGATGCCTTGGGCCTGCGGGCGCGGTAGGCCAGTGAATCAGGGGACAAAAGATGACTGTTGAATCGTCCAGGGACAAAGGTCGCGGTTCGATGCGCGTTTCGTTGCGAATCGCTCGGGCCTTTGCCCTGCTGCTGCTTCCGGTCATCGGGGTCGGCGCGGCGGACGCTGCGCGCTCGCAAGGGGGCGGTTCAAGCGAACACGCTCGCGCCGATCGGTCCGCGCACATGCGCGCGCGCATCGCCGAGCAACTGGCGACACGTGCACCGCGCGTCGAGAAAGGCTCACCAGCGACTTACGTCGTCGATCGCGCCGACGATAGCCCGCTCCCGGCAGCTCGGCAGTGCACGGCCGCACTCAACGATTGCACCTTGCGCGGCGCAATCGAAGCGGCAAACCTTGGCCCAAGCGTCGATGTGATCGAGTTCGACATCCCGGGGGCCGGCCCGCACCTGCTCCAGATCGGCGGCAAGTCCCCGCCCTTCCCGACCCTCATCGAACCAGTGACGATCGATGGGTACAGCCAACCTGGCGCGGTCGCGAACACCGATCCGGTTGCGATGAACGCCATTCTGCAAATCGTCATCGACGGCGCCGGGCTCGGGGTCGCCGGCCAGAACGTGAGCATTCACGGCCTGGTGATCCAGAACTCCTCGAATTCAAATAACGATACCGGGCTCTATGTCGGTGCCGGTGCCACTGGCGGCATCTATGGCTCGTTCATTGGTACCGATGCGAGCGGCAATGCGACCGCCCCCAATTGTGATGGCATCTGGCTCGACCGCGAGGGCGCCACGCTCGGCGTATTTGAGGTCGGCAGCGAGGGCATTGACCGGCGCAACCTGATCAGCGGCAACACCTGCGCCGCGGTGTACGCCGACGGCGACAACTGGACGATTGGCAACAACTTGATCGGCACCAATGCCGCCGGTTTGGCCGCCCTTGGGAATGAAGACGGGGTTGTCGTCGAGTCAAGCTGCAATTCCGGATTTATTTACAGCAATGCCTCGGTGGGGGACGGAAACGTCATTTCTGGCAACACCCGCAATGGTGTGTGGGTGCGCCAACCGGTAGGGCTCCCCCCAGCGGCGGAAAAAGGTTGCGTGGCCGCGAATGCTTCGGGCCTGTACGTAACGCTCAACCGCATTGGATTAACGGCCAACGGAAGCGCCACGTTGCTCAATGACGGCACGCCGGTTCTGATCGACGCCGACGGCACCAACGACAAGATTTACGTGATCGACAATGAGATTGGCTTGTCAGCAGTGGGCTTCGCTGCGCCACGCGCACCGCGCGGCGCAGCTGCCAGCATGCCCTTCAGCGAGAATTTCGACGGGGTTTCGGCTCCCGGCCTGCCTGCAGGGTGGACCATCGACACTGCTCTCTCGAGCAACGGCATCCCCTGGGTTACCAGCGGTTCGGCGTCCCCGGCCGCGCACACCGACCCCAACGTAGCGTTCATTGACAACGAAGGTACCGTCTCCGACAAACGGATGCTGTCCCCAACCATCGGCATCAGCGCCGTTCCCGCTCTGTTGAGCTTCCGGAACGCGTTCGACCTGGAGTCCGCCTTCGACGGCATGGTGCTGGAGATCGCCGTTAACGGCGGCGCGTTCGCAGACGCTCGCATGGCGGGCGGTAGCTTCTTGCAGGGCGGCTACACCGGCACGCTGAACGGTGGCGTTGCCGAAAAAGCCGACGCTCGTGGCACCAACCCCCTCAATGGCCGCAACGCCTGGACTGCCAATTCCCTCGGCCGCATCGAGACTGTTTACCGATTGCCAGCCTCGGTGGTACCGGGAGACGTCGTACAGTTTCGCTGGCGCGTGGGGACCGATGGTTCGGTCGCCAACAGTGGCGCCAGCATCGACAGCGTCACCCTCGCAGTTGCACCCCCCGTAGTGGCTACCGCAGGCATTGCTGTCGCCACCGGTCGCAAGCGCGTCGAAATCCGCGAGAACACCCAATTCAACAACGGCGAGGGCATCGATCCCGGGAATCTCGGCAACCCCTTTATCGATCTCAACATCGATGGCCGCACCGCGAACGATGCGGGCGACATCGATACCGGTGCCAATGAGCTGCAGAACGCGCCGGACATCGTTTCGGCCACGCTTGCGGCAGGAAATCTGAGCATCGACTTCACGCTCGATGCGCCTGCCGGCGAAGGTCCTTTCGTCGTCGACTTCTACCAGATGACCGTTGGCAAGGCCCCGATCGCCTACATCGGGACCCATGCAGGTGGTTCACCCGCAAGCTTTGCCGGTGTCTCGCTCTCGCCTGGCAACCGGATTGCCGCGATTTCGCGCTCGACCGCTTCGGGCAATACCAGCGAGCTCGGCGTCTCCTACCAATTGGCGGGTGCGGTGGGTCCGGCCACCTGCGTCTGGATTCCAGGCGGCACCGGCAACTGGACCAATCCGGCCATGTGGAGCAACTGCGGCAGCGGTACCGGGCCTGGACCCGGTCCGGCTGGAACCCCGGGAGCGCCGGATGCCGCGCAGATCGATGCCGGCAACGTGACCCTGGATGTCCCCGTCACCGTCGATGCGTTGACCCTCAACGGAGGCACGCTGACGGGCGACCAGACCATCAATGTGACGACCGACTTCACCTGGACCGGTGGCACGTTGGAGGCGTCGAGCAACGCGCACGCATTGATCGTCGGTGCCGGTTCGAGCGGCGAGCTTTCGGGTGGGCAGAAGAATCTCATCGGGCGCACGCTCAGCCTGCAGGGCGGCATCAACCGCTGGACCACCGGCCTGATCGAGATGGCCAATGGCGCCAGGCTCCAGATCGGTGCGACCGCGACCCTCGAGATCGAGCCCAACGCCGCGGAAGAGCGTATTTATTTCAGCAACGTCGGCGCCACGCCGACGATTTCCAACGCCGGTACGGTGATCAAGAAGGGGCCGAATACGGCGGGCTTCGATCGCGGCATCACGTTTACCGACAACGGCACCGTGACCATCGAAGACGGTCGATTCCGCATCCGCAGTAATGGCAGCACGATCGGCGGGATGATGGTCGCCTCGGGCGCCACGCTGGAGTTTTCGGCCGGCAGCTTTAGCCTCAATGGCGACACCGCGGTGAGTGGCGATGGCGCGCTCGAATTCGGCGACGGCAGCGGCGATGCCGGCACGTACCCGGTCACCAAGTGCCTTGCCACCAATGGTCCGGTCAGCATCCGTAACGCGACCGTGACCATTGGCTGCAGCACGCTGCAGGCCTTCCACGAGCTGCGACTCGAGCACCAGGCGGCGGTTCTGCAGGGCACCGCCCAATTTGCCGTGTCCTCCGATCTGCAGTGGTTCATGGGCAGCATCCTCGGCAACGGCGCACCCGCGGCGACCATTACCCTCAATGCTTCAGCCACGGCGACCTGGGGCAACCCGGCGCTGGTGGATCCGCGCATCCTGGGTGCGCGCGATTACATCAACCTTGGCAACACGACGGTCAGCGCGCAACTCAACCAGACGGTACTGCGCGACAACGCGCGCGTGGTCAACGACGCCAGCGCGACCTTCAACCTCGATCAGGGGTTGGGTCTCGGCGTGTGGGCCAGCCTCGGTTCTGGCACGCCAGAATTCTTGAACCAGGGCACGCTGAACGTGCTCAACGGGCAGTGGAATTTCCTGCCCGTGTTTACCAACACTGGCAGCGTCAACCTGAGCTTCGACACCGAGCTCGACTTGCGCGCGGCTGGCAGCGATACCGGCAGCTATGTGATCGCCAGCAACGCCGACTTGCGGATCATCGGCACGAATTCGCTGCGCTCGATCAGTGGCACTGGCGGCATCAGTGGCGCGGGTAACGTCGAAGTCCTCGCGGGCGGGCAGTTGACGGTCAGCGCGCCGACCTACACCGTGTTCAACACCAATGTCGGTGGCGCAGCCAATACGTTGCTCGACTTGAGTACCGGCGCGCCCGTGGTCGTTCCGCGCCTCTCCCTGAGCGGTACAGCCGGAACCATCACCGGCAGCAGCCCGATCGAAGTGAACCAGTACTTCGTGCACGAAGGCGGCACCATCACCACGACCGCGGCAGGAATTTCAACGCTGACCTTAAGCGCGACAGCAGGTGGCGGTCAGTTCACTTCGCCCGCGATCAAAACGTATCGTCAGCGCAGCCTCGTAATCAACTCGACCGACTGCAATTTCTGCGCGCCCACTTTTGTCTGGTACGACGGCGATGTCATGTTCGAGGCCGGCGCCTCGCTGACCGTCGACACGCTGCTCTACACCAACGCCGACGACTCGATGTTGTGTGCCGCCCCATGCACCAGCGCACTCAACATCAACGGCAGGTTCTCCAAGGCCAATACCAGCACGATCACGATTGGCCCTGGCATCACCATCAACCAGGCCGGTCAGCTCGATCTGCAAACTGGTGGCTTCGTCGCGCCGCCGTTCACCCAGACGGCCGGGCGCCTGTTCATCAACTTCAGCACCACGCTCACCATCGTCGGTGGCGACTTCACCCTCGCGGGCGGTGAGCTCACGGGTACCGGCCAGATCGCGGGCAACGTCGTCAACAGCGGCGGACTGTTCAATCCGGGCTTCCCGGCCTCGACAGTCGTGAACTACACGATCAACGGAAACTACACGCAAGGGGTCGGCGGCACGCTGCGCATCAACACCGACAGTGGTGGCGTGGTCGAGCCGGGCAGTGACAAAGCCCGCAAAGCCAATAAATCCAAGCCGGCCCGTGGCTCCTTCGGGATCGACCGAGTCAACATCAGCGGGACCGCCACTCTGTCCGGCACGCTGCTCGCGGTCAACGGCGGTGGCACGCTCAATCCGCCGGACAATCCGACCATCGTCAATGCGACGGGCGGCGTCACTGGCGTGTTCTCCACCTACACCACCGACTTCCCGACTTACTTCCCTCAGTACCTCCCTACCGAAGTGCGGCTGGGTGTCGCGCCGCCGGTGGTCAACCCGGTCGTGAACTCGGTAGCCGATCCTGGCACCGGCACCTGCGACGTCGCCGAATGTACGCTGCGTGAGGCCATCACGGCAGCCAACGCGACGCCGGCCGTAGACACCATCACGTTCAACATCCCCGGCGCCCAGTGCACCGGCACCGGCGGCACTTGCGAGATCCATCCGCTGACGCCGCTGCCGAAGATCCAAACCGCCATCACGATTGACGGCTACACGCAGCCGGGCGCGAATGCGAACACGCAGACCATCGACCAGGGTCTCGGCAGCACTGCGCTGATCAAGATCGAAATCGACGGCACGGTTGCCGGCGGTGTCGGTCTCGAATTGGCCGCGCCGGGAACTGCCGTGAACATCGAAGGCCTGGCGATCACCGACTTCAATACCGGGATCCGGGTTGTCGAGGCGGCGGTCACTACGCAGCTGCAGCTGCAGAACGGCGTGCCGGTCTCTGGCACGGTCAACTCCGTGTCCTCGGAAGACGACTTCGAAGAGTACGTCGTGGTGATCCCCTCGGGAGTCACGAACCTCGACGTTGCCACGACCAACGCTCCCGGCGATGTGGACCTGTACGTCAGGTTTGGCGCGGCGCCGTCCCTCACCGAATTCGATTGCCGCCCGTACTCTGGCAGCGGCAATGAAAGCTGCAACTTCCCCGCGCCGGCTGCGGGTACTTATTTCGTACGCGTCTACGGCTTCGACACTGGCCCGCAGAATTTCGATGTGACCGCGACCTGGTCGGGTGCCGGCGCGGCACGCGGCAACCCAGCCACGACCGTGACTCTCGGCGGAAATTATCTTGGCCTGCATGCAGACGGCAGCGCCGGGACGCAGGCTGTCGGCCTGATGGTCGATGGCACCGGACTCACGGTCGGTGACGGCAGCGCGCGCTCGATGAACGTCATCTCGGGTAACCAGAACGAAGGCGTGCTGTTGGCCAGTGGGCGTCCAGGCAGTTTCGCCAGCATCCAAGGAAACTTGATCGGACCTGCGCCCAACGGCACCGCGGCGCGTCCCAACCAGCACGGCATCAAGGCGGTCAGCAGCTCGAACATCGGTGGCATCACCATCGGTGGTGGCCTGCCGGCGCTCGGCAACGTCATTGCGCGCAACGCGGCTGACGGCATCCACTTGTCCTGTGATGCAGCGGCCGACGTTTGCTTCGACGGCATGCAGGTCATTGGCAACTACATCGGCACCAACGCCCTCGGTGCGGCACTCGGCAACCTGGACGACGGCATCGGGATCTCCAACCTGACCGGCGGCCAGGTTTCGATCGGCTCCAGCGGGCGCAACGGCGCGAATGTGATCCACCACAATGCCGGCAACGGCATCGAGACCGACAACTTCACCGGTGGCGGGCGCATGTCGTTCCTGGTCAATCGCATCAACACCAACGGCGGGGCCGGTATCGACCTGGCCAACGACGGTCCGACACCGAATGACCCGGGTGATGAAGATAACGGCCCGAACGGACGCCAGAACTTCCCGGACAACCTGGTCTTCGTGCTTGGCGCGGGCGGCACCAGCGCCGACATCACCTGGGAAATCGACACGCCATTCGGTGGTACCAATTACCCGATGCGCGTCGATTTCTATAAGCAGACGGGCGACGAGCACGATATCTGGCTCGGTACCAGTTCCTGTGGGGTTCCGCTGCGCGTCAGCTGCAGTGGCAGCATCACTTTCCCGGCCGGCGTGACCCTGTCCTCAGGGGACCGCATGGCTGCGATCGTCACCGATAACGAAGGCCGCAGCTCCGAGGCGGGTTTCTTCGGTGCACCCCTGGTGGACCCGGTGGTCACATCGGTTGCCGATCCTGGCGATGGCACCTGTGATGCGGCCGAATGCACGCTGCGCGAAGCGATTGCGGCGGCCGAGTTCACGCCGGCGCCGGATACGATCAGCTTTGCCATTCCGGCCGCCCAGTGTGCGGGTGGTGTCTGCGTGATTGCGGCCACGGCCAGCCTGCCGAACCTCACCACGCCGATCTTCATCGACGGCTACACCCAGCCGGGTGCGTCGGCAAACACGTTGGCACCGGGACTGGGCCAGGGCAGCAACGCGATCATCAAGATCGAACTCGACGGTGGCCCCAGCGGAACCTTCTCGGGTCTCAACGTCGAGGCGCCGGGCGCATCCGTGCGGATCGAGGGGCTCGCCATCCATGGCTTCAATTCCTACCAGATCGGCACCGACGGCGGCGCTGACTCGAACGCCCATATCGGCGGCAACTTCCTCGGATTGCGCGCCAACGGGTCGCTGCCGCCGCCAGTCGGCCTGCAGTTGTCGTTCAATGGCATTAGAACCAGCGGCGGTACCGTGCAGATTGGTGACGGCACCGCCCGGCGCATGAATGTCATTTCCGGAAGCCCGGATGGCTACGGCATTGAAATGGGCAACGCCCCGAGCGACAGCACGGTCGTCGTCGTCGGCAATCTCATCGGCACGGCGCAGGACGGCGTGTCCGCCCGGCCGAACGGTGCCGGTGGCATCCGCGCCGTCGGCAGCTCGCCGCTGGCGACAGACAAACGTCCCCCGCCGAGCACGGCCATCGTCATCGGTGGCGATACCCTCGATCTCGCCAATGTGATCGGCCACAACGACAGTCACGGCGTGGCCTTCGACTGTGACTCGCCGTTCGACTGTTTCGGCGGCGCCACGGTGCTCGGCAACTTCATCGGCGTCGGCATGGGCAACCAGGTGATGGGGAACGCCGGCGACGGCATCCACGTCGGACGCCTCGCCAGCGGCCGCCTGGTCTTTGGCGGGCCCACCCGCAACGAAGCCAACGTCATTGCCAACAACATCGGCGCCGGCATCCGCGCCGAGCTCAGCGTACCCAAGCCAGGCGGTCCCCGCGGCAACGTCAGCGTGCTCGTAAATCGCACCTTCAACAACGGCGGGCTGGGCGTGGATATTCTCGATGAGGGTCGCGATGCGAACGATCCGGGCGATGTCGATGGCGACACCCCGCAGAACTTCCCGGAGTTCACGAGCTACACGCGTGCCGCGGACGGTGCCAGTGCGAGCTTTGGCTTCGGCATCGATACCGCCTCGAACGGCTCCAACTATCCGATGCGCGTCGATTTCTATCGCGGCGAGGAGGACGAGCTCGGAGTCTGGCTGGGTACGGCCAATTGCGCCGCCACCGGCGCCTGCACCGCGAACATCACCTTCCCGGCCGGCGTGACGCTTTCCAGCGATGACAGCGTGGTCGCGATTGCGACTGACGGGATGGGGCGCAGTTCGGAGCTGAGCTTCTACGTGACCACGACCGTGATCGTCTCCGATAACCCGGATCCGTCCGAAGTCGGCACGCCCTATACCGTGGTGGTCAGCGTCACCAGCGCACAGCCGTTCAAGCCGCTTGGTACCGTCGAAGTATCCGACAGCACCGACGACACCTGCGTGGCGACCCTGGCGTCGGCCAGTGCCAACAGCACCAGCGGCAGCTGCCAGATCCTTTCCGACCTGCCGGCGGGTACGCGCATGCTGTTCGCGCTCTACCCGGACGTTCCGTCGCCCTTCGTCACCAGTTCGGCGTTCACTACCCACCAGATCGTGCAGACGGTGGCGACCACCACGTCGATCGCCACGATTTCGCCGAGCACCACCGTCGTCGGCCAGCCGTATACGGTCACGGTCAACGTTGTTGCCGGCGGCGCGCCAGTCACCCAGGGCATCGTCACCGTGCGTCAGTTGCACGACAACGCCACCTGCCTGATCGATCTCAGCGCCGCCACCAGTTGCCAGCTGGTCTCCAGCAGCGCGCTCACCACGGCGGTGCGCGCCACCTATCCCGGCAGCACCGGGAGCTTTGGTGCGAGCCAGTCATCGGTGATTCCGCACGTGGTGGAGCGCGCCAGCACGCTGATCACGATCCTGAGTGATACGCCGGATCCGTCGCTGGTCAACCAGCCGATCACGGTGACCATGAGCCTGGGTGTGGTGGCGCCGGGTGCCGGCACGCCGACTGGCAGCTTCCTGATCACCGACGGGACGGCCAGCTGTGGCGTGGACCTGCCCAACCTGAGCTGCAGCTTCATTCCCAAGATCCAGGGGTTGGGCAGCCTGGAAGCCCGCTACCTCGGTGACGCCAACTTCAACGCCAGCGTGGACACCGAAGCTCACACGGTGAGCGTCGATGGAGCCGACCTCAGCATCGTCAAGTTCAATGGAAGACGACTGCTGCCAGGCGGGTCCACGGTCACCTATATTCTGCTGGTCTCCAATGCCGGACCGCAGGCCGTGGTCAATGCGCGCGTGAACGACATCCTGCCGTCGCAGCTCTCGAACGCGAGCTGGACCTGCAGCGCCAGCAATGGCGCCAGCTGCCCGGCCTCGGGCGTCGGCACGGTCGACACCCTGGTCAGCCTGCCGGCCAATTCCAGCCTGAGCTTTGCGCTGACTGTCAGCGTACAGGCGAGTCCCGAGCAGATCGTTGTCAACCGCGCGACGGTGACCCCGCCCGCCAACGCGCCGGACCCGTTCCTGGGCAACAACGAGAGCACCGACACCGACCTGATCGGCATCTTCGGCGACGGTTTCGAGAGCGAGATCGAGTAAACGAACGATGGCGACCCGGCCGCGCAAGCCGAACAACACGACCACCCGGGTGGTCGTGCCGGCTGCGGCCAGCGTGCAGGCCGAGGAAGCTTGCGTGGTGGTGGTCAATGGCGCGCAACTCGGGGTCGAGGCGCGCGTGCAGGACCAGGCGCTGGTGATTGGCCGGGCCGAGGAATGTGGGCTGGTACTCGGCGATATCAGCGTCTCTCGGCGCCATTGCCGTATTTTTCGGGACGGCTTGGGCTTCGTCGTCGAGGACCTGCGCTCGACCAACGGCTGCTTCGTCAACGGCGAAAAGATCAAGCGCTTCGGCCTGCGCGACGGCGATCGCCTTCGTGTCGGCCACTGTGAGCTCAAGTTTTTTGGTGCCGGCAGCTCTGAAGCCGGCTATCACCGCGAGTTGCTGAACCAGGCGGTGTTCGATGCGCTGACCGGCTTCTACAACCGCCGCCAGTCGCGCGAAATGCTCGAACATGCATTCGACCGCGGCCGCCACGAGCCCGGCCAGTTGCGGCTGATGATCCTTGATCTCGACCATTTCAAGCCGGTCAATGACAAGCACGGCCACCTCGCCGGCGATCGCGTGCTCTCTGGGTTCGCCGCCCTGGTGAAGGAATATCTCGGGCCCGACACGGTCGCCGGACGTCTCGGTGGCGAAGAGTTCGTGGTCTTTTCCGCGGCCCGCTCGCACCCGGATTTCATGGCGCTGGCCGAGAGCATCCGCGCCGGCCTGCAGGCGCGCGACCTGCCAATCGACACCGGCGTCGTGCGTGTCACCGTGAGCATCGGGGTCGCCGCCCAGGCCGACGACATGCGCGCCGCCGCCGACCTCCTGCGTCACGCCGACGCCGTCCTCTACCGGGCCAAGCTCGAGGGGCGGAATCGCGTGATCGACGCGGGGGCTGTGCGGGCGTAAAGGTGGTTTCGGTTGTCGGTTTCGGTGTCGGAAAAGACACAATTGACCACCGCGCTCTTCCGAAACCAATAACCGAAACCCAAACCCACGGGTTCATCGTGCCATCATCACGCCAATGACCAACGCCGACAGCGTCCCCTACGTTCCCGGATATCGCACGCTTCACGCGATCGGTCGTGGCGGCATGGCGTCGGTGTACCTGGCCGTGCAGCAGTCGGTGGAGCGCGAGGTTGCGCTCAAGATCATGTCGCCGCACTTGTTGGTGGATCCGACCTTCGGCGAGCGCTTCCTGCGCGAGGCGCGCATCGCGGCGCGCCTGCACCATCGCCACGTGGTCAGCATCTACGACGTCGGTGTCTACGAGGGTCTGCACTACTGCGCCATGGAGTACCTGCCGGGCGGCCCGGTGATGCGCCGCAACGGCCCGCCGCTGGCGCTCAAGCCGGCTATCCGTTGTGTCCGCGAGATCGCTTCGGCGCTGCACTACGCGCAGGAAAAAGGCTTCATCCACCGCGACGTCAAGCCGGACAACATCCTGCTGCGCGAGGATGGATCCTGCGTGCTCGGCGATTTCGGCATCGCTCGCGCGACCGAAGCCGGCACCATCATGACCAAGACCGGGGCGGTGGTCGGCACCCCGCACTACATGAGCCCCGAGCAACTGCGCGGCCGCGCCATCGACGGTCGCGCGGATCTCTACAGCCTCGGCGTGGTGTTCTTTCAGCTGCTGACCGGAAAGGTGCCGTACGAGGCGAGCGACTCGCTGGCGGTCGGCATCATGCACATGACCGCGCCGCTGCCGCAGCTGCCGGCGGAGTATCGCTTCCTGCAGGCCGTGCTCGAGAAGATGCTGGCCAAGGAGCCGGTCGACCGTTTCCAGACCGGCAACGAGCTCGACGTCGCGCTCAGTGAAGCGGAGAACCGGCGCGCACAGGGGTTACCGCCGACCGAGCGCATGCAGGCGCGGCGCGAGCCCGAATCCGGCAGTGCCACGCGCAAGCTCGCACCGATCCGCAGCGAGGGCTACGACACCCAGGGTGGCGTGCGCACCGAGCCGCAGATCGGCAGCTTCGATGACCTGGATCGCGAGCCGATCCGTCCGGTGCCGCGTCGCGAAGCGCCCGCGCGGCCGCCGCCGGTGGTCGCACCCCGTCCGTCCTCGCGCGGGTGGCTGTGGGCCGTCGTCTTGCTGCTTGCACTGGGCGCCGGGGCTTACTGGAAGCGCGCCGAGCTGGCCCGGCTGGTGGTACCAGACGAAACCCCGAGAGCGACCGAGGTCGAGCTCGGCGATCGCGCCTTGGCGGCCGGCAAGCTGCAGGGCGAGCCGGGGGGCGATGCGCTGTCGTATTACAGCTCCGCGCTGATGCTCGAACCTGAGAATGCGCGCGCCCGCCAGGGATTGAGCGAAACCTTGCGCCGCCTCCTGGCCGAGCTCGGCGCCGCGCAGCCGCGCGATCCCGAGCGCATTCAGTCGGTCTTGAAACGTATCCAGGGCATCCCCGGCTTCACCGACCAGATCGGCCAGTTCCAGGCCTTGCTCGAGACTGATCCGCCGGCCGGCAATGACTTGCCGAATGCTGTAGTCGCGGACCTCAAGGCCGCGCAGGCCGCCGAGGGTGCAGGCCAACTCGACTCGCCCACCGGCGCGCTCGCGCTCTATGCCGCAGCATTCGCGGCCGACCCGACCAACGCGCAGGCTCGCGGCGGTGCCGAACGGGTCGCCGCTGCGCTCGGCGGCCGCGCGCGCTCGTACCTGGAGGCGGGTGATGTCGATGCCGCCGAGGCGCTGCGTCGCGAGCTGGCGGCCGTGCCCGCGGCCGCGAGCGTAGCCGCCGATCTGCAGGCGCGCATCGTCGCGCGCCGTACCACCCTGGTCCCGGTCCCGGAACCACCACCGAAACCGGTCGTGACCGTCGACTCGCTGCTGAACGAGGCCGCACGCCTGCGCCAGCAGGGCCGGCTGGTCGAACCGCGTGGTGCGAGCGCAGCCGATCGTTACCAGGCGGCCCTCGCGCTGGAAAGCGGCAACGCCGACGCCCGCGCCGGTCTCGACCAGGTCATCGCCAGTGCCCTGACGCAGGCGACCGGTGCGCTCGACCGCGGAGATCTCAAGCGCGCCAAGTCCTTGCTCCAGCGCTTGCAGGCGCTGGCGCCGCGGGCTGCCGCTCTTCCCGGGCTCAGGGAACGGCTCGCCGACGCCGAACAGGCGCTGCTCGGCCCGTCACCGCAAGCCGTTGCCGACATCGAGCGACTCGTGCGCGAAGGTGAGCTCGCGATCAGCGCCGGCCAGCTGATGGAACCGCCGGGCGACTCCGCTTACGACAAATTCCGCGGCGCGCTCGCGATCGATCCCCGCAGCGTTATCGCCAAGGCCGGCATGGAGGCACTCGCCACCGCCTTCCGCCAGCGCATCAATGAGAGCTTGACGGGCAACCGCATCCCGCGCGCCGACGGCGAAGTGCGCGCCTTGCAAACCGTGTCCCCGCGCGATCCCAGCCTGCCCGCGCTGCGCGGCCGCGTGATCGCCGCCTACATCGAACGCGGCCTCGCCGCCGCCGACAACCAGGACTACGCCGCCGCCCGCAAAGAGCTCGCCGCCGCCGAATCGCTGGACGCCAAAAACCCCGGCCTCGTCGCCTTGCGCAACGCAGTGGCCGGGCGCTGAGGGTCCGTTGTAGCGTGGCACTGAGCGCGCGAGGTGTACGGTTTGTGCGAATGAGTGATCGCGCCAGCGCCGCGTGTCACGACAACGCGTCTGTTCTGCGCCTCAATTGTTGCTCCGTTGCCCGACGCGGCGCTGGCCCGATTGGTTCCGCGCACAAACCATGCCTTTCGCGCGCTCAGTGCCACGCTACATGTCGTACGGGTTCGGACTTTGTCCGCACGCTTCAAAGGCAAGGTTGTGGGAAAAGCGTCCGGACAAGGTCCGGACCCACGCGGCAGCAACAAACAGTGACGCAAGGTCGGACTCACGCCGCCTCACGCATCCGTGCGCAGCATCTCCACGAACGGCGCGAGTACGCGGCGGTTGATCTTGAATTTGCCGCCGAAGCGCGAGTCCGCCCGCGCGCGCATGGCGGGTGCGTGTTCGGCGATGTAGCGCAGCAGGGCGTGGTGGCTTTCCAGTCGGTAGGCGACCACGATTTCCTCCTGCCCGGTGTTGTCGGCGCTGGCCTCGGCGATGAACACTTCGGCGGTGACGAAGCCGGGGAGGGTGAGGAGCTCGCGCACGTGGTCGCCGAGCCACTCGCGGTACTCGTCGGCGGCGTCGAGCTGCACTTTGATGTTTACTTCGTAGACGATCATGAAGGGCTCAAAGATTGACGAGACTCAGGACGAGCGCCCCGAGCGCGGTGAAGCTCAGCAGGAACAGGTATAGCGTGCCGATGATCGCAGCGCAAAACAGGGCGCCGAAGAAGCTCTGTCGATAGACGCGTTTCTGCATGACAAAGAGATTGATCGGAATCCAGGCGACTGCGATCCCAGAGAAGAGTTCCCAGAAATTGGTCCAGCTGGTCGGCCAGACGGAAGCAATCGAGCCCATTCCGATCGCCACCAGGATGCCCATGAAGATGAAGGTGTGGCTGTGGATCGCCACCATCAAATGCTCCATGTAGAGCCGGCGCTTGAACACCAGCACCAGCTTGAGCAGCAGCGCGAAGATCGGCAGCAGCACGAACATGCTCTGCGGCAGCACGCGCAGGAATTCCGCGGCCAGGCGCTTGGGGTTGTCGCGGGCGAGCTCGGTCTTCTGCACGACCGTGCCGATGAACAGGTTCAACTGCTCGTTTGCCCACTGCGGCAGGGCCGGGATGTGCAAGGGATTATTGATCGCGTGCCACGGCTGGTCGTCGAAAATGGTCAGGTTGATCGGTTTGCGTGAATACAATTTCGGCGCCGGCGGCGGCACGCCATCTGGCCGTGGTGGCGGGGTCACTGCGACTTTCGGCGCGGGAGGGCCGGGAGCAAACGCGTCTGCCGGCAGGGACATCAGCTCCGGGCCGGTGGGGAGCGGGCCGGGCTCGAGATCGCCATCATCGAAATTGCTGGTCGAGCTCACCACTACGAACAGCAGTGCGCTGATCACGATGTAGATGCGCAGGGGGCGTACGAAGCTCATGCGCTGGCCACGCAGGTACGCCTCGGTCAGCCGCCCCGGCCGGAAAAACAGGTCGCGCAGGGTGCGCAGCAGGCGCGAGTCGACATCGAACAGGTAATCGAACGCATCGCCGCCCAGCGCGACCAGGGCACGAACCGGGGTGCGCTCCGGCTGGCCGCAGACGTGGCAGAACGGGCCCTGCAGCGTTGTATTGCAGTTCTGGCAATCACGACCTTGCCAGGCGATCGCCTTCCGCGCGCGCCGCGAGAGCCGTGCGGCTGGCCTTGCGCTGGCAACCAGCGAACTCACGGGTGGCAGCGCACGCGCGTTCTCGACGCTTTCGGCGGTCCCGCGCTCGGCCGGCCCTGCCGCCTCGCTCACGCCTGGGAAACCAGGTTCTGTTCGCGCAGCCAGGCGATGGTGTCGGCGACCAGGTGGTAGAGCGGGGTGATGGTGAGATCGAGCTCGCGCTGCGCCTTGCCGATGTCGCAGTGCATCTGATGGCAGACAAAGGCGACCGCCTCCGGCGTGATGTCCGGTTCCTTCTTGGTGATGCGGCTGAAGGTATCCGAGACGCGCGCCAGCGTGCACAGTACCGGCGCCGGCACCGCGCGGCGTGGCGTGGCGCGCCCGAGCTGATGGCCGATCGTGTTCACCAGTTCGAGAAAGCTGGCCTCGGCGCCGCCGAGCAGATAATTCTCCCCGGATTGACCACGCTCGGCCGCCGCCAGATGCGCTTTTGCGGCCAGGCGCACGTCGACAAAAGCACCGCTCCCCGGCGGCACGCCTGGAAGCTTGCGCTGGTCGACCAGCAGAAACAGCTTCGCCCAGGTGTTGGTGTCACCCGGACCGAGGATATGGGTCGGATTGCAGATCACCGCATTCAGACCGCGCTTGATGCCGGCGTGGACCTCATCCTCGCCGAGCGCCTTGGAGCGCGCGTAGTTGACCCAGGAGTCGCGGCCGAGGTGCGGCGAATCTTCGGAGATGACCTCCTCGGTGAACCCATAGACCGCCACGCTCGACGTATGGATCAACCGGCCGACGCACGCATTCAGGGCCGCCTCGACGACGTTGCGCGTGCCCTCGACATTGATGCGCATCTGCTCGGCGAAATACGGCCGCCAGGACGCCGTGCTTGCCGCGCAGTGGAAGACATAGTCGAGCTTGCCATCCATCGCCGCCGCGAGCGTATCCGGGCGGGTGATATCGCCCTGGCGCAGCTCGATCGGCAAATCCTTGAGCTTGTTGAGCGCACGCCCGTCGCGATAGAGCGCACGCACGGCAATGCCACGCTCGACCAGCGTGCGCACGAGGTGGCCGCCGAGGAAACCGGTCGCGCCGGTCACTAACGCGGTCGGCATGCGTGGCTCCCGAAAAAAGCGGTGTTGGTGCTTGGTGTCGATGTTGGCATCAAGGCGGTGTTGGTCGTTGGTGTGGTGTTGGTGGGCAAAGGCGGTGTCGGTTTGGCGTAGGTCTTCAGCTCTTGTCAACTCCAACCCCAGGAACCAGCTTCCTCAAAGCGGTATTGGTTGATGGCGGATCAAACACGAACCAGGAACCAGCTTCCTCAAGACCCGTAAGATACGCGGCCCTCGTCGCGATGTAAGCGCATGTTGTCCGCTCCTGTAGATCGCCATCCCTTTGCAGCCGAGGTCGGGGCCACCTTTCGACTGGCCGCGCCATTGATCGTGGGCCAAGTCTCCGCGATGGGCATCAGCGTTGCCGACAGTCTGATTGCCGGCCGCCTGGGCGCAGCGCAGCTCGGCGGTGTCGCGGTCGGCGGTGCGGTCTACAGCTTCGCCCTGCTGCTGACCATTGGCACGCTGGGTGCTGTCACGCCGACGGTTGCCCAGCTCTTCGGCGCCGGTCGCTACGACGAAATCGCCCCGCGCGTGCGCCAGGCTTGGTGGATCGCCATCGTACTGGCGCTCACGATGATGCTGGTGTGCTTCAACGCCCGCGCGCTGCTGGTCGCGATCAACATCGACGCGGCGCTGCTGCCGTATGCAAGCGACTTCCTGCGGGGTGTCGGTTTTGCCGGTCCCGGGCTTGCGGCGTTTTTCGTGCTGCGCGGCTTTTCCGACGGCCTTGGGCGTACCAAGCCGGGCATGGTTGCGGCGTTCGCTGGCCTCATGATCTTGATCCCGATTGCCTGGGCGCTCGCCTTCGGCTTTGGGCCCATTCCAGCGCTCGGTACCTTCGGCCTCGGCCTTGGGACTGCGCTCGCGCTGTTCCTGGAGAGCGTCGGCCTGGCGCTGTATTTGCAGCGCGCCGAGTTTTTCCGCCGCTTCGGCTCGCTGCTGGTGCTGGAGCGGCCGCAGGCAGAGCCGATCAAGGCGCTGCTCGCCGTTGGCCTGCCGATGGCTTTTGCCTGGCAGATGGAGGGCGGCCTGTTCATCGTGGTCGCGCTGCTGATGGGCCGCATCGGCGGCGACTGGGCCGCGGCCCATCAGATTGCGATCAATGTCGCCTCGGTCGCGTTCATGATCCCGCTCGGGCTCGCCCAGGCGGTCACCGTGCGCGTCGGCCACGCGCGCGGCGCCAACGACATCCCGGGCGTGCGCGCCGCTGGGCTGTCGGGACTGGTCCTCGCGCTCGGTACGCAAGTGTTCTCGGCAACCGTGATGATCGTTTTTGCCGCGCAGATCACGCGCCTGTACGCCCCCGGGGCCGAAGCGCTGGTACCACTGGCCGTGCAGCTCATGTTCCTCGCCGGGATCTTCCAGCTCTCCGACGGTATACAGGTCGTCGCCGCCGGCGCCCTGCGCGGCCTCAAGGACACCCGCTTCCCGATGATCATCACTGCCTTCGCCTACTGGGGCATCGGCTTCCCGCTGTCCTGGCTGCTCGGCTTCACCCTCGGCGGCGGCGCCCCCGGCTTGTGGATCGGCTTCATCGCCGGCCTCACCATGGCCGCCATTTTGCTCAACTGGCGCTTTGCGTCGACGCTGAAAAGGTTGCGTGCCGAAGCACACCAAACGTAGGTCATGTTGCCCGCGACAGCGGGCTACTTGACGGCTCTTCGTGGGGAACGTCAAGTAGCCTGCTGTCGCAGGCAACATGACCTACAACAGCGGATCGAAGCTCCTTCCGACTGCTAGTCTCCCCCGCCTGTGTTTTCAAGGCTGAGCCCATGACCGACTCCATCCATGACCCGCTGATCATTGCCGGGGTGTCGTACCGGTCGCGGTTGTTGACCGGGACGGGGAAGTTCAAGGATTTGACGGAGACGCGGCTCGCCACGGAGGCGGCGGGGGCGCAGATCGTGACGGTGGCGATCCGGCGTACCAATATCGGGCAGGACAAGAGCCAGCCGAACCTGCTGGATGTGTTGCCACCCGATCGCTACACGATCCTGCCGAATACCGCCGGCTGCTTCACGGCGGACGAGGCGGTGCGTACCGCACGGCTGGCGCGTGAACTGCTCGATGGGCATGCGCTGGTCAAGCTCGAGGTGCTGGCCGACCTCAAGACGCTGTTTCCGGACGTCGTGCAAACGCTCAAGGCCACCGAGATCCTGGTGCGCGAGGGCTTCCAGGTGATGGTCTACACCAACGACGATCCAATCGTCGCCCGCGAGTTCGCGAAGATGGGCTGCGTGGCCGTGATGCCGCTCGCGGCGCCGATCGGCTCGGGACTCGGCATCCGCAATCCGTACAACATTCTCACGATCGTCGAAGAAAAGACTGTCCCGATCCTGGTCGATGCCGGTGTCGGCACCGCCTCCGATGCGGCCGTCGCAATGGAGCTCGGCTGCGACGGTGTGCTCATGAACACCGCGATCGCCGGCGCCCGCGATCCGGTGCTGATGGCGAGTGCGATGCGCAAGGCCATCGAGGCCGGGCGCGAGGCCTTCCTGGCCGGCCGCATCGAGCGCAAACGCTTCGCGAACGCGTCGTCGCCGACCGCCGGAATGATCGAATGAGCGAGGCGGAGACACCGCCAGTCGCGCGCGACCTGGCGGCTACAATCAAGAGCTTCGTGCGCCGCAAGGGGCGCATGACCATTGCCCAGCGCGATGCGCTCACGCACGACTGGACGCGCTTCGGCATTGAATGGCCGTGTGCGCTGGACGAGCCCGCGCGCTGGTTCGCGGAAGATCGGCCAGTCGTGCTGGAGATTGGCTTCGGCAACGGCGAGGCACTGGCTGCGGCGGCTGCGGCGGATCCTTCGCGCAATTACCTGGGCGTCGAAGTCCACCTGCCGGGCGTCGGCCACCTGCTGCACATCCTCACCGGCCGCGAAATCGAGAACGTGCGCATCATCTGCGCCGATGCCGTCGCCGTCCTGCGCACCAGCATCGCGCCCGGAAGCCTCGACGAAGTGCGGCTGTACTTCCCTGATCCCTGGCCGAAAACGAAGCAGAAAAAACGCCGCATCGTCCAGCCCGATTTCATCGAGCTCATCGCCAGCCGCCTCAAGCCCGGCGGCCATTTTCACCTGGCCACCGACTGGGAGCAGTACGCCCGCTGGATGCGCAAGGTCATCGACCCCAGTTCGCTGTTCGTCAACACAGGTGGTGAAGCCGGCTACGTGCCCAAGCCCGAGGGCCGCATTGAAACCCACTTCGAGCGTCGCGGCCTCAAGCTCGGGCACGGGGTGTGGGATCTGGTGTATGTGCGGACGGAGGTGGTGGCAGACCTGGAACGCGCGGTGGAGCGCGACAAGTTTCAGATTTGAGGCCGGGATTGCTCTTGTAGGTCATGTTGCCCGCGCCAGCGGGCTACTTGACGGCTTCTTGAACGGAAAGCGTCAAGTAGACCGCTGCGCGGTCAACATGACCTACCACACCCCTTAACATCCTTTTAATATCGGGTTATCCGGGTCCGGCCCGGCAAGGGTGAGCAACAAGGGATGGATGGGGCGCTGACGCTCTCGTTCGACATGGCGCTGGTGCTGGCGATCCTGGCCCTCACCGTGATCCTGTTCGTGCGTGAGTGGGTGTCATCGGATGTCGCTGCGCTGGCGATCCTGGTCGTGCTGGGCTTGACCCAGCTGGTGCCGGCCGAAGCGCTGTTCGACGGTTTTGCCTCGAACGCGGTGATGTCGATCCTCGCGGTCATGGTGCTCGGCGCCGGGCTCGACCGCACCGGGGTCATGGAACACGCCGCGAGCTTGATTCTCAAGCTGTCCAAGGGCGAGCAGCAGCGCCTGCTCGTCGCGCTATGCCTGGTCTCGGGCACGATCAGCGCCTTCATGCAGAACCCGGCGGTGGTCGCGCTGTTCCTGCCGGTTGCCAGTCGGATTGCCGCGCGCACCGGCTACCCGCTGGCGCACCTGCTGATGCCGATGGCCTTCTGCGTGGTCCTGGGCGGCACCATGAGCATGGTCGGCAACTCGCCGATGATCCTGCTCAACGACCTGTTGCTGGCGGCCAACCGCAACCTGCCTTCCGGCGCCGAATCGCTGCGCGCGTTGCCGCTGTTCGCGGTGCTGCCCGTGGGCCTGGCGCTGTTTCTCGTCGGGATTGCCTATTTCCGCTTCTACGCCGGCCCGCGCCTGGCAGCCGAAGAAGACCGGCTGCCAGTCACCCCAGGCACCACCGCGAGCTATTTCGAACAGGTCTATGGCATCCGCGGCGAAATGTTCGAGCTCGTCGTGGATGCCGGCAGCACGCTCATCGGAATCAGCATCCAGGACGCAGAAACCCTCGCCGGCGCGCCGCTGATCCTCGCGGTCAAGGACAACCAGGGACTGCGCGTAGCCCCGCCAGGCGACCACCTGCTCAACACCGGCGCCGCGCTCGGCGCGCTCGGTGCGCGCGAGTCGGTCGAAAAGTACGCGCGCCAGCACGGGCTGCGCCTGAGCGGCAACCTGCGCCTGCTCGAAGACGCGTTCAATCCGGCCCGCTCCGGCATTTCCGAGGCGGTGGTGCCGCCGGGCTCGCGCTTCGTCGGCAAGACCATTGGCGAGCTGCGCCTGCGCAAGCGCTACGGGATTTCGCCACTCGCGCTCAATCGCGGCGACGAGGTCTTTCGCGAAGACATCCGCAGCATCGAGGTCAAGCCGGGCGATTGCCTGGTCCTGCACAGCGGCTGGCCCGAGCTCGCCGAGCACTCGCACGAAAAGGACTTCGTCGTCGTCACCGACTTCCCGAAGGAAGAACAGCGCCCGCACAAGCTGTGGAACGCGCTGATCTTCTTCGTGCTCGGTTTCGTATTGGCGCTGGTCGGGCATTTCCCGCTGCCGATCGCGCTGCTCGCGGGTGCGGTCGGCATGCTGCTCACCGGCGTGATCAGCATGGAAGAAGCCTACAAGGCGATCAGCTGGAAAACGGTATTCCTGCTCGCGTGCCTGATCCCGCTCGGGGTCGCCATCGATAGCACTGGCACCGCCGCCTTCATTGCCCAGGAACTCAGTGTCTACATCGGTGACTGGCCGGTGTGGCTGATGCAGGTCGCGCTGGCTATCGTCTCCGCGCTCGCCGCAATGGCCATCTCGCAGGTCGGCGCCACCGTGCTGATGGTGCCGATGGCGGTCAACATCGCGCTCGCCGCCAACGCCGATCCGGTCGAATTCGCCCTCATCGCCGCGCTCGGCGCATCGAACAACTTCCTCACCGCCAGCAACGCCGTCAACTCCCTCATCGGCGGACCCGGTGGCTACCGCAGCCGCGACTTCCTCCGCATCGGCCTGCCCCTCACGATCCTCTTCATCATCGTTTCGGTGGTGATGGTGCGGCTGGTGTTCTGAGCTTGGTTTCGGTGTCGGTTGTCGGTGTCGGAAGAGGCTGCGCGGAAGTCGATTGCGGGCCTACCACCCCCTGCTTTTGATTTCCCGAAACCGACAACCGACACCGACACCCGCTTTTCCTACATGACCAAGCGCACTTCCCCGGCGACGATTTCGATCGCAACCTTGCGCAGTGATTCGCCTTTGCACGGTCCTCCGATGCAATAACCGTCTTCTGGCCGGAAGGAGGCGCCGTGCGCGGCGCAGACGAGCTGGCCGTGGGAGTAGAGGAAGCGGCCGGGGGCCCAGTTGAGTGGGCGGCCGGTGTGGGGGCAGCTGTTGAGGTAGGCGCAGACGTTGCCGCCCGCGCGCAGCAGGATCAGCGAGGTGCCGTCGTCCTCGCGCGGATCGTCGCGCTCGATGGCGCTGCCTTCGGGGATGTCCTGATCCTGGCAAAGTATAGGGTTCACCGCTTCACCCGCGCTTACTGTCGTCGCCCGCATGCTAGCGGCGTAACCCATGTCTGGAGCAGGCTTTGAATCAGCGAATGTTGAGTGGACCGGTGCCCTGGGGCACGCGCGTCGTGGCCGCGCTGGTTGCGCTGGTCGGCATCGCAGCGGCCGCGCTGGTGCTGGTCTTCAGCTTCTTCGTGGGCGCGGCCCTGATCGGCGTCGCCGCGCTGCTCGGCACTGCGGCCTATGTACGCTTCAAGTTCGGCAAGCCGATCCTGCCGCGTCCCATGCGTCGCAATCCCGCCAGCGACGGCAATGTCATCGACGGCGAATACGAGGTCGTGCGCCGCGAGCGATGAGGCGCCCTGTAGCCCGACATCCGCAAGCGGAACCCGCGTAGCGGCTCACCGGGGAAATCTGGTGAGACCCTCCCGGGACAGCGCGCATGAAGCCGTCGTAGCCCGACATTCGCAAGCGGAACCCGCGTAGCGGCTCACCGGGGAAATCCCGTGACACCGTCCCGGATAGCGCGCAAGAAGCCGCGCGCAGTTCGGGCTACGCTCTCTCGCGCTGTAGCCACGCGGCTGCATAGCTGCAGCTGGCAGTCACCTCGTATCCCTGTGCACGCGCCCAGGCAACCCCGGACGACACCAGCTTGCCGCCAAGACCCTGGCCACGGAACTGGTTTGGCGAATAGGTATGGTTGAAGTCGATCATGGTGGCCGACGGCATGCGGTATTCGAGCACCGCCTGCGCGCCTTCCTTGTCGATTACGAAGCGGTGCTGGTCGGGCTCGTGGCGGACCGTGTCGGTATCTTGGGCGGCGTTGGACAATTGATCCCTCCTCAAACAAAGAGCGTCTGGACAAGGTCTGGACCACCAAGGTCTGGACCCACCAAGGTCTGGACCCGCAACGCCGCACTATCAGTGAATCTTTGCGAGGATCCCGTCAAGCTCGTCGAGGCTGTTGTAGGCGATGACCAGCTTGCCGCGGCCGCCACGGCCGTGCTGGATGGCGACTCGGGTCGCGAGCTTGTCGGACAGGTCCTGCTCGAGCCGCTGGACGTCGGCATCGCGCTTGGGCGCGGCTTTCAGCTTCGGCTGTTCCTGCGCCTTGCGCGCTTCCGCCTCGAGCTCGCGGACCGACCAGCCATGTTCGGCGGCATCCCGGGCCAGCCGGTTCTGCAGCGCCTGCGGCAGCGTCAGCAGGGCGCGTGCGTGCCCCATGTCGATCTTGCGCTCCTCCAGCAGGCGGCGCGCTTCCGGACTGAGCTCGAGCAGGCGCAGCAGGTTGCTGACCGCAGCCCGTGAGCGCCCGACGGCATCCGCGGCTTCCTGGTGGGTAATGTCGAACTCGTCGATCAGCCGCTTGAGCGCCTGCGCCTCTTCGAGCGGGTTCAAATCCTCGCGCTGGATGTTTTCGATCAGCGCGATGGCGATCGCGGACTGGTCCGGGATCTCGCGCACGACCACCGGCAGCTCGTGCAGGCCGGCCTGCTGCGCCGCACGCCAGCGGCGTTCGCCAGCGACGATTTCGTAGCGATCGGCGCCGATGCGGCGAACCACCACGGGCTGCACCACGCCATGGGCACGGATCGACGCGGCGAGCTCGGCCAGCCGCTCGGGATCCATGCCCGTGCGCGGCTGATACTTGCCCGGCTGCAGCAACTCGACCGGCAGGCTGTTCAAGATCGGCGGCGGAATGTTCTCGCTCGGGCCGGCATCGCCGAGCAGCGCTTCCAGGCCGCGACCGAGCCCTCGTTTCTTCGACATTCTGGAACCTCTCACAAGACTCGATTCATACGGCACAAGGATGTGCCGCCATTTCAGTGGCGATAGCCACGGAAATGAAGCGAAACAAAAATGACATTTTTTGTTGAGCGCGTCGATCAGGTCCAGGATGGACCTATTCAGACCGATCGACGACTAGCCAGCTCGCGCTCGTGCCGAATGATCTCCCCGGCGAGGCCGAGATAGGCAACCGAACCGCGCGACTCGCGATCGTAGTGGGTGATCGGCTGGCCATGGCTCGGCGCCTCGGCCAGGCGCACATTGCGCGGCACGATGGTGCGGAAGACCTTGTCGCCGAAGTGTTTGATCAGCTGGTTGCTGACCTGGTTGCCGAGGTTGTTGCGCACGTCGAACATGGTGCGCAGCAGGCCCTCGATCTGCAGGCCGGGATTGACGCTGGCCTTGACCGCCTTGATCGTGTCCATCAATGACGACAGGCCATCGAGCGCATAGAACTCGCACTGGATCGGGATCAACACCGAATCGGCGGCGGTGAGCGCGTTCAGGGTGAGCACACCAAGCGACGGCGGGCAGTCGATGATGACGTAGTGATACTTGTCCTTGAGCGGCGCCAGCAGCTGCTTGAGGCGCATCTCGCGGCCCGGCATCGGCATCATGCGTACCTCTGCCGCGGTCAAGTCGCCGTTGCCCGGCAACAGGTCGAAGTTCTCTTCGATGTTGCGGATTGCCTGCTCGATCGGCACTTCGTGGAGCAGGACTTCACAACCGGACGGCTTCGACTCCTTCTTCGGAATGCCCGAGCCCATGGTCGCGTGGCCCTGCGGATCGAAATCGATCAGCAGCACGCGGCGCTTCACTTCCGCGAGCGCTGCCGCCAGATTGACGCAGGTGGTGGTCTTGCCCACCCCGCCTTTCTGATTGGTTACCGCAATGATCTTGGCCATAGGGGGGCGATGCTAACCCGGGCCGCTGGTGTCGGGTGTCGGTTTCGGTTTTAGGTAGAAGCAGGGCTGCTCCGCCAAAAACCGAAAACCGAAAACCGACAACCACGAAGCTACAATCGCCCACTATCGCAAACGGAGTGGCCGACTTGCCGATCGCAGAGATCCTCACAGGCGCGGATGCGCGTGCGTTGCCGCTGGAACTGGTCCTCGAATCCGAGTTTGCGGCGTGGCGCGACGCGCTGGATGCGGGACTGCGTACACAGCTGGCGGCGCAGCGCTTCGAAGGCCGGCGGTACACGCAGGGCCTGTTGTTTGCAGCCGACGGCGAACTGACGCGCGCGGTGGTGGCGATCCGCTCCTGGGAAGATCCGTGGTCGCTGGGCCTCGCCGCTGTCGCGTTGCCGCCGCAGGGCTTCAGCCTGCCGGCAGCCCTGCCGCCCGCGGTGCGCCGCCGGCTCGCGCTCAGCTTTGCGCTCGGTGCCTATCAATTCACGCGCTACCGGCCAAAAGGCCAGCGCGCGCTCGCACGCCTGGCGATCGATTCAGAAGCCGAGCGTGTCGAGCTCATGCGCGTCGTCGCTGCCGTCTACCTGGCGCGCGATTACGTAAACACGCCAACCGAAGACCTGGGTCCTGGCCACCTGCAGGACGAGATCGAGCGCTTGGCCACCCTGCATGGCGGCAAGGTGCAGAGCAGCGTCGGTGCCGAGCTCCTGCGCGACAACTATCCCGCCATCCACGCCGTCGGGCGCGCCAGCCACCGAGCACCGCGCCTGCTGGAGATGCTCTGGGGGCGCGAGAGCGATCCGCGGATCGCCATTCTCGGCAAGGGCGTGTGCTTCGACACCGGTGGGCTCGACATCAAGAATGCCGACGGCATGGGCATGATGAAGAAGGACATGGGCGGCGCCGCGGTCGCGATCGCGCTGGCGCAGCTGATCATGGAGACGCGCATGCCAGTGCGCCTGCACCTTCTGGTCCCGGCAGTCGAGAACGCGATTGGCCCCGAATCGTATCGCCCGGGCGAAGTCATCTCGACCCGCGCGGGCGTCACCGTCGAGATCGGCAATACCGATGCCGAGGGCCGGGTCGTGCTGTGCGACGCGATTACCCGCGCTGTCGAGGGCAAGCCCGAATTGATGATGGACTTCGCGACCCTGACCGGTGCCGCGCGCATCGCGCTCGGCGCCGACCTTCCGGCGCTGTTCGCCAATCGCCCCGAGCTCGCCCAGGGCCTGCTTGCCGCGGGCCGGGAACAGGGCGATCCGCTCTGGGAAATGCCGCTCTGGGAGGATTACTACCCGCTCCTCGAAAGCAAGATCGCCGATCTCAACAACGCCGGCGTCTCGCGCATGGGCGGCGCCATCACCGCCGCGCTGTACTTGAAGCGCTTTGTTCCCGAATCAATCCCTTGGGCCCACCTCGACACTTATTGCTGGAGCGAGGGCCGGCCGGGTCGACCGCCGGGTGGCGATTGCCAGGGGTTAAGGGCGGCGTTCGCGTTCCTTCAGACGAAATACGGTTGAGCGAGGACGACGCCAAGGGTCACACGGCCTGACGTAGGTCATGTTGTCCGCGAAGCGGACTACTTGACGGCTCTCTGCGCGGAAAGCGAGTCAAGTAGTCCGCTGACGCGGCCAACATGACCTACGAATTCGACTCGCGCCGCTCACTACCGCGTCTCATCCAGCGTCCGCACCAGCGGCCGGAAGTTGAGATAAAAGCTGCCGATGTCGTCGTCGTTGCGGCCGTAGCCGATGAAGATGGGGCCGAGCAGGGTGTCGGCGCCGACGAAGACGCTGGCGGCAACGGTCAGCGAATCGAAGCTAACGTCGTCGCGGCTCGGCCAGGCTTGGCCCGCTTCCAGCGAAAACCCGAGATACGTGGGCAGGGTGAGCAGCTTGCTGTAGTCGTCCATGCGCCGGTAGTAGATGGCGCGGGCAAGGGCGATTTCGCTGCCAATGAGGTCGCGCTCGCCGTAGCCGGAGAGGAAAGCCAGCCCACCCAGGGAGCCGAAGGCTTCAAAAGCATCGTTCTCGACGATCGCTGTCTGTGCGCGCAGGCCCATGAGCAGGGTGCCGCGCCCGCGATTGATCGCGTAGTCCCAGCTGAACTGCGCGACTTGGCCGTCGTCGATGGTGCCGAGCGTTGGCAGGTAGAAGCTGTAGCGGGCTGACAAGCGCCCGCCGCGGGTCGGAAAGCCGGCACCATCGAGCGTGTCGTAGAGCACGCCGGCATAGAGACGCGAGAAATCGCTCTCCGTTGCACGCGGGAATTCGGTGCCGCCGATCGTGCGACCTAGAATGTCGCGGCCAATGGCGAGGCCAGCGTAGAGCTGCAGGTCGTCGGAGGCGTTGTAGCCCCCTTCGAGACCAATGAGGTAGCGTTCCTGGCGGAACTCGGCGAGCACATCATCGCCTGTGCGTACGCGGTAATTGCGTGCCGACGAGCCAACCGAGGCGGTCACGAAGAAATCCCGGCGGTCGCCGATCGGCTGGTAGAACTCGGTGCGCAGGCCGGACACGCTGCCGAGATCAGCGCGCGTGCGCCATTCGGCGCCGAATTCGTTGATGCCGGTGAGGGTGAGGTCGGCGCTGAGCTGGTAATCGCTGCGCCCGGCAAAATCATCGGAGAGGCCCAGGCCAGCACGCAGGTAGTGCGGGCCCCAGCCCTTGTCGACCGGCAGTACTTCGATGCCATGGCGCCCGTCCTCTTCGACCGGGCGCCAGGTGATGCGCTCGAAGCGGTCGTCGGCGTAGATCTTGGCAATGGCCAGCTCGAGTGCGGCCAGGTCGAGTGGCTGGCCTTCGAGCTCAGCGAGGCGCGTGCGCACGAGACCCGCCGAGCGGCTGCGCTCCTCGACCACGCGCACGAACTCGATGCGCTTGAGACTGGGTGCATGGATCCGCTGGTTTTCGGTGAAACGCGCATAGCTCTCCGCATCGACGCTCATCACCTGGAGCGCCGCCAACTTGGTCTCCGCGGCGGCCGCCCCGAGCGGGACCGACTGGATCGCGCGTACGAAGTCGGCGCTGCCGATGTCGCCGAGCTCCGGCCGGATCAGCACGTCGTTCACCGTCAGTGTCGCCAGCGACGCGTCGGTGACCCGCTGCATCAGCACATTGATGACCTGGAAGCTCACGCTGACCGGCGAGTCGAGCTCGTCCTCGCGCAAGACCGGTGCCCCGACATCGACCACGACCAGCCGGGTGGCGCCAAACTCGCGGGCGACGCTGATCGGCACGTTGTTGGCGATGCCGCCGTCGATCAGCAACCGGCCATTCACGCGGATCGGCTGGAAAACGCCTGGCACCGACATGCTGGCGCGGATAGCAGCGGCAATATTGCCGCTGCCGATCACGACTTCACTGCCATCCAGCAGATCGGTCGCCACCGCGCGGAATGGGATCGGCAGCTCGTCAAACGACTTGACGTTTGCGGCCGGCAACAGGATGCGCCGCAGCAACATTTCCAGGCGCTGGCCCTGCAGCAAGCCCCGCGGCAGTTGCAGCGCACCGTCGCGCAAGCCGATTTCGTTGCCATCTCCGGCGAAGGTCAGTGAATCGATCTTGCGCCGGATCGGCTGGTCCTGGCGCAGGGTGTCGTCGGACAACGTCCCCTTCCAGTCGACCTCGGCGATGATCTTCTCGATCTCATCCGCGCGATAACCAATCGAGTAAAGCGCACCGACGATGGCGCCCATGCTGGTTCCAACAACCCGGCAGATGGGAATGCGCTCGCGCTCGAGCACCTTGAGCACGCCGATATGGGCGGCGCCGCGCGCGCCACCGCCGCCCAGCACCAAGCCAATGCACTCGGGTGCGGGAGTGGCCATGGGCGCCTGCGCCCGCAAGGCCGGGGAAATGACCAGGAACAGGAGCATCGCGGCCATGGCGGCTCCCATCACCGATGCCGGCACGAGGCGAGTCGAAACGTAGAATGCGGTCATGCAGGCACAGGCTTCTTTGAGAAAGAACGTTTGCGTGAGGCGGCGCGACATGAAAATAATGGCGTCACCCGTCGCGGGGCCAATGAAGGAGTCAGGGGATGCTACCCGTCAGTCAATTGCTCGCCGACAAAAGCCCCGACGTCTTCTGCCTGAAACCTGAAGATCCGGTCTACGAAGCCATCCGCGTCATGGCCGAAAAAAGCATCGGCGCCCTGCTGGTTATGGAAGGCGGCAAGCTCATCGGCATCGTCACCGAGCGCGACTACGCGCGCAAGGTCATCCTGCTCGGCCGCAATTCCCGCGACACGCCGGTCTCCGCGATCATGACCCCGGCCCCGCTCTACACCGTCAGCCCGCAGTCGCGCAGCCGCGAATGCATGCGCCTCATGACCGACAAACGCATCCGCCACCTCCCCGTCCTCGACGACGACAAAGTTGTCGGCATGCTCTCCATCGGCGACTTGGTCCGCCACATCATCCAGGCCCAGGACAAGGAAATCGCCCAGCTGACGCAGTACATCGCGGGGTGAGCTTCGGATCAACAACGAGGAGCACCAGAGCAAGGAGCGAGAGCTTTTATCCACAGATTACACAGATAAAAGCGGATTAAAGGCCCTTGAAGCTGTTTTGGCCCGTGGTGCGGTTGTTTGACTCGTCCCCAGGTGGCCACGCGCAAGTTGGTCCTGACGCATTGCTCTTAATCCGCCTTTCATCTGTGTAATCTGTGGATAGAGCTTCTGCGCTCTGGTGCTCTATCTTCGCGCTCTCCTTATCCACAGCCTCAGCCCCCATGCGTCCGCTTATCGAACTTCGTGCTGAGCTGGACCTTGTCGATGCGCAGCTGATCGGAGCGATTGCGCGGCGGCAGGAGATCGTGGCGGAGATCGGGCGGTGGAAGCATGCGCAGGGCAAGCAGTTGCGGGACTATCAGCGCGAGCGGGAGGTGATCTCGAACGTGCGCTCGCGTGCGGACGCGGCGGGGCTTGATCCGGAGATTGCCGAGCAGGTCCTGAAGCTGCTGATCGAGTCGTCGCTGACCACGCAGGAACAGGATCGCGTGCGTCTCGGCGCCAAGGGCGACGGCGCGCGGGCGCTGATCATTGGTGGCAATGGGCGCATGGGGCGCTGGTTCGTGCGCTTTCTCGCCGCGCAAGGCTATGCGGTCGAGGTCGCCGATCCGGGCGGTGCGCCCGATGGCTTGCCGGAAGTCGGCGACTGGGCGCAGAGCGCGCTCGACCAGGATCTGATCGTCGTTGCGGCGCCGTTGCGCGCCACCAACGCCATCCTGCACACGCTGGCCGAGCGCCGCCCCAAGGCGCTCGTGTTCGACATCGGCTCGCTCAAGACGCCGGTGCAGGACGGTCTCGCCGCCTGCGCCAAGGCTGGCCTCAAGATCTGCTCGGTGCATCCGATGTTCGGGCCGGACGCGGCATTGCTGTCCGATCGCCACGTGATCTTCATGCCGGTCGGCGCGAACGAGGCTGTGCGCGAAGCGCGCGCGCTGTTCGTCGAGACGATGGCGCAACCGGTTGAGATGGCGCTCGCCGAGCACGATCACCTGATCGCCTACGTACTCGGCCTGAGCCATGCGCTCAACATTGCCTTCATGAGCGCGCTCGCCAACTCCGGCGAAGCCGCACCGAAGCTCGCCCGGATGAGCAGCACCACCTTCGACCGCCAGCTCAAGATCGCCAGCGGCGTCGCCAACGAAAACCCGCGCCTCTATTTCGAGATCCAGTCCCTCAACGCCTTCCGCGGCGAAGCCCTCGGTGCCCTCAAGCGCGCCGTCGACGAGCTCACGCGCTGCGTGGAGGAAGGCGACGAGATTGGCTTTGTGTCGCTGATGGAAAGAGGACGCGGGTACTTGAGCGCGCGCGGGAAGTGATGGTTTCGGTTGTCGGTTTCGGTTTCGGAAAAGGCACCGGGTAAGACGAAATGGCGCTTCGCCTTCTCCGAAACCGAATACCGAAACCGAAACCAGCTCCTAGAACCGCTTCCTGACCTTGACCAGGAACTGGTCGGCATCGCGGAGTTCGATCGCGGCATCCAAAAGCTCGCCGAAATCACGTTCCTCTCCGATTTCCTCGACAAATCCGCCGCGGCCATAGACCAAATACAAATCCGACTGCGGGGCGAATTCCCAGCGGTAGCGGAGTTGCAGGCCGAGGTTGGTGATATTGAAGTCCGGCAGCTCCTCGCCGCTGGCCTGGAGGCGCCCGCGCGGGTCGGTGCGATAGGCGACGGCGTCGTGGGCGTTGATGCCGAGCCATTGCAGTTTGACGCGGAACTCGTGGCGGTCGGCCGGGAACCAGTTCAGGTTCACGCTGGCGTTGATCTGCTCGCGCGCATACGCCCCGAAACGGTTGCTTTCGTCCCAGATCAGCCAGCCGCGGCTTTCGGCGAAGTTGAGATCGCCATCGAGGGTCAGGCTTTCGCTGGCGTAAAAGGCGGTGCCGAGGCCGACCTGGAAAGCCTCCTGCTGCAGGCCCTCGTTGTAGGCATTGCCACGCAGCTCGAACTGCCAGTCGCCAAGGCGCGGGGTGGTGTACTCGGCGTACAACAACTGGCGCGTGGGGAAATAAGCCAGTCCGTTGCCGCGCGAAATCAGGTCGTTGAAACCGGCGGATCGCAATTCGCCACTCAGCAATAGCGACGCACCCGTGCGGAATTGCCATTGGTGAGTGAGGAACAGATGCGTGGGCAACCGGTCGCCTTCGTCATTGCCGCGCGCCTGCACTTCGAACGTCGTGTTGCGCCCGCGCAGCTTCGACTGCGGATCGGCGATGTTCTGCTGGTACTGGATGGTCCACTCTAGCTCGTTCAGGCTGGCCCGGCGCTGGAAGCCCATGTCGTTGAAATCCAGGCTGCGCTCGAAGTGAGTGACTTCGAGCTCCTGGCGCAGGTCTTGGGTCGCGGTGTAGTCGATCCGCGCCCAGGCGCCCGTTCCGCGCTTGTCCCTGATCGGGTTGTCGACATCGCTGGCGATCACTTGCCCGGTTACCGCCCATTTCGCATTGGCGCGCCAGGTGGCATCGACGGCGTGCACCAGCGCCTCGCGATCGAGAAAGGGGCGGTCGGTATAGGTCGACAGGTAGCCGAGCGAGAGATCGTCGCCAGCCCGCAGCAGCCGCTGCGCGTAGAACAGGCTGCCGAGATCATCGGCGTGGTCGGCCTCGCGCGCGGTCAGCACGCCATAGTCGAGTCCGAATGCGGAGCCGTTGACCTTCAGCGCGAGATCGATATCGGCCGCGCCTGAGCCGTCGTCGGCCGGACCACCGATACGTCGCGTATAGATCAGGAAGCCGTTGTCGGGCGTGCGCAGATCGAACAGCGCCTGGTTTTCGGTAAAGAACGGGCGCTTGTCTGAAAAGAAGGTCTCGACCGCATCGAAATTGACCACCAGCTGGTCGGCCTCGACCTGGCCGAAATCGGGATTCAGCGCCGCCGTCAGTTGGAAATCACCGGAGGGCTTCCAATAGAGATCGACGCCAGCCTTGGCATCGCGGCCATCCTCGATGAAGTCGTAGCCTGCGCTCACATAAGGGAAAAAGTGCAGCACGCTGGCACTGTACTGATCGATCTCGTAGCGACGGAACTCGGACACGAAGCGCGGGCGCGAAAAGCTCGCTGCCGGCGATCCACTGCGCTCGAACGGATTGCCGATCACGCGGTCGACCATCAGCGCGATGGTGCGCCGGGGTGTTCCGCTACCGCTCATTGCGGCGATCGACCAGGGGAGCAGGAACTCCGCGTTCCAGCCGTCCGCATCCGCGCTCACCGCGTGCTGCCAGTCACCGTCCCAGTCCGGGCTGTAGGAGTTCTCGTTGGTAAGCGTGGCGTCCTGCGTCGCGCCCGAGAGGCCAATAGTGAAGTTGTAGGCGGTTTCGCCGTTGGCGTTGAAGTCGACGAAGACGTTGACCCGGTCACCCGGGATATCCGCATCCCGCGGCGTGAGCTCCGCCAGCCGCGCAACGCCGGGCGGCTGGATGCAGCGAAAGGCGAAAGCCAGGCCTTCCGGCGTCGACTTCATGCGCACTTGCGTCGGCTGTGCCGGCACCGTGCGCGAAAATGGCTCGACCACGACGAAGTCGTCGATCAGCGTCGCCCCTGCCCACTCGGCCTCGTCGATCACGCCATCAACGGTGATGACGCCGGGTTCGGCGCACGCGGCGGTCGCGGCTGACAGCATCGCAGCCAGCGCGACCGCAATGCGCAATTCCAACTTCGAGCCCATTCGCACCGCCGCCAGCCATAGAGGCGCGCGATTCTAGAGAGGCGCCCTGGCCGAGGCCTGTGCCGATAGTGGCGGGTGGCGGGCGTCGGCTGCTGCTTTGCGTGGGTCCGGACCTTGTCCGGACGCTTTCCCTGACAAATGCCGAAAGCGTCCGGACAAGGTC
>JANPJV010000241.1:0-4034 GCA_031425695.1 Rhodanobacteraceae bacterium | reverse complement strand
CCACGTCTCGGTCATCGCTGGCTTGAGCCGCACCAGCTGCCTGTTCAGGCTGCACGAGGGCAGCATCAAGAAGGAAGAGATCGTCCAATTCCTCAAAGCGCTTAAGGCCCATTTGAAGCAGCCGCTGCTGGTGATCTGGGACGGCTTGAAGGCGCATCGCAGCCGTTTGGTGCGCGAGTATGTGGACAGCCTTGCCGGCCACATCCAGATCGCATTCCTGCCGCCGTACGCGCCGGATCTGAACCCGGTCGAATATCTGTGGGCTTTGCTCAAGCGGCACGCGCTGGCTAACTACTGCCCCAACGATCTTAGCGAGCTGCACATAACCGCGCGCAACAAGCTCAAGAGTGCTCAAAAGCGCCCTTGTTATAGTTTTGTAACTTATCGACAAATCGCAACGCATCACGTCACACGAGCGCCAGAATCGGCTTTCCCCGAACCGCCAAGGGCTTAGTGCAGGGCAGTATTTATGGCCGCTTCATCGAGCGCTTAGCGGAGTGGGCGCAGCCGGCGACTGGACCGCGCACGAGGAGGCGCTGAAGGCGTCGGCGAAAGCTGCAGTGATCAAGCCGACATCGGTATCGTGTTCGTCGCGGCCTTCATTGGGAGCGTTGGCTTGGTCAGCGCGCACCCTGCACTAAGGTCGTTCATCGCTCGGTGGGTGGCGTGATCCGCTCAGAGCGTCAGCGCGTTGACGAGCGAGTCATTGGTTGAGAGACTTCGGAATACATCAGGGAAGCGAAACTCACATGCCACACGACGAAGGACTGCCGCAGACCTGGAATTCGCAAGAGATTAGGCAGGACGCCTACGACTGCTTGCGAGCCAAGAGGCCCAAGGGTTGGCAATTCACAGAGCTCGTCCGCGGGAACGACTTCGGCTTCGACCTGCAAGTCCAGATCACTATGAAGCAGCAAGTCGTGCACCCTTTCGGCTGCAGCTGAAGGGAACTCGGTCGCGGCGCTGATCTACGCGGTGCTATGCCACGGCGGGTCAGATGGCTGGCGATCTGCAGCTGTACATCCAGTCGATCGAAGAGAGCACGACCACGTCGGAGGTGACGTCGTTCCTAGCGCGGATCTTCCCGGGTGACACGGAGCTCTCGGCGCCCATGACGGATCCCAGCTCGCGAAGGACCCCCGTTCGCGAAGGGTTTGCGACTCCTGTCGCGCCCCTTAATGCGCAGGCTCCTTTCAGCGTTGATGTGAGCATGGAAGAGGACGGGGTCTCGAGCACCTCGCTGCGCGGAGGCCCTCTTTTTTCCATGAGGGTCGTGCTCGCCTCGGAGCGGTGCTGCTGGTCGCGACCGCCGTCGGCGTATGGCTGGTAAGGTCCGCGGGTCAGCCGCGTCCCGCGGAGCTCCAACCGTCGGCGAGGAGCGAGCTAACGACTGAGCGGGCTTCTAACCCTCTGTCCCCTGAAGGGTCCCTGCTCGCGGCTTTCCCGGCACGGTAGCGCCCTCTTCGGGTGCGCTTCCCGCAGCCGTGACCCAGCGGTCGCTGCGCGGCGACGTCGTCATGCAGGGCGAACCTGAAGCGGTCATCGCTACCCAAGGAGCGCTTTGAGCGGGCGGGGCAGCCCGTGCTGACGCGGTTTTTCGTTCTGCCAGCTGCGGCTTCTAGCCTAGAACCAATTGGGAGGAATTAGCGTAACTACCTGTATCGCATAAATGCCTTTTGACGAAAAATTGCCACAACTGTTTAAGAATGGAAGTCAGCGGACCACATTGATGGCCCTATCTTCCGACTGAACTGCCTGATTCCAGGCATCTGCGGTAGCAGCAATTTAATTTCAAAGGCCTGAAAACATGCAACGTCGTCGCTTTATAAGGGTGGTGTCTGCTTTATCTGCAAGCTCAGTTGCTATGCCAACATTTGCGCAAGCCGATGAGATCGTCATAGGTCAAACAATTCCATTGACCGGTAGTCAGTCGGTTGTCGGGCAGGCAACAAGCGCGGGCGCCAAGATGTACTTCGAACGGTACAACGCGACCGCAACCGCTCGAGATCCGAAAGTTCGTTTCGTGGTAATGGATGACAGTCAAAAGCCCGAAGTTTCCGTAGAAAATGCGCGCAAATTGATTGAGGGCGAGGGCGCCAAACTATTGATCAACAGTGTCGGAACCGCCAACGCTGAGGCTCTGATCGCCAGTGGGCTGCTTAAGAAACATCAGACTGCCCTGCTTGCACCCACAACTGGGGCGTTCACCCTCTACAACGTTAACGAAGTTGTTATGTTGCGACCGAGCTACCGAGCTGAGGCAGAAAGGGCGGTCAATGTTATGACTACCATCGGAATCAAAGACTTCGGATTGGTCTATCAAAACGACCCTTTCGGCACTGATTTCGTCACTGGCTTGGATCAGGCCCTTTCCGCTCGCAAACTTGAGGTACGTGCGCGTGCTTCATACGAGCGCCAAACCACCGAGGTTGACCGTGCAGTTGACGCGATGCTGAATGCGTCGCAAGTGCAGGTGATATATCTTGCCGCAGTAACGCTTCCTGCTGCGGAGTTTGTGAAGCGCTACAGAGGTCGAGGCGGACGCGCGCGAATCATAGGCCCGTCGATCATTGATGCGGCTGCAGTCGTTAAGGTGGCGGGGTTAGAAGCCAGTCGAGGCCTTGCTTTGACGACCATCATGCCAATCACAGGCCGCAGCGCGAGCCCCTTGGTTCGCAACATGATCCTGGATCGGGCGAGAAGCAGTTTCAGCGAAGAAATGTTGCCAGTCAGCACGCGGTCCCTTGAAGGGTATTTGACTGCACAGGTAGCCGTAGAGGCTATCCGTGGGGCACGCGCGGGAGTTGGCCCCAGCGGGCGCGTGTCTGCTGTCGACCTGCTGCGAAATCTTCGCGCCATCCGTGGCAAAGAGTTCGGCGAGTTCAGACTGAATTTCTCAGACACAGCTCGTGGCGGCTCTCTCTACATCAGTAGTGCCATTTTGGATGGTGCCGGTCAACTTAAGGAATAAAGCAACACTTGAGTAACACGTCCTACTCGCATTAATGAATGTTGTTGGACTATAAAGGTTTACTTAACTAGTGGACTGTAACGGTTAATTGGGAAGTATCATCGTTTCTGTGGAGGGCGCGATGAAGCTGACCGAATCTGAAGCGATGGAACTGCAACGACAAGCCAGTGCGCGAACAGCGCGAGCCGATTCGGCGCGGCGCGCGCGTCTGATCCTGTTGCTCGCGGATGGCCTGACGTGGGCGGAAATCCGGACTAAGCTCGATTGCAGCGATAGCTACATCGATCGCTGGAGCAAGCGCTTTGCTGCCGACCGAGTCGCAGGGTTGTTTGCGCGCCATGCGGGCCGCCAGCGGTACAAGGTGACCGATCGGCTGGAGGCGCGTGTTCTCGCGCGCACCACCAAGCACAAGTCCGCGGATGGCTCGACCCATTGGTCCACAAGGAAGCTCGCCGCCGAACTTGGCGACGACATCTCGCACATGACGATCGCCCGCATCTGGGCCAAGCACGGCATCAAACCGCATCGGCTGGAAGGCTATCTGGCCTCCAACGATACCGATTTCGAGGCCAAAGCTGCCGACGTGATCGGGCTGTATCTGAACCCGCCGCAACACGCAGCTGTATTCAGCGTCGATGAGAAAACTGCCATCCAGGCGCTGGACCGCAAGGACCCTGTACTGCCGCTTTCTGCAGGTCGCGCCGAGCGCCATGGCTTCGAGTACTTCCGTCACGGCACGCAGTCGCTGTATGCGGCGTTCAACACCAAGACTGGCGAAGTGATTGGCAAGACCGCTACTCGCCACACCTCTGCCGAGTTCGTCGCCTTCCTCACCGACATTGTTGCCAATCAACCCAAGGGCAAGGAGATTCATGTCATCGCCGACAACCTCTCGGCGCACAAGACCAAGCAGGTCGAGCAGTTCCTTGCCGAGCAGCCCAACGTTCACATGCACTTCACTCCGACCTATTCGTCCTGGCTCAACCAAGTCGAGTTGTGGTTCGCCAAGATCGAGCGCGACGTGATCGCCCGCGGGGTCTTCACATCCGTAGCAGACCTCAAG
>JANPJV010000240.1:0-20133 GCA_031425695.1 Rhodanobacteraceae bacterium | reverse complement strand
GAAGGGAATGCCGAGCTTTCCGGTGATCTCCTTGAGCCGCCCGGCCACGTCCAACTGCAACTGCATCGACTCGATCACGCAGGGGCCCGCAATCAGGAACAACGGCCGGTCGATGCCGACTTCAAAACCGCATAGATTCATCAAGAACGCTCTGTAGCAAGGGGAGATTTTTTGACGCAAAGGAACGCAAAGGGGGCAAATGGACGCAAAAAGAGCAAGGAATCCAACGTGGGACCTATTGAACCGAGTGGGCGCCGCGCAATGGTCCAGCACGGGCGCAACGCGTCGACGAGAACCAAGGGACGCTAGACTTTGCGTCCCTTTGCTCCCTTTGCGTTCCTTTGCGTCAAAAACAAAACACTTCTACGCGCGAGTCGCCTCCAGCACCGCCGAGCTCGCAACCCTTGCCGCTCGGTACGCCCTGGCCGCGCGTATGAAGCCCTCGAACAACGGATGGCCGTCGCGGGGGGTGGAGGTGAACTCGGGGTGGAACTGGCAGGCGAGGTACCAGGGGTGGTCGGGGATCTCGACGATTTCGACCAGCAGGTCGTCGATGGACTTGCCCGAAAACACCATGCCTGCGTCTTCCAGGCGCTGGCGGTAGTAATTGTTGAACTCGTAACGATGGCGGTGGCGTTCGCGGATGATTTCGCTGCCGTAGAGCTCGCGCGCCAGCGTGCCGGGCTTGAGACGGCATTCCTGGCTCCCTAAGCGCATGGTGCCGCCGAGGTCCGAATTCTCGGTGCGGCGCTCGACTGCGCCGGTCGAGGTCCGCCACTCGGTGATCAAGGCAATGACCGGATGCTCGCAGTCGCGGCTGTTTTCGGTGCTGTTCGCGCCCCCGAATCCGCCGATGGCCCGCGCAAAATCGATCACCGCGGCCTGCATGCCGTAACAGATGCCGAAGTACGGAATCTTCTGCTCCCGCGCATGCCTTGCCGCGAGCACCTTGCCTTCAAAGCCGCGCTCGCCGAAACCGCCGGGCACCAGGATGGCGTCGGCATCTTCCAGCACTTCAACGCCGAGCTTCTCGACATGCTCGGATTCGACCCAGCGCAGGTTGACGCGCGTGCGCTGGCGCAGTCCGCCATGCCTGAGCGCTTCCGATAATGATTTGTAGGCGTCTGAATGTTCTACATATTTCCCAGCGATGACGATATTGACCTCATCCACGGGATGGACCACCGCATCGACTACAGCCTCCCACTCGGAGAGATCGGCGTCGTGGGCCTTCAGGCGCAGACGGTCGACGATGATCTGGTCGAGCTTCTGCTCGTGAAACCACGGGATCAATTTGTAGATCACATCGACATCGAGCGCCGAGATGACCGCATCCACCGGCACGTTGGTGAACAGTGCGATCTTGCGCCGGTCGGACTCCGGCAGCGGCTGTTCGCTGCGGCAGAGCAGCACGTCCGGCTGGATGCCGATCGAGCGCAACTCCTTGACCGAATGCTGGGTCGGCTTGGTCTTGATCTCGCCGGCGGCCTTGATGAAAGGCACCAGCGTGAGGTGGATGAACAGCGCCTTTTCCGGGCCGCGTTCGATGCGGATCTGCCGGATGGCTTCCAGGAAGGGCAAGGATTCGATGTCGCCCACGGTACCGCCGACCTCAACCAGCGCCACATCGAAGCCCTCGGTGGCGCGGTCGATGCAGGTCTTGATCTCGTCGGTGATGTGCGGAATCACCTGCACGGTCGCCCCGAGATAGTCACCGTGACGCTCCTTGCGGATCACATTCTCGTAGATGCGCCCGGTGGTGACGTTGTTCTTGCGCGCCATGCGGGTGCGCAGGAAACGTTCGTAGTGGCCGAGGTCGAGGTCGGTCTCGGCACCGTCATCGGTGACGAACACCTCGCCATGCTGAAACGGGCTCATCGTGCCCGGATCGACATTGATGTAGGGATCGAGCTTCATCATCGTCACGCGCAGACCGCGCGATTCGAGGATGGCCGCCAGTGAAGCCGAAGCAATGCCTTTGCCCAAAGAGGACACGACACCGCCCGTGACGAAAATCAGGGGGGTCATCCAGAGAAGTCCGGCGTAAAGAAACCGGGGATAAATTGTACCTCCCCGAGGGGGGTGCTGACCATGACCGCACGTGAACGGGACGGCAAAACAACAGCAGAGCAACAGCAGAGCAACAGCCATCCACAGATGACGCAGATGAAAACCGAGCAAAGGCGATGAGAGCTGATTAAAGCGGACATGCGTGGGTGATCGGTGCGCCAACGAGGTGCCGGCTGCCGCGAAAGCGTCCGGACAAGGTCCGGCCCCACGAAGCACGCCAGGGCGGTGTACGACCTTAAACGCTCTCATCCGCTCTTATCGCCTCTTCTTGGCTTTCATCTGCGTCATCTGTGGATGGCTTTGCTTTGCTTGTCTTTTCGTGCGCCCGGCGCGGAAGCGCTAGCATTCGCGCCCCTGCAGCAGCGATCCATAGCGTGCGCGTGCCTTCCTGGTTGAGCCGTCTGCGACCGTTTTCTTTCACCGGAGAGAGCCTGCCGTGCACGCTCTGCGGCGGGCGCGCGCGCACCGTGGTCGGTCGCCGGGATCGTTACCTGATGCCGCTCACGAATGTGTTGTGCGCTGTCTGTGGGCTGGTCTTTCTCGATCCGATGCCGACCTCGGAAGAGATTGATCGCTATTACCGCGAGCAGTACCGCGAGCACTACCACGGCGATTCGACCCCGCGTCCGAAGGCACTGCTGCGCGATGCCCGCGGGGCGACCGAGCGTGTCCGCCTGTTGGCGCCGTTCGTGCAGTCCGGCATGCGCGTGCTCGACATCGGTGCGGGGACGGGCGCTTTCGTGGCTGCAGCCAACGCTGCCGGCTGGCGGGCCGAGGGCATCGAGCCGCACCTGGGCTTTGCCAAGTACGCAAATGAGCGCCTAGGCGCGCATGTGCACGCAACCACGCTGGAGACTGCGCCGGTCGATGCCGGCAGCTTCGACGTGGTCACCTCCTCTCATGTGTTCGAACATCTGCGCGACCCGTTTGCGGCCTTCCGACGCGTCCATGAGCTTCTGGTTGCGGACGGCATTTTTCATGTCGGTGTACCCGATATCGCCGATCCGAAACGTACCCCGAGTGCGCGCTTCCACTTCGGTCACACCCACGGCTTCACTCGCGAGACGCTGACGATGATGGCGCTGCGCGCGTGCTTCGAGCCGGTTGCCGGGTCAAGCGGAACCGGGCCGATGCTGGTGTTGCGACGCTTGGTCGAGCCGGTTCCTGACTGGCTGCGCTATCCGACGCACGCACAGGCCATGCAGTCGTTTTTCCTCGAGCGGAGCGCTTGGAAACACTTCACATCGGCCACGCCCTATCTCAAGTTCATCAGGCGCATGCGACGGTTCCGGCGGGAGCGCAAGGAGCTGCGCGGTTAGCCTTGGCTACTGTGGGTCCGGACCTTGTCCGGACGCTGTTGCCTGCCGGGGGCGTAAAAAGCGTCCGGACATGGTCCGGACCCACGCAAAGCAAAGCCTGCCCCCGTTATGCTCCCCGGCCCACTCGCGAGGATTTCCTTGAATGCAGCTCGATCAAGTCAAAGCGGCTATCACCGGTGGCGCATCGGGCTTAGGCTTCGCGGTGGCGCGGCGGCTGGTGAATTCTGGCGCGCGGGTGACGCTGCTCGACGTGCAGGATGACAAAGGCGCGGCGGCGGTCGATGCGCTCGGGGAGCACGCGCGCTTCTTGCGCGCGGACGTGACCGACGAAGGTGGCGTCGCTGCCTGCATGGGCATCGCGGCCACGCATATGCAGGGCCTGAACCTGGTGGTCAACTGCGCCGGCATCCTCGGCGCCGGGCGCGTGCTCGGCAAGCAGGGCAGCATGCCGCTCAGCCAGTTCGAAACCACGGTGCGGGTGAACCTAGTCGGCAGCTTCAACGTCGCCAAGGCCGGCGCCGAGCTCATGCAGCGCAACGAGCCCGGCACGGACAACGAGCGCGGCCTGATCATCAATACCGCATCGGTTGCAGCCTTTGAAGGACAGATCGGCCAGGCCGCTTATTCTGCCAGCAAGGGCGGCATCGTCAGCATGACCCTGCCGATGGCGCGCGAACTTGCGCGCTTCGGCATCCGCGTCGTAACCGTTGCCCCGGGCATCTTCCTGACCCCGATGGCCGGCGGCATGCCCGACGACGTCAAAGCCAGCCTCGAAGCCATGGTCCCCTTCCCCACCCGCCTCGGCGACCCCAACGAATTCGCGGACGCCGTCTGCTTCATCATCCAGAACCGCTACATGAACGGCACCACCGTCCGCCTCGATGGCGCCGTGCGCATGCAGGCGAAGTAGGCCCTGCGTACGTGGTTTCTATCTGTTGACGCAAAGTCCGCTAAGTCCGCTAAGGACGCTAAAAAAGCGAAATAGAGCTTTGGCCTTTTTAGCGTCCTTTGCTACTTAGCGTCCTTTGCGTCAAAAACAGTGCAGTTTCGGACAAACGGGAACTGTCAGTCTCTAACCTGGATCCAAGGGATACACCGTTGAAAGCCACTGACATCAAACGCGGTACGGTCGTCGAGCACCTGGGCAAGTTCTGGACGGTTAAGGAGCTGGAGCGGAGTGCGCCGACGGGGCGTGGGGGGAATACGACTTATCGGTTCGCGCTGTACCAGGTCGGGACCGATATCAAGCTGGACCTGAGCCTGCGTGCAGATGACGAGCTCACCGAAGTCGAGCTCACCCGCCGAGATGCAAACTTTTCGTATATGGATGGCGACAACTACGTCTTCATGGATGCCGAGGACTACACCCAGTTCGTGCTCTCGCCGGCCATGGTGGGCGACTTGCCGCTGTACTCGAAGGATGGCGCCCTGCCGGACACGCAGCTGCTCTTGATCGACGGCGAACCGGTCGGCCTGAAGCTGCCGGCGGTGGTCGAGCTCGAAGTCACAGACACTGCACCCTATGTCAAAGGCGCTAGCGCGACCGGGCGTTCCAAGCCGGCCAAGCTTTCCACCGGACATGAAGTGTCGGTTCCGGAATACATCGAAAACGGGGTCATCGTGCGGGTGAATACCGAGACCGGCGAGTACACCGGCCGCGCATGAGCACGTCGCAACGCCTGGGAGCATGCCGTGGATGAAGTGACGTCGGGCGGCCAGTCCGACGCCGATGAGCTTGCACGAGCGCGCGAGCGCCTGCGCAAGGTCGAGCGCGAAATGCGTGTGGTGTTCGAAAGCATGTCGGACGCCGTGTTCATCGTCGAGTCCGTGCATTCGACCTTCCAGTATCTCAATCCGCAGGCCGAAAAAATGTTCGGCCGGACCCACGACGAGCTGGTTGGCCGCAACATTTGGGCGGCATTTCCCGCCGAAGCTGCCGATGGGATTGCCAAGGGCCATTACGAAACTGCGGTAGCTACCCAGCAGACCGTCAGCTTCGAGACCTACTACTCACCGTTGGACCGGTGGATTGAGGTGCGTGCCTATCCGAATCCCGGCGGCGTCGCTGTCTATGTCAAGGACATCAGTGAGCGCAAGCTCATCGAGCAAAACCTCCGTGCAGCGGAAGCGCGTTTTCGGCGCGTGTTCGATCTGCAGTTCCAGTTCATTGCAGTGGTGTCGCCCGCCGGGCGAATCCAGGAGATCAACGAGCTTCCACTGCCGATGATTGCGGTCACGCGCGAGCAAATCATTGGTGAACTATTCTGGGAAGCGCCATGGTGGACCCACCTCCCGGAAACGCGACGGATCTGGCGTGAGCAATTTGATGTAGCGCGCGAGAGCGACTCCCCGGTGCTGTTCGATGTCGATTTTCACACCGCCGACGGCAGCATGCGTCACGCCAGCAATGTCATCACCGCCGTGCGCGATGATGCCGGCGCGCTCGAGTGCTTCATCGTCCAGGGGAATGACGTCACCGCCCAGCGGCATAACCAGCACGAGCTCAAGCGCACGAACCGTGCGTTGAAGTTGCTCAGCCGGTGCAGCGATGCGCGCTTTCGTGCCCAAGACGAAAATCAATTGCTGAACGATGTCTGCCAGATCGCCGTGGAAGTTGCTGGCTATCGAATGGCTTGGGTAGGTTACGCGGAGAATGATCCCGGCAAGCGCATCCGGGACGTCGCCGTGGCGGGCGCAGAGCTTGGCTACCTTGCCGAGATAGAGCTGTCGTGGTCCGAGGACCATCGGAGCGGGCGCGGACCCGCCGGGCGTACGATCCGCAGCGGCACGGCACAGCTGCAGCCGACCATCGACGACACCGCCATCGGCTTCCATTTCGTAGACGCCGCGCTTGCCCGAGGTTACCGAGCCGTGGTCTGCCTGCCTTTGCGGACAGATGGACACACCTTCGGTCTGCTCGGGCTGTATTCGGCTGAAGTCGAGCATGTCAGCCCCAACGAGCTCAACCTGCTGCAACAACTGGCCGACGATCTCGCATTCGGGATCTCGACCTTGCGCGCGCGCGACGAGTTACGTCGCGACTCACTGGCGCATATGAGTCACCTGGAGCAGATGCAGGCGCTGAGCGCCGCGACCTTGGCAGCCAATACGCGCATCGATGATCCAGATCTCCTGCAGACGCTTGCCAATGCGCTGCGCGAAGCACTCTGCTGCCATCAGTCGCTGATAATCCTCAATCGCGATCGCGATGGGGCACCGGCGATCAATGCGATTTCGCTATCGGAAAAGTACGCGCCCTGGCGCAATTTCACGCAAGAGCCGATCGGCAAGGCCGGGCTGGGAACGCATGTGCGCAATTCCGGGCAAATCCTGCGCCTCACGCCATCGGAGCTCGAGGCGCACCCGCACTGGCACGGATTTGGCGAGCATGCGGAAGCGCACCCGCCACTGCGCGGCTGGATGGGCGTGCCACTGCTCGGCAGGGATGGCGCCGCCATTGGAATGATGCAGGTGTCGGACCGCAACGACGGCGACTTCAACGCTGAAGATGAGGCCATTGCGACGCAGTTCGGGCACATGCTCGCCGTCACCATCGAGCGCAGTCGACTGATTGCACGACTGCAGGAACGCGATCGTTTCTTTCAGCTGTCGCAGGAAATGTTCTGCATTGCGCACCCGGCCGGGCGCTTCCTGCAAGTCAATGCAGCGTTTTCGCATGTGCTCGGCTGGTCGCAGGAAGAGTTGACCAGCCGGCCCTTCGCCGAGTTCGTGCATCCAGAGGATCGCGAGCTCACCAGCCATACCCGGGCCCAGGTCATCGACGGCGAACGCTTGGTTGGCTTCATCAATCGGTATCGGCACCAGGACGGCAGCTACCGCTGGCTCGAGTGGACCTCCGTCGCGGCGCCGGGGGGGAACATCTACGCCGTTGCGCGCGACATCACCCGCCGCCAGGAAGCCGAGCGCCAGCTCGCTCAAAGCCTGGAGGAGCTGTCGGCGCGCAACCGTGAGCTGCAGGATTTCGCCTTCATCGCGTCGCACGATCTGCAAGAGCCACTGCGCAAAGTGCGTGCCTTTGCCGAGCGTCTGGTGAGTAATTACGCCAGCAAGCTGGAAGGCCCCGGCCTCGAGTACCTCGAGCGCATGACCAGTGCAGTCACCCGAATGCAGCGGCTGATCGATGCCCTGCTCGATTATTCACGCGTGCTCAGCCGCCCACGCGCACCGGAAAAGGTCGAGCTCGATACGGTGCTGCGCGGCGTGCTCGAGGACCTCGAAGAACGCCTGCGCGAAACCGGCGGCAAGGTCGAGAGCATGGGACTTCCGACAATCCTCGGTGACCGCACCCAGCTCGGGCAACTATTCCAGAATCTCATTTCAAACGCCCTCAAGTTCAGCTCCAAGGACGTCGCTCCGCATGTGACTATCAGTGTCGAGCCGAGCGAGCTTCAAGGCGCTCCGGCGTGGACCCTCCGCTTTGCCGACAACGGCATCGGCATCGCGAGTGAGTTTCGCGAGCGCATCTTCGCTCCATTCCAGCGGCTGCACGGTCGCAGCGAATACGAAGGCACCGGCATCGGACTTGCCATCGCGCGGCGCATCGTCGAGCGCCACGGAGGCAGCATCAGTGCCGAAGGCAGTGCCGGCGCTGGCGCGGTGTTCCTGGTCCAGCTTCCGCAAAGTGGCGGCGTTGAATGTGGTGAGGCGCAGCCGAACCGCGTTGTGTAGGCCGCGACCCCGAAGGCTCGCCTTCGCCCCAGGTCATTGAGCGCTTCGCTGCGTGCGCGGCGACCTACGCGCCGCGTTGTGGCAAATTGACAGTGCGCAACCAGTAGTCGCTCAGGTTGCGGACGAGATCGAGCAGGGCGGTGTACATGGCCGGCTTGCTGATGAAGGAATTACTGCCGTCGCTATAGCTCGTGAAGATGTCGATGTCGGCCTTCGAGGTGGTCAATACCACCACCGGAATATGCCGCAGAGCGGGATCGCTGCGAATTTCGCGCAAAGCTTCCCGGCCGTCTTTGCGCGGCATGTTGAGATCGAGGAGGATCAGGCCAGGTGTCGGGCAGCGCGCGGCATCGGTGTAACTTCCACGATGATTGAGGTAATCCAGGAGCTGCTCGCCATCGACCAGGTACTGGCGCGGATTGCCGATCGAGCAATCGACAAAAGCATCCTCGATCAACAGGCGGTCATCGGGGTCATCGTCGACGATCAGGATCGTCACCGCAGCAACATTCACACTCATGAGCGGGATTACTTCCGGGAACGCAGTTTGGACACGTGCGAGGGGCAAGCGTACCCCAGACCACCCTGCAGGGGGAGTCCAAATCGGGATCGAAGGGATTCACCCATGAAAACTCTACTTTCCAATGTCCGGCGCTTGCCTTGTCGGCGACAACGCGGTGAACTTGAATGCTTCTGGACCGCACCCCGCCAACGATGAGCCAACTTGGCAGCTGCGCGCGCAAGCGCCGTCCAACAGCTTTCTGCTCGCCTGCTACCCAGGCCCGCTGGCGCGAGGTCGCTGATGCTTGAAAAGCCCGAAAGCACTGGAGGGGATACGGTCGCTGAACTGCGCCGGAGGCTGGCCGACGCCGAGCGCGCGCTGGCGGATGCCGGTCGCAGCGATGCGCGCATGCGCCGGATCAACCGTCTCTACCTGGTGCTGAGCCGCATCGGCGACGCCGTGGTCCGCATCCGCGATCGCGTGCAACTGTACGACCGCGCCTGCCGCATCGCGGTCGAGGAAGGCGGCATGCAGATGGCACTGATCACGGAGCTGGACCTGGCTACGCGCGAAGTGAGGGTCGTCACCGGAGCCGGCGCGAGCTCGCAATTCCTGCAGAATTTCGAGCTCAAGCTTGATGGTGGCCCACGCAGCCACGGCACGATAGGGACCGCCTTTCGCACCGGGAGCCACGATGTCTGCAACGATTTCATGAACGATGCGCGCATGGCGCCCTGGCGCGAGGGCATCGACGGAATGCGCTTTCGCTCGGGCGGTTCCTTTCCGATCAACGTGGGCGGCACGACCGTCGGCGTGCTCGCCATGCTCAGCAGTGAGGCCGGATATTTCCAGGAGGACGAAATCGAGCTCATGGTCGCGGTCGCCGATGACCTCTCATTCGCGGTCGAGTCGCTGCAGAAGGAACAGCAACGCCAATGGGCCGAGGCTGCGCTGCGCGCGAGCGAAGCCGGCATGGCGCTGGCGCAGAGTGTCGGCCATTTCGGCAGCTGGGAGCTGGATCTCGACAATCTCGAGGACGTCGATGCCAACCCGCTGCGTTGGTCGGACGAGATGTATCGCATTGCCGGCTTCGAGCCCAGCAGCGTCGCGGTGGACAATGCGCTCTTCTTTCAACTGGTGCCCGCGGATGAGCACCAGTCGATCCGCGAAGCGATGCAGGAAGCAATCGCGCAACGCGGCACTTACTCGATCGTGCATCGGCTGGTTCGGCAGAGCGGCGACGTGCGCATCGTGCGCGAGACCGCAGAGGTACTGGTGGCGCCCGACAGCGGACGCGCCGTTCGCTTGGTCGGTACCTCCCACGACATCACCGAGCGCCGGCAAGTCCAGGAATCGCTGCGCCTGCAGGCACACGCGCTCGACAGCATCGGGCAGGCGGTCATCGCGACCGCCGTCGATGGCCGAATCACTTACGCGAACCGCGCCGCGGGGGAATTGTACGGCTGGCCAACCGACACTGTCGTCGGCCGCCACATCGACGATGCGACGATCGCGTCCGATGCGCGCGACCAGGCGCGAACGATCATCCTCGGATTTTCCAGAACTGAAATCTGGAGTGTGGAACTGCCGATGCAGCGCAGCGACGGCACGCGCTTTCCGGCATGGGTGACCAACTCGCCGCTGCGGGATATCGACGGCAGCATCATCGGCCACGTGGCGGTGTCATTCGATATCAGCGAGCGCAAGCGCGCCGACCTCGAGATCGCGCGCCAGGCCGGGCGCCTGGCGGCGCTGGTCGAGGCCCAGCAGACGCTGACGTCGACCGAGGCCAGCGTGGACGAGCTCATCGCGATGGTGCCCGGCATGGCGCAGCGCCTGCTCGGTGCCGACGCTGCGGTGTACGAGCGCCTGGAAGGCGAAGAGATGTTCTATCAGCACACCTCCGGACTCGCGCGGGGTTTCGAGGGAATGCGGCTGAGGTTGGACTCGAGCCTGTCGGGTGAAGCGATCCGTCTCAACCAGACGCTGATCTCCGACGACACCTATGTCGACCCACGAGTCGACACGGCCGCTTGCCGGCGCGTGGGCGCGCGCTCGATGGTGGTCACGGTACTGCGCACCGAGGCTGGCCCCTTTGGCGCTATCAAGATCTTCGCGCAGGCACCCAACCACTTCTCCAACGCCGATGCGAGCAGTCTAGAACTGCTGGCAGAATCGCTCGGTGTGGTGATTCAGCGGCGTCTCGCCGTCGAACAACTGCGCGCCTCGGAACGCCAGTACCGGCTGCTTTTCGACACGAATCCGCAGCCTATGTGGGCCTTTGACATCCAGACACTCGGGTTTCTGACGGTCAACGAAGCGGCCGTGCGTCACTACGGCTATGCGCGCGAGGAGTTCCTGGCGATGGACATTCGCCAGATCCGACCAAGCGAGGATATTCCTGCGTTTGAAAGCAGCCTGCGCGAGATACCGCCGGGCAAGTCCTTTGGGTTGTGGCGACATCAGAAAAAGAACGGCGAACTGATCGATGTCGAGGTTTCGGCAGATGACCTCATGTTCAATGGGCGCCAAGCTCGGCTGGTGCTCGCCCACGACGTCACCATCCGCCTGCGAGCCGAGCGCAAGCTCAAGCGCAGCCTGGTCGAGCTCAGCGCGCGCAATCGCGAGTTGCAGGACTTCGCTTTCATCGCCTCCCACGATCTGCAGGAACCGCTGCGCAAGGTGCGCGCATTTGCCGACCGGCTCATCCATGGCCACGCCCCGCAACTGAATCCCCAGGGGGTGGAATATCTCGAGCGCATGAGCGGTGCGGTGTCGCGCATGCAGCGCCTGATCGATGCCCTGCTCGACTATTCACGCGTGCTCAGCCACGCCCGGCCGCTGGTCCCGGTCGATCTCAACATTGTTCTCCGCGGCGTGCTCGAGGACCTGGAAGTGCGCTTGCGCGACAGTGCCGGCAGTGTCGAGCTGAGCCCGCTGCCGACCGTCTTCGGGGATGCCAGCTTGCTCGGCCAGGTGTTCCAGAACCTGATCGCGAATGCGCTCAAATTCCACGCCAGTGACCGCCCGCCGCAGGTCCGCCTGTCGGTGCAGAGCAGCAAGCTCAATGGCCTGGACGCATGGCAGATCGACGTCGTCGACAATGGCATCGGATTTGCGGCCGAGTTCAGCGAAAAGATCTTCGCGCCCTTCCAGCGCCTGCACGGCCGCGAAGTCTACGACGGCACCGGTATTGGCCTCGCCATCGTACGCCGCATCCTCGAGCGCTACGGCGGCGCCATCACCGCCGAAGGCCGCGCCGGCCAGGGCGCGAGCTTCCACGTGTGGCTACCCAAGCAGGCGCCGGTCCATCTGCTGGAGGATCTGCCGCTCGCGTGAGAAAAGCATTGGAGCGAGAGCAATAGCAAGGGCCTATCCACAGATTTCGCAGATTAGTAGCAGGGTGCATCCATGAGCACAGCCGGATGCAGGCCAGCGCTTTTAATCGGCGAAATCGGCTCTTAATCTGCGGATAAGGCTCTGCGCTTCTCGCTCTGGTGCTCCTGGCCCTGCTACGCCGGCATCGGCTGGCCCATCTTGCGCAGCCAGCGGAAGTGCGAGGCGACACCCCCCCAGAACGAGCGGTGCTCGCGATAGCGCACGCCAAACTCGTGGCAGGTCGCCTCGACGAGCTTGGACAATGCCGGGTAATGGATATGGCAGACACGCGGGAACAGGTGGTGCTCGATCTGGAAGTTGAGGCCGCCGAGCATCCACGCGGCGAAGCGGTTGCGGCGCGCGAAGTTGACGCTCGACTCGATCTGGTGAATGGCCCAGGCGCTGTCCACCTCGCCGTCTTCAGGCACGCCCTTGAACTCGGCCTCCTCGACGCAGTGGGCGAGCTGGAACACCACGCTGAGCAGGATGCCGACCACTGCCATCGCGAGCGCATAGAACACTGCGACCACCCAGAACTTGTGGAAAAACAACGGGATCCCGAATGCAAGGGTGAGAAAAACGACTTTGCCCAGGATCAGCGTGAGCAGTGAGCGACCCTGCGGGCGCGGGAATTTCTGTACGCCGATATTGCCGGCGACGAGGTCACGAAAATCGCCGTAGAGCTGCCAGCGGATGGTCATGATCCCGTACAAGGCCCAGATGTACCAATGCTGCCAGCGCTGCAGGAAGCGGTGCGGCTGGTGCGGCGACAGCCGTGCAATGACGCCGAGATCGACGTCGCTGTCGTAGTCCTGGATGTTGACGTAGGCATGGTGGAAGACCGAATGCTTCCAACGCCAGATGTACGAGCTGCCACCAACGAGGTCGAGCGACATCGCCATCGCGTCATTGATCCACTGGCGATCCGAATAGGCCTTGTGGCCGCCGTCGTGCATGACATTGAAGCCGATCGCACCGACCGCGCCGGCCAGGGCCAGCGTCAACGGCAGCGCCTGCCACCATGTCGATGCCCAGAACACCAGCAACGCGTAGGCCCCTGCGAACCAAAGGGCAATCACGGCGGTCTTCAGGTACATCTGCCAGTTGTCGCGCGGGCGCTTGCCACTGTCGGCAAAGAATGCATCGACGCGGCGCCGAAGCTCGCGATGGAAATCGTTGCTGCCAGTGAAGCGCAGCTTGTTTTCGGCGCTGCCGGGGCGTGGGCTGGGGGAATGAGCTGCTGTTGGCTGCATGGATTCCGGACCGAAGGAAAAGTCGCGCCGACCTGCCGCGCGAGGAATCCCATTGTATCGCGCGCACCGGTCCGCGGCCGGCGTTCGCCGCAGTCAGCGAACACTTGTTCATCGGCGGCGATGTGGTGTCGCGCGGAGCACCCGAGCTGAACGAAGCATTCCATCCGCAGATGTCGCAGATTTACGCAGATTGAGAGCACCTGGTCCGCGACGCACTCCCGACACCCAGCCAATTTTTGAGCAAAAACAAAGAGCCTGCTGACTCACCGCCCAACACTCAGCACCTGGTCTGCGCAAATCTGCGAGATCTGCGGATAGTTCGCTTGATCCGTTTGCGGTCGGGCTTACCCGCATCATCGGAGTTGTATGCTGACGCCACCGTCACGTAAAGGCAGCACCCATGGGTACCCCGGCCGACAAGGCATCGCAACTCCTCGCCTTCGGGCGCAAGGGTGGTAACAACGGCAAGGCCGCACCACCGCCGCCGGGCGGTTCGAGGCGGGCAACCAGTTGGCTGGTAGGCGCCGGACTGGTCGCGGTCATTGTGATCTGGGGCTTCTCCAGCGTCTCCTACACGGTGCAGCCAGAGGAGCGCGCGGTAGTGAAGCGCTTCGGCAAGGTGATCGACATCACTGAACCCGGCCTGCACTTCAAGATTCCGTTCGGTGTCGATCGCGTGCAATTGGTGGCGACCGAACGCGTACTCAAGCAGGAGTTCGGCTTCCGCACCGAGGGCACCGGCGACGAGCGCTCGGAGTATTCCACCCAAGATTTTCCAGACGAGTCGCTGATGCTCTCGGGCGACCTCAACATCATCGATGTCGAATGGGTGGTGCAGTACCGCATTTCCGACCCGGTGAAATTTCTCTACCACCAGCGCGACGCCGAACGCACGCTGCGCGACATCAGCGAATCGGTGATGCGCCGCGTGGTCGGCAATCGGCTCGGCAGCGAGGTGCTGACCACCGCGCGGGTGGCGATTTCGAACCTCGCGCGCGACGAGATCCAGGCGGCGATGACCCAGTACGACAACGGCATCCACGTGGTCACGCTGGAGCTGCAGGACGTGGTGCCGCCAGCCGCGGTGACACCCGCCTTCAACGAGGTCAACGAGGCGCGCCAGGAGCGCGAGCGCATGATCAACGAGGCCACCAAGCGGGCGAACCAGGAGCTGCCGCGGGCACGCGGCGAGGCGAATCGCGTGATCGCCGAAAGCCAAGGCTATGCGACCGAGCGCATCAACCAGGCGCGCGGTGAAACTGCGCGCTTCAATTCCATCCTCATCGAATACAAGCAGGCGCCGGAGGTGACGCGCACGCGCATGTACCTTGAAGCGCTGAATGCGCTGCTGCCGCGCGTCGGCGCCGTATACGTCGCCGAGGATGGACAGAACGGGCCGCTGCCGCTGCTCAACCTGCGTACCCGCAATCCGCAGCCACAGACGGAGACCAAGTGATGCGCTCGATTACGCTCTATGTAGTCATCGCCGTGCTGGTAGTACTGCTGTTCAAGTCGATCTTCGTGGTCGACCAGTCCGAACAAGCGATTCTCGTGCAGTTCGGCCAGCCGGTCGGCGAGGTGATCACCGAGCCTGGCCTGCACTGGAAAAAGCCGTTCATCCAGGACGTGCGCCGCTTCGACAAGCGCATCCTGCCCTGGGATGGCGACGTCAGCCAGGTGCCGACCCTTGGCCGCGAGTTCATTCTCGTCGATACCACGGCGCGCTGGCGCATCGCCGATCCGTTGAAGTTCATGCAATCCGTGCGCGACGAGGCCGGGGCCCGAACGCGCCTCGACGACATCATCGATTCGGTCGTGCGCGACATCGTCTCCGGCACCGATCTCGAAGAGATTGTGCGTTCGCGCGACTGGGCAGTCGACGTCAAGAATCTCGGCGAAGACCTTGCCGTGCGTGAAGATGTCGACCTCGAGAAGCCGAAAAAGGGCCGTGAGCAGCTCGAACAGGAGATCAAGCTGGCCGCGTCCAAGCAGACCCCGGAACTCGGCATCGAGCTCGTCGATGTGCGCCTCAAGCGCATCAACTACATCGACAGTGTGCGCGCGCAGGTCGAGAGCCGCATGATCTCCGAGCGCCAGAGCATCGCCGAGCGCTTCCGCGCGGAGGGCCAGGGTCGCAGCCAGGAAATCCTCGGCGAGATGGAACGCGAGCTGCGCACCGTCCGCTCCGAGGCCGAACGCCAGGCTGCCGAATTTCGCGGCAAGGCCGACGCCGAAGCAACCAAGATCTATGGTGCTGCATACGGCGCGGATCCCGAGTTCTACGCGTTCATGCGCACCCTCGAGAGCTATCAATCGCTCGGCGCCAACACCACGCTGATGCTGGGCGCTGAATCCGAGTATTTCCGCTATCTCGATTCGACGCGCCGGCGCGGCGCCGTAGCCCAGTAGCGCGCGAAATGCAACCGGATAGCCCGGTGATCGAGACGCAACGCGCCAACGCGGGGCGCATCGAGGCGCTCACCGGGCAGATCAGCCGCGGCTTCCAGCGGCTGGTGTTCACGCGCGAGCTCGAACCGGAGTTCCGACGCTATTTCCGGGAGCTCACGCTGCGGCGGCTGCGCATCTGCTTGGCGCTCGCGCTCGTGCTCTTCGCCAGTTTCGACGTGGCGTTCTCGAAGCGATTCCCCGAAATCGCCGAGACGCTGCTGCGCGCCGACTTTTCGCTGACCTTTCCAATGTTGCTGCTGACTTTCGGCGCGAGCTTCACCGCCGTCGGGCGCCCCTGGCTGCCATTGCTCGGCGTGCTCTGCATCCTGGTGCTCGGAATGGTGCGCATTGGCCTGTATGGCTACACGCATCTGCATGGTGTCGAAATGCCCTACGAGGGCTTGTTGCTGATCGTCATGGGCGGGTTCTTCCTGCTCGGACTGACTTTCTATCGCGCGCTCATCCTGGCCACCCTGTTCCTGGTCACTTTCGTCGTCGTCATGGGCTCCGTGCAGCTGCCGACGCCCGAGCTCGTGCACCGTACCTATTACCTGCTGGCAACGACGTTGATGTGCGGCCTGGCCGCTTACACCATCGAGTACGCGACGCGCTACAACTTTCTCTACAACCAGCTTCAGGTCCACCACGCCGAGAGCGATGCGCTGACCGGCATGCGCAATCGCCGCGCCTTCATGGATCACTACGACCGTCTGTGGAAGCTGGCGCGGCGCGAAGCCAAGCCGATCGCCGTGTGCATCGTCGATGCCGATTGTTTCAAGGCCTACAACGACCACTATGGCCATCTGGAAGGCGACGTCGTGCTGCGCGCGCTGGCCGAAGCGATCGGCCGTATCGTGCGAAGGCCGCTCGACGGCGCAGCCCGCTACGGCGGCGAGGAATTCGTCGTCGTCTGGTACGACCTCAGCCCCGCCGACGCGCGCTTGCTGGCCGAGCGCCTGATCGAGGAGGTGCGCTTGCTGCGCCTTCCCCACGCGTATTCGGACGCCAGCAGCTGGGTCTCGGTCAGCGCTGGCGTCGCCATGGCCATGCCGGGCGACGACAGCACCCCGATCCAGCTGCTGCGGCGCGCCGACGAGGCGCTCTACAAGGCAAAGCAAGGCGGAAGAGATCGCTTCGAGATTGGGTGAGCGGCAATTCGGGACTCGGGACTCGGGACTCGGGACTCGGAGTCTCCCCACCTTGCGGTTACACTTGGCAATCTGCATGACGACATCAAATTCGCAGCAAGAACTCACTTTTCACGAGGATTGACCCGTGGCCGAAGCTTCCAAGTACCGCCTGGTAACGCGCAGTGATTTCGATGGTCTCGTGTGTGCGGTGCTGCTCAGGGAGCGCGGCATCATCAGCGACATCAGCTTCGTCCACCCCAAGGACATGCAGGACGGACGGGTCCCGATTACCGATCGCGACATCACCACCAACCTGCCGTATGTACCCGGCTGCCACCTCGCGTTCGATCACCATTCCAGCGAGTCCACCCGCCTGGGCGGCGAAACTTCCACCAATCACATCATCGATCCCAAGGCGGCCTCCGCGGCACGCGTGGTGTATGACTATTACGGTGGCGCGGCGGCATTTCCGCGCATCTCCGCGCAGATGATGGACGCAGTCGACAAGGCCGATTCGGCGCAGTTCACGCTCCAGGACATCCTCAACCCCAAAGGCTGGGAGCTCCTGAGCTTCCTCATGGATGCGCGGACCGGGCTCGGCCGCTTCCGCGATTTCCGGGTCGCCAACTACCAGCTGATGATGGAGCTGATCGACTATTGCCGCGACCACGATATCGAGCAGATCCTGGCGCTCCCCGACGTCGCCGAGCGCGCCGAGCTCTATCACGCGCACCGCGATCTGGCGAAGACCCAGATCCAGCGGCGCGCCGTGCAGTACGGCTCCTTGGTCGTGCTCGACCTCCGCGACGAAGACCCGATCTACGCCACCAATCGCTTCACCCTGTACGCGATGTTCCCGCAGTGCAAGGTCTCGATCCACGTGATCTGGGGCGTGCGCCAGCAGAACACCGCATTCGCGATCGGCAAATCCATCATCGATCGCTCGAGCACGCTCGACATCGGCCAGCTGTGCCTGCGCTACGGCGGCGGCGGCCACACTGCGGCCGGTACCTGCCAGGTGGCGAACTCGGAGTCCGAACAAGTCTTGAGCGAGCTCATCGCCGAGATCAGCGGCGCGGATCAAACCTAGCCCGCGTAAGCCACAGGCGCGTCCGGGAATCGACCGCGGAGTCGTTCCGGGCGCACTGCGCTCACCGGGTCTACATGACGCGGGGTGCCAATGCTTTCTGGCAGGCCGCCATCGGCGTCGTCGGCATAGCAGAAGGATCAGCGCACAGCGCAGATCCACCGCAAGCGAGGGGCTATCGGCCCGCCGTCAACACATCGCCACCACGTCTAATCATGCATCTTGTTAACAATGCCACGGGCAGCGACCCGGTGGCATTGTCATCGACGGCCGCAATGGTTCTAGAAGCCTGGTCGTTTCCCATAGAAAAAATTCCAAAGGATCGAATATGACCATTGAAAGCTTGCTGATTATTCTGCTCATCGGTGCCGTCGCTGGCTGGCTCGCGGGGATGGTCATGAAGGGCCGCGGCTTCGGCCTGCTCGGCAATATCGTCGTTGGCATCATCGGTGCGTTCGTCGGCGCCTGGGTGCTGGGAATGCTCGGCCTGGCAATCGGCGGCGGCATCGTGGGGTCGATCATCAATGCCTTCATCGGCGCCGTGATCCTGCTATTCCTGATCGGCCTGATCAAGCGCGCCTGATCGTCGCCCGTGGGTGCAGCCACTGGTTGCACCCACGTAGGTCACGTTGCGCCCGCGCTGTCCCGAGGCGGAGCCCCCGTTTCTTCGGGCGCTACGAGACATGCGGCACGGCGTCGAAAGGGTGTCACCTGGCGCCCGAACTGGTTAGGCGCCATCACCCGATACCACTCGGGCGCAACTTGACTTACGTTTGCTCCGCGAGCCTTCCCAGCGTCTGCAACGCCCCCGCGATGCATTCGTCCCAAGGCACCGCGCAGCTCAAGCGCACGCAGTCGCGGTGACTGCCGCTGGCGCTGAACAAGGTGCCCGGCACGATACCGATTCCGGCATCGAGAGCACGCTCGAACAGACGTTGACCGTCACCCCCCATCGGCAATTTCACCCACAGGACCAGGCCCCCGCGCGGACGCGAGACGCAGGTCCCGGCTGGCCAATCGGCGGCAATCGCGGCGTGGAAGTTCTCGACATTCGTGGCCAGGGCCATGCGCAGGCGGCGCAGTGAGCGGTCGAGCCCGGCACCGCTCAGGAGCTCGGCCGTGACGTGCTGGGACAGCGTCGGCGCCGAACACGACGTAAAGGATTTGGCGCGAATCAATTCGTCGCGCCAGCGCGAGCTGACCGCCCAGCCAAGGCGCAGCCCCGGCCCAAGGATCTTTGAGGCGGAGCCGCACAGGATCACGCCCTGCCCGTCATCATAGGCCTTGAGCGGCGTTGGTCGTCGACCGTCGAACGCCAGGTCACCGTACACATCGTCCTCGATGATCGGGATCCCGCGTTGCGCACACGCTTCAGCGAGGAGCTTGCGCGCGCTGTCGGGCATCAGGGCACCGCTCGGATTCGAGAAGCTCGGGATCAGGACGGCCGCCCGGATCGGTTGCGTCGCCAGCGCCTTGAGCGCGCATTCGAGATCCGGACCGTCGTCGCAGCAGTTGGGAATCTCGACGACCTTGAGCCCGCGCGCCGCGATCGCCTGCAGCAGCCCGTAGTAGGTCGGACGCTCGACCATCACGACATCGCCTGGTCGCGTCAGCACCTGCAGGCTGAGCGTGATCGCCTCGAGTGCCCCGGCGGTGATGACCACGTCGTCCGCCTCGACCTCGACGCCGGTGAGCGCCAGTCGCCCGGCAATCTGCGCGCGAAGCGCTGGCAGGCCGGGCGCGTGTGCGTAGCCGCTGAGCTGGTCGGGAATACGCCGGTACAGATCACGCGCAATCGTGGCGACACGCGCGGTCGGCAGCAGCGCCGGCGACGGTGTCGCGGCGTGCAGCGGAACCAGGTCGCTACGCGTGTACACAGTCAGGACCTGGTCCAGCAAGGAAGGTGACAGCGAGCGCGGGCGTACAGCACTGCGGGCACGCTCGGCCGCGATGCGCGGCAGCCGGGAGACGCGCACGTAGTAGCCGCTCTGCGGACGCGCCTCGATCACGCCCTGCGCCTCCAATTGCTGGTAGGCCTGGATCACCGTGCCGATGCTGACCCCGGCTTGCTGGCTCATCACCCGCACCGACGGCACACGCTCGCCACCACGCAGTGCGCCGACATGGATGCGCTGGCGCAATTGGGTGGCGAGTGCTTCGTACAGTGGCTCGGGCGTCGACATGGGGTCTCCAAAAGGCGAGAAAGCTTGCGTGTGAGCCCAGATTGAAAAGCCGGGACTCGGGACTCGGGACTCGG
>JANPJV010000239.1:0-12266 GCA_031425695.1 Rhodanobacteraceae bacterium | reverse complement strand
CGCCACCGCCCAGCACCAGCTTGCCATCGGGCTGGAGAGCCAGCGCGATGACCTCGCCGTTCGCATCCGGGTTGAACGCGGTGTCGGGACTGCCGTCGGCATTGAGCCGCGCAATGCGGTTGCGGGTCTGCGCGCCGATCGAGGTGAATAATCCGCCGAGCACCAGCTTTCCATCGGGCTGCAGGGCCACCACATCGACGCTGCCGTTCGCGTCCGGGTTGAACGCGGTGTCGAGACTGCCGTCGCCATTGAGCCGCGCAACGCGGTTGCGGGTCTGCCCGCCGAGCGTGGTGAATGAACCGCCCACCACCAGCTTGCCGTCGGGCTGCACGGCCCGCGCGTAGACGACGCTATTCGCATTCGGATTGAACAAGGTGTCGAGACTGCCGTCGGCATTGAGCCGCGCGATGCCATTGCGCGTCTGCCCGCTGATCGTGGTGAAAGCGCCGCCCAGCACCAGCTTGCCATCGGGCTGCACGGCTAGCGCGAAGACGGTGTTGTTCGCATTCCGGTTGAACGCGGTATCGAGACTGCCGTCCGCATTGAACCGCGCAATTCGGCTGCGCGCCTGCCCGCCGATGGTGGTGAAATTACCGCCCACCACCAGCTTGCCATCAGGCTGCACGGCCAGCGCGGAGACAACGTTGTCCGCATTGGGGTTGAACGCGGTATCGAGACTGCCGTCGGCATTGAGCCGTGCAATGCGATTGCGCGCCTGCCCGCCGATGGTGGTGAAATTACCGCCCAGCACCAGCTTGCCATCGGGCTGCACGGCCAGCGCGACGACGTTGCTGTTCGCATTCGGATTGAACGCGGCGTCGAGGGTGCCATCGGCATTGAGCCGCGCGATGCGATTGCGTGGCTGCCCGCCGATGGTCGCGAAACTACCACCCAGCATCAGCTTGCCATCGGGCTTCAGGGCCAGCGCGCTGACGCTGCCGTTCGCATTCGGATTGAACGCGGCGTCGAGGGTGCCATCGGCATTGAGCCTCGCGATGGAATTTCGCGCCTGCCCGCCGATGTTAGTGAAGTCACCAGCAACCACCAGCTTGCCGTCGGGCTGCACGGCCAGCGCGCGGACGAAGTTGTTCGCATTCGGATTGAACGCGGTGTCGAGACTGCCGTCGGCATTGAGCCGCGCGATGCGGTTGCGGGGCTGCCCGCCGAGCGTGTCGAAAGTGCCGCCGACCACCAGTTTGCCATCGGCCTGGACGGCCAGCGCCAAGACGAAGTTGTTCGCATTCGGGTTGAACGCGGTATCGAGACTGCCGTCGACATTGAGCCGCGCGATGCGGTTGCGGGTCTGCCCGCCGATCGCGGTGAAAAATCTGCCGAGCACCAACTTGCCATCGGGCTGCACGGCCAGCGCGAAGACGAGGTTGTCCGCATCCGGATTGAACGCGGTGTCGAGCGTGCCGTCGGCATTGAGCCGCGCGATGCGGTTACGGGCGGCCCCGCCGACTTGGAGAAAGCCGCCCCCGATCACGATCCGCCCGTCCGGCTGCACAGCGATAGTCCGGACGCTGCCGTCTACTGCAGTGGCGGCAAAGCCGGCATCCAGGCTGCCGTCGGCATTGAGCCGCGCGATGCGACTGCGGGCCGCACCCGCGATCGTGGTGAAGTCGCCGCCGACCAGGGTCTTGCCATCGGGCTGCACCGCCAGCGCGAAGACATCGCCATTCGCGTTCGGGTCGTAGCCATCGTTGGGGCTCTGCGCGACCAGCGCCATCGGCAACAGCGCCAGCAGCAATACCCACCCGAGCGCCGTGAACCCGACGCGGCGAAACATGTCCGAGACGTGCTGCAAAGCAGCCTCCTGACTCGCTGGCCTGGCGTGCGCCTCGGCTGGCGCTGCTTTGAAAGTATGCAGTTGCAGAGCAACAACCGAAACCCTCCGCGGGAACGAAGCGAATCGCGATCATTCTTGCGACTCCTCTCGCTGCAAACACCAAGCATGCGCATCACCATTACCAATGCCCAGCAGGTGGAGATCTTCGACTTCGCCACGCAACGATCCCTCCTGCGCTTCCGTCTCGACGACATCATGCGCACTTGTGCGATTGCTTGGGTCGGCGGATGGCTTGGGGTGCTGACTGATTACGGGTGTGCGAGTTTGTATGTGATTGAGTGAGTGGTGTTGGGAGTTGCGGGCGCCGCCTAGTCGCGACCTTCGGCGTTGGCGGACGAGGCTGCTCCAACACGTCGCGCTCGACCGGCACCCTAGTGACAACCTCAAGCGCGCAGCAGTACGGGATTTTTTGGATATCGCAATCTGACCTCTCAAGGAGATCGGCCGTTCCGGAAGGCTTGCACGACTTCCGCAAGGAACTCGGAATCCGCTTCACCAAGACCCGCCGTGCGGCCAACGAGGAGAAAGCGCGCCGCATAGCGCTTTCGTAGGTCATGTTGGCCGAAGTCGCGCAGCGACTGAGGACTACTTGACGAACAACAAAGAAAGGCCGCCTGGAGCGGCTTTTTCTCTTTGTGTATTCGCGAGGGCGCCGCTCTTCGAGCCGTCCCCCCGGTGGCTCGCCGCCGCAGCCCTACTCCCAGAACACCGAAACGCCAAATCCCGCGAGCACGTCGGGGCTATTGCGGTTAAGGCCGGCGTCGAAGCTGAGGTCGAACTGCACGCGCTCGTGCAGCATCCAGGTCATGCCCGCGCCAGCCAGCGATGCGGACGATCCGCCGCCCGTGATGCGCGCGAGTTCGACATAGCCGCCGATGTCGCCACGCACCGGGAAACCGAAACTCGTCGATGCCGTCCAGGTGTTCTCGCCACCAGCGTGGTCGACGTTGGCGTAGAAGCCGAGCGAGCGGCTGTCGCCGAGGTCGCGTGTCGCGGCGGCGCCGAACGAGGTGACGGTCTGCGCGTTCGTGAAGTCGTCCGACCCGCTGTCGAAGCTCACCGCGCCGAGCAGCGCCAGCGTGGTCGTTTGGCCATTGAGCGCGGGCGCCCACTTGCCCGCGATCGCAGTGTCGCCGGCCCCCGTTGCGTGCGTGCGGAATCCGGGGCCACGAATCGTCGTGCGGTTGAACGCCGAGCCGGCGAGTTGCACCTCGAACGTCTCGGTCAATCCGTAGCGGAACAGTGTGTCGGCGGTGTAGCTCGTGCTGCGCAGACCGCCCTCGCTATCGCGTTCGAACGCGGGCAGCCCCTGCTCCCAGGCGAACGCGCCCGCAGGCAGCACCGCCGACGCAAAGCCGACGCCGGGGCGATCGAAAGCGGGCGGTTCCGCCCACGCGAGCGGTGCGCCCGCGAACGCGGCAAGCAGCGCCGCCGTGGATCGCAGGCGGTGAGGCGTCGAACGCGGCTGGCTCATCGAAAGTCCTTCTTGGCAATCAGCCAAAATACAGTGTCCTGCACTTCGCCATCGACCGCGGAAATACTCCGAGCCAACGCACTTGACCTGCCGCTGCCATCGATCGGCGAAGCGGCCGAGACGTGCCAAAGGCTTGAACGACCTCCGCAAAGACCTTGGCGTTCGCTTCAGCAAGACCCGCCGTGCGGCCTACGAGGAGAAAAGCGCCGCATGACCGCGGACACGTAGGTCATGTTGGCCGAGGCCGCAAAGCGGCCGAGGACTACTTGACGCGTTGCTCCGAAAAGGCTGCCTGGGGGCGGCTTTTTCTTTTGGTGTGCCCGGAGTCTGTCGTGCACAGTTGCCACTAGGGCGCTTCCCGACCCATCGCGGGACCGAAATCAGCTTCGGCGTGCAGGTTCTCCGTCGTGATGCCGGCAATCAATTGACTGAGCTCAAACGCCTGCACGCGAATCTGCTCGATGATGATCCGCCCGCCTTCGACACGCACGTCGACCGCATCGTCGAGCTTGAGGCGCGTCGCGTCCATCACTGACACCGGTATGCGGACCGACGCGATGTTGCCCCATTTCTTGACCAGAACCCGCATCACTCGCACTCCAGATGTATTACCAATGCCGATACGGTGTGCCATCGTGGATGCGTTCGCAACCAAGCCCTTGGGTTCTGGTCGCAATCAACGACCCGGCCTTGCTGTGGGCGACCGTCATGGCGATGACACCTCGTAGCGTCAGCCGGAAAAATCGAAGACCTTTGTCAGAATTGGGCTACAGAGTGGATGACCAAGTCTCCTGCCTATGAGCCTCACCGCTCAGCGCGAGGCCTGACAAAAAAATGCCTGATGCTGCTACCCGGCGGCGAGCGCTCCTCTAGCTCGAACAATTTTGGATTCTTCTCGAACAGCTCGCTCAGCTTCTTGTGACCGTACAGGCGCGGATCGAAGTCTGGTCGCAGCTTGGTGAGATAGCCGCCGACTCTTGCGAGTGTGGACCAGCCGCTGTCGTCCTCGGCCTCCTCGATCGCTTGCAGGATGAAGTCAATCGGCAGCGCCGAATGATCTGCCACGCCGCTCGTGGACTCACCTTTTGGCGGCGCAGCCTTCGGACTCGTGGCCGGTTTCCCGGCTGCAGGCGCTGGCGCCTTCGCGGCGACTTGCTTGACTGCCGGCCGCAGCACTTCGGTGTAGATGAATTTGTCGCATGCGACCACGAAGGCTTCAGGTGTTTTCTTTTCGCCGAAGCCGATCACCATCAGCCCTTCTTCCCTGAGCCGCTGGGCCAGGCGGGTGAAATCGCTATCGCTCGAGACCAGACACACACCGTCGAAGCGGCGCGTGTACATCAGATCCATGGCGTCGATGATCAGCGCACTGTCGGTGGCGTTCTTGCCGGTCGTGTAGGCAAATTGCTGCACGGGCTGGATCGAGTACTTCAGCAAGCTTTTCTTCCACTGCGCATGGCTAGTGGAAGTCCAATCCCCATAGATCCGTTTGACGCTCGCGATACCGAACTTCGCGACCTCAGCCAAGAGGCCGTCGATGACCGTGGGCTGTGCGTTATCAGCGTCAATCAGCACCGCGAGACGGCTCTGGTCACCGGTATTGCGCGGCGCGTGCGGGCTGGCCATGTTGCTCGTACTCGATCGGCGACCTCTCGAATCCTACCTGTCTGCGTAAGCTTCGTCCCGAATGGGGAATGGAGAAAAAACGCGGAGTGCCAGTCTCGCACCGGCCCCAACCGCCCAAGCCATTTTCCCGCCCTGCAGTGCGCCGCTCCTTGCATTGTTGCTTCGGCCTCGGCAATGCTCTGAACCCCGGAGAGTGGCGTTGGCATGAACAAGAAAGCCCTCACCGAAACCGACATTCGCAGCAAATTCATCACGCCGGCAATTGTCGGTGCGAGCAATGAAAAATGGAACCTGCACACCCAGATCCGCGAGGAGGTCTACTTCACTCGCGGTCGAGTCATGGTGCGCGGTAAGACGGTGAAGCGTGGTGAGGCGAAGAAGGTCGACTACCTGCTGTCGTACAAACCGAACCTGCCTCTCGCGATTGTCGAAGCCAAGGACAACACACACGCGGTCGGCGCGGGCATGCAGCAGGCGCTCGGCTACGCAGAGATTTTGGATGTCCCGTTCGTCTACAGCAGCAACGGTGACGGCTTTCTCGAGCACGATCGCACCAAGTCCAGCGGCACGATAACTCGGGAGTTGTCGCTCGACGAGTTTCCGAGCCCCGACGAGCTTTGGAGCCGCTACCGCTCCTGGAAAGGCCTGACGCCAGCGCAGGAAGAAATCGCCACCCAGGAGTACTACGACGACGGCACGCGGCGGATGCCGCGCTACTACCAGCAGATCGCGATCAACCGCACGGTCGACGCGATCGCCAAGGGGACCGACCGCATCCTGCTGGTGATGGCGACCGGCACGGGCAAGACCTACACCGCCTTTCAAATCATCTGGCGCCTATGGAAGTCGGGTGCGAAGAAGCGAATCCTGTTCCTCGTCGACCGCAACATCCTCGCCGACCAGACCAAGACGAACGACTTCAAGCCGTTCGGCACAGCGATGACGAAGATCACGAACCGTACGATCGACAAGTCGTTCGAGATCTATTTGTGTCTGTATCAGGCGGTCACCGGTACCGCTGAGGACCAGAACATTTACAAGCAGTTCTCGCCAACCTTTTTCGATCTGGTTGTGATCGACGAGTGTCATCGCGGCAGTGCCGCGGACGATGCCTCCTGGCGACATGTGCTCGATTACTTCACCACTGCGACGCAGATCGGCCTCACCGCAACACCGAAAGAAACCAAGAGCGTCTCCAATATCGAGTACTTCGGCGAGCCGCTCTACACCTACTCCCTGAAACAGGGCATCTCCGACGGCTTTCTCGCGCCGTACAAAGTCGTGCGTATCGGCTTCGACAAGGACCTCGACGGCTGGCGCCCGGAATGGGGCAAGACCGACAAGTTCGGCACCTACATCGAAGATCGCGAATACAACACCAGCGACTACGACCGCCACCTGATCCTTGAAAAGCGCACGAACCTCGTTGCCGCCAAGATCACCGAATTCCTGCGCGCGACCGACCGCTTCGCCAAGACCATCGTCTTCTGCGAAAACATCGACCACGCCGAGCGCATGCGTCAGGCACTGGTCAACGCGAACCCCGATCTCGCCGCCGCGAATTCCAAGTACGTGATGCGCATCACCGGCGACAACGACGAGGGCAAGGCGCAGCTCGACAACTTCATCGATCCGGAAAAGACCTATCCCGTGATCGCCTGCACCTCGCGCCTGATGAGCACTGGCGTCGACGCGCAGACCTGCCACCTGATCGTCCTCGACCGCAGCATCGGCTCGATGACGGAGTTCAAGCAGATCATCGGCCGCGGCACGCGCATCAACGAGGACTACAACAAGCTCTACTTCACGATCATGGATTTTCGGCGCGCGACCGCGCTGTTCGCGGATCCAGACTTCGATGGGGAGCCCGTGCAGATCTACGAGCCCGTCGAGGAAGAGACGGTAGTCCCGCCCGACGAGCCGGACTGCACCGATCAGCCCGAACCCGCCGACATTGGCATCGACGACGTCGACAAGACCGACAACAAGCGCACGCGCTACGTCGTCGGCGATGTCGAAGTGCGCGTCGCCACCGAGCGCGTTCTCTACCTAGACGAGCACGGCAAGCTGATTACCGAATCGCTCAAGGATTTCTCGCGCAGGGCCGTCCGCCAGTCCTACGCCTCACTCGACGAATTCCTGACCGTCTGGAACGATGCCGAACGCAAACAGATGATCCTCGACGAACTGGCCGCGAAGGGCGTATTCCTTGACGAACTCGCAGCCCAAGTAGGCCGCGACTACGACGCCTTCGACCTCGTGTGCCATGTGGCCTTCGATGCACCACCTCTCACGCGTCGCGAGCGCGCCGAGCGCGTGGTCAAGCGCAATGTCTTCGCCAAGTACGGCGACAAGGCACGCGAGGTCCTCAACGCCTTGCTGCAGAAGTACGCTCACAGCGGCATCGGAAGCGTCGAAACCCTGGATATCCTAAACGTCGACCCATTCCGCAAGCTTGGCACCGTGACCGAGATCGTCAAACTGTTCGGCGGCAAACCGGCGTATCTCGCCGCCGTACGCCAACTCGAAACCGCCCTTTACCAGCGAGCCGCCTGATCCGTGCCCAACGTTTCCAATATCGTCAAAACCATCCAGGACATCATGCGCAAGGACGCCGGCACTTACGGCGACGCGCAGCGCCTGGAACAACTCGGCTGGATGTTCTTCCTCAAGATCTTTGACGACCGCGAGAAAGAACTCGAACTGATTCGCGACCACTATGTATCGCCGCTACCCGACCATCTGCGCTGGTCCAACTGGGCAACAGACGAAGAAGGCGACACTGGCGAAAAGCTGCTCGATTTCGTCAACAACACCTTGCTACCGCGCCTCAAGCGCCTGACCGCCGGATCCGACAAGAATGCCGCGCTGATCCGCATGGCGTTCGAGGACGCCAACAACTACATGAAGAACGGCACGTTGATGCGCCAGGTGATCAACAAGATCAACGGCATCGACTTCAACGCCTCCGACGACCGCCACATGTTTGGTGACATCTACGAGAAGCTGCTCAAGGACCTGCAATCCGCGGGCAACGCGGGCGAGTTCTACACCCCGCGCGCGGTTACGCAGTTCATCGTCGAACAGGTCAATCCACGCCTCGGCGAAACCCTGCTCGACCCCGCCTGCGGCACCGGCGGCTTCCTCGTCTGCGCAATCGAATACTTGCGCAAACAGGCGACCACGGAAGCCGACGAGCGTTTCATCCAGGACTGCTTTGCCGGTATCGAAAAGAAACACTTGCCCCACGTCCTGTGCATGACGAACCTCTTGCTGCACGGCATCGACGTTCCCTCCAACGTCCGCCACGACAACACCCTCGCCCGCCCCCTGCGCGACTGGAGCCCGAAGGAACGTGTGGATGTGATCGTCACCAACCCGCCGTTCGGCGGCATGGAAGAAGACGGCATCGAATCCAACTTCCCCGCCGAATTCCGAACCCGCGAGACCGCCGATCTCTTCCTCGTGCTACTGATGAAGTTGCTCAAACCCGGCGGCCGCGCCGGCCTCGTGCTGCCCGACGGCACGCTCTTCGGCGAAGGGATTAAAACGCGAATTAAGGAATCCCTGCTGACCGAGTGCAATTTGCACACAATGGTCCGCCTACCGAAGCACGTCTTCAGTCCATACACGGACATTCGCACCAATCTCCTGTTCTTCACCAAAGGAACGCCGACCACCAACGTCTGGTACTACGAGCATCCGTATCCGCCCGGCGCCAAGAGCTACAACAAGGGCAAGCCGATTCGCATCGAGGAATTCGAAGGCGAGCGCGCGTGGTGGGGCGAGGAACGCGATGGGTTTCAGGCGCGCGTTGAGAACGAGCAGGCTTGGCGGGTTTCCATCGAAACGATCAAGGCGGGAAACTACAACCTCGATCTGAAGAATCCGCACCGCTCAGACGATGGGCCGCAGGATGTCGAGCACTTGCTGATGGAGTACGAGAAGCTCCTGGCGCAGATTGCCGAGACGCGGGCGAAGTTGAAGGATGAGTTGTATCGGGCGCTGATGGAGAGCGCTGGAGTGGTGGAATGAGGCTGGAGACGTTTTTTGAGAAGTTTGAGGTATTGGCGAAGATTCCGGGGGCGGTGGGGAAGTTGCGGGAGTTGGTGTTAAGGCTCGCGGTGCAGGGAAAGCTTGTTGCCCAGAATCCCGACGACGAACCAGCGACTCAGCTACTCGCCCGAATCCGGGAGGAACAAGAACGGTCTATCGGTGAAGGTCGATCCCGCCGTCAAGAGACGTCTGCGCCCACTGCGGACGACCCCTTCCTGATCCCAGAATCATGGTTCAAACAGCCTATCGATTTGAGTGACGGCGAAAACTCGGGCAAAAATGGCGGATCGTCCGGCCATCGCACGCCGTACAAGATCATCCTTTGCCTGGTGACGTTTTCAGGAGTTACACAATCAGCCTCGCTACCCCTTTCAACGACACAGTCCAATGCAGCGAGCGTAATGGACTCATGTACCGGGCCTTTGAGCATCGCAATAGCGGCGACGACGTACTGCTCGATGCGCAAGATTCGGGCGCTGCCGCTGTGCTTCGCAAGCTTGCTGTCAACGTCGCTCACCCTGGGCAGGATCTGAAACGCGTTCCCGCTCCCACTCGTGCACAGCAGCATGACCAAAAGAAATTTGCACCATTTCATTTGACTTCTCCCCGAAGTACACGTCGTGCTTTCGGCACGCTCGTACTAGATGTAGTAGTTCCCTTCGCAAATTCTACAAGATATGGTGGTGGCAGCTGCGTGTGACGGCGCCGTGAAGCAAGCAGCGCGTCCACTGTTCAGGTCTGGAGAACAATTAGAGAACGTAGTTGCATCAAGCGTTTGAAGGCACAACTTAACGTAAAAGCGCACAGGTATCCGCCTATATGAATTAAGCGATACGAGATTTGGTGAGCCAAAGTCCGCGGAGATTTGGAAGCGAGGAGAAGTACGGGAGGAGACCCATGACAGTCGGGATTCTCTCGATCGAGACGGACAAAACGGGGCAAGAACCGGGGACGGGCAAGAACCGGGGAACGGGCAAGAACCGGGGACAGTCGAAAAAATCAGTGTCTAGGAATGGCAGCTGCCCGTAGCGCCGTCTGATAGGAACGGTTGCCGCCCAGAGCGCTCCCGGATCCGTAGGTTGCGAAGGTGAGGTTCAGCGGAAGGCGTGATGCGGGTTGGCCGTTCGGCGCTTGTACGGATTTCAATCATGCGCGCAAGGCGGGCGGATGCCGGGCGGTGGGCCTGGACAGCCGTGCAAGGTAAGTCGGTCGCGGTCTTCAGAGCGCGCGCGATTCCGATGCCGCGGAGCCATCTCTGGCCAATCTCGGCAGCTTTGTCTACCAATGCCTCAGCGCCTCCGATGGCGCGGTAGCAGTCCGAGCCGACGGCAAGCACTTGGCGCCTCCAGCGATCGGGTGTGTATCCAATGTGCGCGAGCGCGGCTGGTGGCGGTCCGGTGATCGTGCCGCGCTTGCCGGGGTGAATTTTCCTACCGGTTTGGTCTAGCAGCTCAAGATGGTTCGTCTGGCTCACGGTCAGGACACCGGGAACTAAAGTTTCGGACGGTCGGAAGCGCCGGGACGAATCTGGCGACAGGTGCGATGCGATGGAACCTGGGCGGACAGCATGGTCGCCCCGGTTCAGTCGTGGAAGTCTGGTTGGACGCCAAATTTGCCCATTTCGCCCGCGCTCGCGCTCGGCGCATCATCGGGTCGCAGACTCACTTCCAGACCCTCATACAAAGGAATCGTCCGTGCTCAAGAAGACCGCGCTGATCGTGATGTTGCTGGGATCATGTCTCGCGCCCCTGGCCTGGGCCCAGGATGATTCCGGCAGCGAAGACGACGAAATGCAGCTGAGCGAGGAGTCCGCCAGCGCTGATGAGGCCTTTGGCGACGAAGCCGGCACGGCGGAATTGGACGATGAGTCTGTTGCCGACGAACTAGCCGCAGAGGGCGAGACGGCCGAGGATGACGCTGGCATCAGCCAGGCGTCCGAGGCCGAGGGCAACGAAGTGGCCGATGGGCCGGAGGAGGAAGAGGAAGCGGAAGATGCGTTTGCTGACGAAAGCGACGAAGGCGATCTGGCCGACGAATCCGGCATTGACGCCGACGCTTCCGAGGACTCCGGGCTGCTGGATACGGCCGACAGCGAGGAAGCGGCGAGCGATCTGATCGACAACGGAAGCCTGGCCGACGATGCACCCAGCGGGGACGCTGGGACGAAGCCGGAGGCTACAAAGCCGCCGCCGCCGCCCGCGCCAACCGTTGCGCCGCAGGTGGTCGCCACGCCGCCTCCCGCTCCGGTTCCGGCCAAACCACCGACCCCGACTCCTCCGGCCACGCCGGCGCCTTCAACAGACCCATGCAGCAATGTGACCGAGGCAGCGTCGAAGTCTGCTGCGCCGAGAACTGCGCAGTCAGTGCTGAACCTGTGGGGAGCGACACCCCACGGTCGATTCACGGCTCCTGTCAAGTTCGCCAATCACGCAGCGGTGAAGGGGTTTTGCGGCATGCACTCCGGCACCGTCAAGTTCTTCAATTCCGCCAAGGGGTTTGGCTTGATCGTGGACCACGCCACCAACGAAGAAATTTTTGTGCATGTGTCGGGCCTGATCGACTGCATCCGGCAAGGTGACACCGTCACCTTTGACAAGGAACGAGGCAAAAAAGGGATGGTGGCCGTTAGCGTCAAGCAGAGTTAGGCAGGTGCGCGTTCGGGCAAGGCCGAAGTGACGATCTTGATCGTCGCGGTCTGACCCGCCTCGTCGTCCGGGCACACCGGGCCTGATCTCACGCGATGGTGCCGTCGCCGAGCGCGTCAATCCTCGCGATCGGATGCGTCGCTGCTGCTTGTTCTGTGCTTGGTTTTGGACATCCAATCCGTTTCCACCGCAGTCTGACCGTTCAGGTCTGGGCATCCAATCCTTGATTCGCAGAAACAAGGACACTTACCTAACGGCCGGCGCGAACTCGGTGGGACAAAGACGAGAACACGCATCTAGCGACCGGCGCAAACGCGGCAGTCGCTCCGCAGCGTCTGGCAGCGTCTGTTGCCGACGACGGAAGAGATCGAAGCACTGAAGATTTCGGCGGGAATGTTCTAACTGGCGCAAGTGGACAATAGCCAACGCCAGCGACTGAATTTGGGACACCGACCGAATTTGGGACACCCACTCCTTGCATCAGTTTGGCTGAACCAACTGGCAGGCCGTGTTGACAACAGCTACACCGTCGCGGACGATGTGTATCCACTGTACATGCAACGGAGGTACCGATGCGCGATGCAGCGATCAATTTGCGGGCGCTGCCGGAGCAGCG
>JANPJV010000238.1:0-2880 GCA_031425695.1 Rhodanobacteraceae bacterium | reverse complement strand
CCGAGCGATCGTTATTCCAGCGCCGCCGCATTGGGTGAAGATCTGCGCGACTGGCTCGACGGCCGGCCGCTGCGCAGTGGCGTCGGCACCCTGCGCGAGCGCATGCGCTTGCAGTTGCATCGTTATCGCTGGCCGCTGCTGAGCGTGGTGGCAGTCTTCGCGGCACTGGCGATCGGCATCGTGCTGGTGTTGCGCGAGGCGCGCGCAAAGGCGCGCGAGGCTGATTTCTCGCAACAGACGACGCAGTTCATGATCGGCTTGTTCGAGGGTGCCGATCCCACCGTGGCCCGCGGTGCCAGTTTGAGCGCACAGGATCTGCTCGACCAGGGCAATGCGCGCCTGCATGGGGCGACGCGCCTGCAACCTTTGGTGCGCGCGCGCCTGTTGCGCACCGTGGCCGACAGTTATGTCGCGCTCGGCCTCTACGACCGCGCGTTGTCGCCGGCCGAAGAGGCGTTGGCGGTGCGCCAATCCGAAGGGGCTCCCGTCGACCGCGCGGACAGTCTCGATCAGGTCGGCAACATCCTGCGCTTGCGCGCCGACTACGCGCGCGCCGAGCCGATGCTGCGCGAGTCATTGGAACTGCGCCGATCACTGCTGCCGGACGACGATCCGGCCACCATCGACAGCCTCGCGCATCTGGCCGCCTTGCGCAGCGCCAGGGGCGATTTCAAGGCGGCCGACGCGCTGTTTTCCGAGGCCACGCGAGCCGCGCAGAACCGCTTCGGCGAAGACTCGGTCGAGACGGCGCGACATCTGGACAACTACGCGGGCAATCTCGACGACATGGGTCAGCGTAGCGAGGCGCTCGCGCTGTTGCGACGCGTGCTCGCCATCCGCGAGCGCGTGCTCGGCCCCGACCACGCCGATGTGGCGACGACGCTGGCGAGCCTCGGCGTGCATCTGTCCGGCTCGGGCCACAACGACGAAGCGATAGCGCTGCTCGAGCGCGCCCTCGCCATCCGCCGCACGATCTACGGCGCGCTGCATCCGCTGGTCGCCTTCGCCGCGATCGACCTGGCCGGCACCTATGCCGACCAAGGCCGTCTCGACAAGGCGGAACTGCTCGCGCAGGAAGCGCTGGCGACGGCCCGCGCCGGCCTGTCGCCGGAGCACCCGAAGGTCAGCGAGGCGCTCAATATGCTGGGCTTGATCCGCATCATGCGTCGCGACTACGCGGGCGCAATCGGGTTGCAGCAGGAGGTGGTGCAGCGCTTGGTGGCGAGCGATGGCGAAGATCACCCCAATACGCTGACCGCGATGAACAACCTCGCCTATGGCCTGGTGCGCGCGGGACGCGCCGCAGAGGCCGAGACCTTGCTGCGCAACGTGATCGCACGCAAACGCGGCGACAACGGTCAGGGCGCACATAGCCACCAGAACCTCGCCACGGCGCTGTCGCTACAAGGCAAACATGCCGAAGCCGTGGAATGGCAACGCCGGGCGATGGCGATGCAGGAGGCGCGCGAGGGCAAGACCTCGGCGGCCTTCGCAGTGGCCCTGCGGGAACTCGCGATCACCAGGGAATGGGCCGGTGAGGACGCCGAGAGCGATTACCGCGCCGCGCTCGCGATGGCCGAAGCCGTCGACACCAGCGACGAGCTTGCCCTGCATGGCTGGAAGTTTCCGCTCGCCGCGTTTCTCGTCGGTGCTGACCGCTGCAGCGAAGCCGTACCGCTGCTGCAAGACGCGTTGGCGGAACTCGACGACGACACCATCGTGGCGGAAACCATCAAACTGCCGCAGGCTCGTCTGCTGCTCGGCGCCTGCGCCGCGGCTGCGGATCACATGGCGGCGGATGCATCATTGGCGCTGGCGTGCCAGTCGTTGCTGACCTTGCCCGGCGTGGAGGTAGACGTTTTTCCGACGACGCGCAAGCTGCTGACGACGCGTTGTGTCGTGGCACGCGAGTGAACAGGTGCCGGCCGATCCGTGCCGACTGGAAACAACACGGGACAGGTATGGACGCCTCCCGTCAACCGTGAACTGCTACGGCGAGGGTGCTTCGAACCCGTCCTGCATCAGCGGCTCCGCCAGCACCGAGACGCCGATCAAACCGACACCCGGAATGCCATCGACGTTGGCCCAGGTGCCGCCGACCACACAACGTTGAGGCGAAGCGAGTAGCTGGCGGGTCATCACTGCCCCATTGAAGGGTGCCGAGACTCGGCCGCTGAGACCAAAGCTAGAGTCCCAGACGCCGAGTGCACTGACCCGGGCCAGCGCCATATGGGTGCTGTCATCGGCATCGATCGCGATACCGCCGGCGTAGATGGCGCCGTCGTCAGCCAGTGCCAGGCTGCGCACCTCGCTGCGGAAACCGTTGCGCCAGACGACGCGACCGCCGTTGCCGAAACTGCTGTCGAGCGCACCATCGGCTTCCAGGCGCACGATCGCGCTGCTGCCGCCATTGGTGCTGGTATTGCCAGCAAACAGGATCTTGCCGTCGGGCTGCAGCGCCAGCGCCTGGCCGAATTCGGTGCTGGAGGCGACAAACGGCATGGCGATGCCGTCAGTGGAAAAACTCAGGTCCAGCTGACCCTCCGCGCTGAAGCGCGCAATCGCGAAACCTGAAAAATTGCCCGAACCCAGCGGCGCGAAGCCACCCAGGACGATCGCGCCGTCGGTTTGCACGAGCATTGCAAAGGGTCGGTCCTGACCGTTCGTGATCGACACCTCGGCGATGCCTGAAACACCAAAGCTGGCGTCGAGCTGACCATCGGCCGCATAGCGCAGCACCGCAAAATTGGTATCGGCACCGGGATTGGCGCCGCGGTCCAACAGCGCTGCAACCAGCAGCCGTCCATCGTCAAGTCGATGCAGCCGCGTGCCATAACAGAACTTGCCCGGCGCTGGATCGGTCGCCAGGAAACCCAGGTC